>NZ_JAVRBN020000057.1:0-32404 GCF_034531305.2 Nostoc sp. ChiQUE02
GTTTTAGACCCAAGTTCGGTTCGGTCACAGCCAGAGGACTGTTGCAGCATTCCCTTCTGCCTCCTGCCTCCTGCCCTCTGCCTTTCTTGATAAAATCATCAACTCCTTTCTCTGCCCCTAATGGTAAATCAATTACCCGCAGCGAACAGCCCTCATTTACCAGCAGCCGTCCCATGCGACTGATGGCGGTTCTAACTCGCTGGACTGTCTCAGGTTTATTGTCCTGGTCAAAGCAGATGTTGACAAGTCTCCCCTGTGTAGCAAAGTGTTTGAGGTCTGGAATCAGGTATGCTTTACCGATGTTTCGACTCCGCTCAACACAAGTGGCAGTACCATATTCATCAGTGGGTGTGCGATAGCCAGCGTTTACTCCCGGAATTGCGATCGCTGCATAACCAGCAGTCAGTAACGCCCCTGCTTTCTTGACACCTTCGACAATTGTCACTGGTACATTGTGTCGCCAAACCCAGTGCCAGAACCCACCCGGTTGCTGTAAGTCTTCTTCTGTGATGGGAATACCGCAACGTAGGGAAACTTTCACCCAAATGCGATTCGGGACTAACAGAAAGAAAGCGCGTGTCTCTTCTCTGTATGGGTGTTCGTACTTGATGAACTTGTGGATTTTCTGGCGGTCGCGTCTGGGTTGGTCGGGTTTGAAGCAGCCCCACATCATCAGCACGTAGTTGTTGAGGGGGTCAACGCCATTGCACCACCAGCCGCCTAGTTCAATGTGCTGGTATTTTTTTAAATCGCGATCGCGCGTCCATCGTTGCGGCGGGAGATTTTGGGACTGTAGAGCAGATATTCGTAAGGTGTTGTGCCGTAGAGCGATGCCTGCGGCAACCCTGGAAGGGAACGCACATTCAGATGATAGATTTCTTCGTCAACTCCACTGTTGAGCCATTCAGTTAAATGCTGGTTTTCTGAACTAATTGTAGTCATGTTTCCTCCAGAAATAGACGCAGAAAAATGGAGCGGCATTGCACCCATGCCGCCGATTCAACTTTTTGTGAGAGCTTGTGCTGGCTATGAAATCCTTAACAGCCAGCTACAGCGTTATCTCCCGTCTCCTGTGTGTGGTCGGAAGGTCAAATTAATTCGCGTTGCCACTCCAGTTTCAAGCAGTGTTGGTAGAGTTCGTTTGCTTGTTCATAGCGATCGCAATATCGGGGATACCGTTGGTTTTCCATTATCGGAGTTCCGCAGGATGAAAACCATGCTCTGCAAGGATTGTAGCTAATCTTGAAGGCTTCAGTTCCGCACTATCTAAGGAGTTACGAATTGCTTTTTCATCAACTCCAGGAGTTTGGGGTGCAACCGTGATTAGAGCAAAGATGATTGACTCTCAGACCATCAATCTTCTTGCTCTCCCCTCTGTTTTATTAGAGAAGGAATCGGAGTTTCCAACCACGCCCAAAATATACGTTGCAATTGATCGTAAAAAAATATTGTTGAACTAGAAGACGTGGAAATATGAATAGTCCACCTTCTAGACGCAAAAAAGCCACTTCTCCCACATCTACCGATTCAACTTCAGCAGCTAGCTCTGTAAACGAGGATATCTCCCAGCAAGTAGACCCAGGTTCAGCAACAATTACAGTTATTGCTGTTGAAGTAACAGAGTTGACCCAAGAGGAGCAAAGCGATGGCTTGTCTGCGACACGCTACGCGAACGCCAACGCCAAGGGCGAACGCCTGCACTTGGAGAGGAAAGTGGAGCGGGCATTTTTTGAGGCAGGGAAAGCACTGACGGAATTGAGGGGCAGACGGCTTTATCGCTCCACGCATAAAACATTTGAAGATTATTGCCGTGATCGCTTTGGGCATAGTCGGCAACAATCAAATTATTTGATTGCCGCAGCTGGTGTTTACAAAAATTTGACAACCATTGGTTGTCAAAATGTGGCAAATGAGAATGTGATAACCAATGGATCACAAATTCTGCCTACCAGTGAGCGCCAAGTCCGATCAATGACCAAGCTCGAACCCCAACAACAGCAAGAAGTATGGCAACAGGCAGTAGAACTTGCTGGTGGTAAAGTGCCGACTGGTAGAATCGTGAAAGATGTTGTGCAGCGCATCATGGAGCGAACCCAAGTACCCAATACCTACCAGATTGGCGAAGTCTGCCAAATCCTTGCAAAAGACAACCCAGAACTCAGAGGTAAGGGTGGCTGCTGGGGGATAGTCGCAAGAGTGAATGATTTTAGTTGCACTGTCAAAACCTGGGATGGGGAGTACACCGTTGCTTTGCAGCACCTCAAATCTTACAATTACCTGCCTACCGAATGTCAGCAGGTTCGGGAGATTAGCGATCGCATCAGTCGAGTGTATTCGGTTGCATTGGAGGAGTCGGTGCAGAAGTTTTTGGAGTCGCTGGGGAAGCTTAACCGTGCTTATTTGACATTTTGTAACAGCGCTTATAAAGAAGCTGTTGAAAGTGTGACAGATGAAACTATATGTTTTATTGAATGGACGGCAGCAGAAATTGAACCTGAATATGCTGAAGAACTGGTTAAAATTCAAGTTCAACTGGCACGATGGAGATTAACTTTTGATAGTATTTGGTCTGATGATAGTAAACGGGGACAAATGTCAGAACAATGTAATATTTGGTCAGGACGAGTATTAGATATGTCAGGGTTGCTGTCCCAATCCGTCTAAAATTTTATTTAAAGACTGTTGCCTTCACGTACATGAATACTGAAACACCCACCAATTCTCCAGATATTTACTCAATTTTGAGTCAAACTCAACGCCTGCGGGTTAGTGATGCAGAGATTAAACCCGTTTTAGATGGTTGCTCTAATACTTCAAAGTTGCTCGTGCTTATTTGGTCGCAGTTGGGAGATTTTGATAACTTAGAATATGCTTGGTGGCTGCTCAAAGAAAAAGAAGAGATTGAAGCCAGAGGAATCACAATTCGTGCTATTGGAATTGGAGATCGCAATTCTGGGATCAAGTTTTGCGAATATACTGGCTTTCCTCAAGAATGGTTATTTGTGGATGCAAAGGCTGAAATTCACGAGCTTTTACGGCTTTATCGCGGCCTATCTATACAATTTCCTTTGCTATCAAGTTCACAAAAAGCTTGGCTTAATTTAATCTTAATGTGTGCAGGAATTCGTAGCCCTGGAACTCTCAAGGAAGTTTTTCGGGGTTACAAAGGTGATAAAAAAGCACCTCAATTAATTGCTGATGAGGAAGTTATCAAGAGCACACCTTTACCACCAATAAAAGGTTCGTTTTTCAAAGCGGCTGGAGGAAAAGGTTTTCAGCGCCCATTTGAATTAGCAACCCTGCGCCTGCGAAACATGACTGAAGTTTTGAGAAACTGGAATATTTATGTACCAGATTCATCTTATTTGACACAACGGGGAGGTACTTTTCTATTTGATTCCCAAGGTCAGTTAATTTACGAACATCGCGATCGCGGGATTCTTGGTTTTGCTGAAAATATGAGCAATCCCTTATCTTTTTTGTAATTGAGTAGGAGCGCCATAGAAGTCCATCCGAAGCGATCATCGATAGTCAAAGCGTCAAGAGTGCAGCGATGGTGAGTCAATTGATCGGCTTTGATGCAGGAAAAAAAATCAAGGGACGGAAGCGATTTATGACGGTCAATACCGGGCGGGTTAGTCTTGCGGGTCTTGGTCACGGCGGCCAATGTGGGTGAGCGAGAAGGGGGAAAACAAGTACTTAAACGCGTGAAACACTCTCAGGAGCAGGTATCTGGCTTGACTATCCAATGGGAGTGATGGTGGCTTTGACGGTGAGCCGTTTATGCAGTGGGTGATGAATTTTTGCCGTTGGATTGTGCAGGTGGTGTTGCGCCCGGAGCAGACCAAGGGCTTTGTCTTGCTCAAAAAACGTTGGGTGGTTGAGCGCACTTTTGGTTGGCTCATGGGGTGTCGGCGGTTGGTCAGAGACTATGAGTTATTGCCCGAAACATCAGAGACGTTTATCTACCTTGCCATGATCCGGATCATGGTGAGGCGATTGGCATAAAATTTTACTCCTCAAAACTTTCCAAACAGCCTCTCATATAATTTGTCCAATACTCGACCCAAACAGTCATCGTTTAAGTGTTCTGGACGTACCCCTTCTCCTAAAAGATGCTCTGTAGCTTTCCCAACAAAAAACTTTTCAAACAAATATAATGGCGCACTCACGAACCCTAATCCGTTTAAAATCATTGCTTTTACAACTTGACCTGCACTGATAATTTCTTGAGTGTGAGTTCCCAATAGCCGATTAATTTGTTCTACTAGATTCATCTCATCACAGATGCCTGCGACTATGCCGCAGTGGTCAATATCCTGTACCCTGATATCTAATGGTGATGCTGTCATGCTTCTAAAATGCAGCATTTAGGTCATTTTCAAAAATACAGCATTTACGAGCGCACCTGCGGAATCTGGGTTGTATAATTTCTTCCATATCTATATCTTAGTATAGATGTCATCAGGACAATGAAGAAGGCTTATTTAAACCTGTGGTAGCTCATAGATACCCCAATAGTTAATATCATGCTTCTTCAAAATGACTTCAGCATTTTGAATCTCCTCATCTTTGCCTTTTAGTACTAGTAAATATTCACAGCACTGGATGCAATCGCAATAACGTCTAGCTCGGTCTTCAGGAATACCTAAACTAGCTAGCACCTTTACTAAATGATTTGTGGCTATAGTACTAACTGCAACACCCGCTACACTGATAATGAATGCTGTTCCAACCGAACCGACTGCAATTATTACTCCAATACCGCCAGGAAGTACCAAACTGCTAAGACCAACTAATACGCTTCCCCAAAAACTTGTAGTTAAAGCGTCACCAACTGCTCCAGTTGTATCTACACTTTGATTGTTGATACGCGAACTGACTGATACTTCGCCAATAGGATTTATGCGATCTGCAAATTTTGCAAAAATCGCAACTTTTTCCATTGGAAAGCTTGAGGCTTTCAATTCATTAACTGATTGCTCCGCTGCTTTACGGTTAGTAAATACTCCAACAGCGTGCTTGTTATCTGTTGTAATCATATTATCCTTATTTCAGTGAGGCAGCACTAGCTCACCAATAAAACCGAAAGTTATTTCAACAAATTAGTAAATAGTTAACAGTAAACTGTTTTTCAGTTGGGAGTCAAAGTTCCTCACCACTATTGCGTGCTACGTTTGAGTTGGAGATTTAGACCCCAACTCAAACTTTGATAACTGATAACTGCTTTAAACTCTTGCCCTATGGTCAGGAAGACTACGAGAAGCTAATGAAAGCATGATCATCCAAACACCCGTCAACAAAAAATTAATCCCTACAAATACTCCCAATACCCAAACTGCGCTGACAGGCCATTGATACAGAATAAAAATCCCTAGAATAATAGCCATAATCCCGCTAAATAGTACCCAACCCCAGTTTGGATCTCGACGCATTTCAAATGCTGCGATCACCTCCAATACACCCTCAATAAAAATGATAAATCCAAAAGCTAAGGTGAGAGAGAGTGCAGCACCAAAGATGTTGCTAATCAACAAAATCCCACCAATTACGTATAGAATACCAACTACTAGTGTTGTCCAGAAGCCTCGTTTGTGACGTGATTGAAATGCATGAACAATTCGGACGATGCCAGCAATAATTAAAGTCCAGGAGAATACGATTGTGATGGCAATAGTGGCAATAAATGGTTCTGCGATCGCTGCAATTCCCAGCAGAATCATCAAAACACCTAAGACAATTGGCAATGCTGAATTTGTTCTGGTTTCTCTAAAATCTTCAGAAGTCATAGCTTTTCCAAAAATGTTTTGATATGTTGTTAAATTTTGAAAGAGAGACGCGATTAACCCAAGTCTTTCCAAGAGTTATCTCTCCCTTGCGCTCCTCTGCCCCCTCTAAGCATTGACCAGTTCAGGTGATAAGCGCTTCAACACCAGTCGTTCGTGTTCCACATGGACGTAGATTGTGTCGCCTTCGTGGAACTCGCCGCGTAGAATCGCTTTAGCAATCGGAGTTTCTAGTTCTCGCTGAATCGCCCGCTTCAGGGGACGAGCACCGTAAACTGGGTCATAACCGACCTGAACAATCCAATTGAGAGCCTCGTCGGAGATTTTGAGCGAGAGTTTACGCTCGCGCAGTCGCTCCTCTAAATGCTGCACTTGTAGTTTGACAATTTCGCGCAACTCGTCCTTCCGCAAGCTGTGGAAGATAATGATTTCATCAATGCGGTTGAGAAATTCGGGGCGGAAACTTTCTCGCACTGCTTCCATGACGCGATCGCGCATTTGTTCGTACTTGCTATCGTCTCCTGCCACATCCAAAATGTATATTGAACCAATATTGCTGGTCATAATCGCGATCGTATTTTTAAAATCTACTGTGCGTCCCTGAGAATCAGTTAGGCGACCATCATCCAGGATTTGCAGCAGGACGTTGAATACATCAGGATGAGCTTTCTCAATTTCGTCAAACAGAATTACAGAATAAGGTCGGCGGCGAATCGCTTCGGTGAGTTGTCCGCCTTCTTCATAGCCCACGTAACCTGGAGGCGCACCAATGAGACGGGCAACAGCGTGTTTCTCCATGTATTCGGACATATCGATCCGCACCAGTGCATCTTCGGTATCAAACAGATATTGCGCTAAAGCTTTTGCCAGTTCTGTTTTTCCCACCCCAGTCGGGCCTAAGAAAATAAAGCTAGCAATGGGACGATTCGGGTCTGCCAACCCAGCACGGGAACGTTGAATTGCATCAGCAACAGCTCTTACAGCTTCGTCCTGACCAATCACACGTTTATGTAGCTCTTCTTCCAGATGCAAGAGTTTTTGCATTTCCGATTCAACCAGTCTGCTCACCGGAATACCCGTCCACTTGGAGATAATTTCGGCAATGTCAGCTTCGGTGACTTCTTCGCGCAACAGAGATTTACCGCTAGTCTGGATTTGAGCTAGTCGCGCTTCGGCTTCTTCTAGTTGTCGTTGCAGCTCAGTGAGTTTGCTGTATTTCAGTTCTGCTGCCCGGTTGAGGTCGTAATCGCGTTCGGCTTGCTGAATTTCTACATTGACACGCTCAATCTCTTGTCTAATTTGGCGAATGCGATCGATAATTTGCTTCTCTGCTTGCCATTGAGCATTGAGAGCAACTTGCCGTTCTTTTAACTGTGCAAGTTCTCTCTCTATGCGTTCTAAACGCTCTCTGGAAGCACTGTCTGTTTCTTTTTGCAGTGACAGCCGCTCCATTTCCAGTTGCAGAATTTTGCGATCGATTTCGTCTAATTCTTCTGGTTTAGAAGTAATTTCCATTTTTAGTTTAGCCGCAGCTTCATCGACCAAATCAATAGCTTTGTCGGGTAGGAAGCGATCGCTAATATATCTCGCAGACAGAGTAGCTGCCGCAACTAACGCACTATCAGAAATCTTCACGCCGTGATGTAACTCGTAACGCTCTTTCAAACCGCGCAGAATTGAAATGGTATCTTCCACACTGGGCTGATCGACATACACCTGCTGAAAACGACGTTCCAAAGCCGCATCTTTTTCAATGTATTTGCGGTATTCATCTAGCGTGGTGGCACCAATACAGCGCAATTCGCCGCGAGCAAGCATCGGCTTGAGCAAGTTGCTAGCATCCATCGATCCTTGCGTTGCACCCGCACCAACTACAGTGTGAATTTCGTCAATGAACAAGACGATTTGTCCCTGTGCTTCTTGGATTTCTTTTAAGACAGCTTTCAGGCGTTCTTCAAATTCTCCCCGGTATTTGGCTCCGGCAATTAACGCACCCATGTCTAAAGCTATTAGTTTGCGATCGCGCAATGATTCCGGGACATCACCACTGATAATGCGCTGCGCTAATCCTTCTACAATTGCCGTTTTACCGACACCGGGTTCACCAATCAGCACGGGGTTATTTTTAGTCCGACGAGAAAGGATTTGAATCGTGCGACGAATTTCTTCATCTCGTCCAATCACTGGGTCGAGTATGCCCTCACGTGCCAATTGGGTTAAATCGCGTCCGTATTTTTCTAGCGCTTCATATTTAACTTCCGGGTTTTGATCTGTCACTTTTTGACTCCCTCGAATCTGTTGAATGATGTTGCGGAGTTTTTTTTCATCCAGTCCAAATTCTTGAAACAACTTTTTACCAAAGCGATCGTCTTTGGCAAAGGCAAGTATTAAATGTTCAATAGAAATATATTCATCACCAAACTCTTTGCGGTATTGTTCGGCGCGATCAAGCAGCGTCTCTAAACTGTGTCCGATGTATACCGAACCACTGCTAGCCCCCGATACTTTGGGCTGACGGTTGATGAAGTCGATAGTGCGCTCGTGTAGTTTTTGAACATTTACCCCGGCTTTGTTGAAAATAGAACTGGCGAGTCCTTCCTGTTCCAGTAGCGCTAGCATCAAATGTTCGCTCTCAATCTGCTGATGCTGAAACTGCTTGGCAATTTCGGGAGTACGAACAAGAGCTTCCCAGGCTTTTTCAGTAAATTGCTCGGGATTGGTTGGTTGCATAATCGTGCCCCTTAGCTGAGAAATAAATTATTTTGTTAACGCTCTTAATTACGAATTTGTAATTAAGCACGGTAGGCACGTAGTTGTGCCTTGAGTTGGGCAATTTCAGTTACCATATCTAGCACCATTGCTGCTCCGACCCAATTCAAGTTCAGATCGCGGTGCAACCTTTGAATCTGCACAACGCGAAACATATCCTGTCGGCGCAGCATGATTCCTACAGGTTCAATTAGTCCCAGGCGGGCAAATCGTTCTAGTAATAAAACCGAGGTTTGGGTGAGGTAAGCGACTTGTTCGAAACTATAAAGGCGATCGCCTGTTTCTGACCACACCACACTAGACAAACTCAGGTTAGAAATCATAATCGCACCTCTTCTAAGCCTTGACGGGGATTAAAACTGCTAACTTGTCGCAATTTTTCATAGCACTCTCTTTCTTGGGGACTCAAATCTTTGGGTGTCACAATTTTTATCCGCACAATCAAAGCGGTACGATTGCCTTTTGGATCGCGCCAGCCCTTGCCACGTAGCCGCAGTGCTTGGCCGGAATCCACACCGGCCGGAATTGCCATCGTTACCTTGCCATCGGGCGTAGGAACATCTATTTGTGCGCCAAGCACTGCTTCTTCTGGGCTAATGGGTACTTTACAAGCAAGATTGTCGCCCTCAAATTTGAAGAAAGGATGAGGCAATAATTCAATTGTCAGATACAAATCGCCGCGTTGCTGACTAAAAGGACTCATCTGTCCTTTGCCTTTGACTCGAATGCGGCTTCCCGATTTTACTCCCGGCGGAATGCGAACAGTGATAGTTTCTCCATCAATTTGTAGCTGCTTCTGTGTACCATGAAATGCTTCAGAAAAAGTGAGGGCGATCGCCGCTTCTGTATCCTGTGCGGGAACATCAGTGAAGCGGCCGAAGGGGTCTTCTCCATAGCCAAAGTCGGCGTATTCCCGGAATCCTTCTGGTCTTCTTGTAGTGCGATAATTAGCTGTGCGCTGCCTTGTACGACTGCCACTGCGACCTAACCCTCCCAGCAATTCATCAATGAAATCATTAAAGTTGCCATACTGGCTAAAGTCATAACCTTGTGTACCCGCCCCTCTGGGTGGAGGTGCACCCGCCGCAGCCTGTTGCCAGTACTGACCATACTGGTCATACTTCTGGCGTTTTTCTGGGTCGGACAGCACTTCATTAGCTTCGTTAATTTCTTTGAACCGCGCTTCCGCTTGCTTATCGTTAGGATTTAAGTCCGGGTGATATTTCCGTGCCAATTTCCGGTAGGCTTTTTTGATATCCTCCGGAGTGGCGTTCTTACTGACACCGAGAATTTGGTAATAATCTTTGAAATCGGTTGCTGCAACCATCAGCACCTCTTGAGATTAACGGGATGGGGGGCAGGGGGAGATAAAATTCCTCACTCTTATACAGACGCGATTCATCGCGTCTCTACTTCTAATTCTTGTACAGACGCGATTAATCGCGTCTACTGGCTTCTGCCCTTTTCGAGGAATCATCTGGTTTAACGACTTCGGATACGCGGTTGAAGAAACTAGAGAATTGTTCCTGAAGCTTGGCAAATGCACCTGTTGTGTTCTCACGTGCCTTAACTTGCCGCTCTAGATTTCTAATTGCTTTGTCAAATGCTGCATACTCGCGATCGCCTCTGGCATATCCTAGTTCTTGAGCTAACTTGAGTTGGGCACGAGCATCTTCTAGCAACCTCTGTGCTGTATCGCGATCCTTCTCTGCTAAAGTAACCGCAGTCACTAGATCGGTATGGGCTTTGACTAGCGGCAGGGGTCGAGCTTGTTCTGTCACCACTAAAGTTGAGAGCGCAAGTTGCAGCACGCCTTTGGCTTCATCAATTTTGCCTTCGTTCAACAACCGAGCTGCCTGCTTCGTTGCATCTGGATATCTCTCTAATGGCAGATTGACGATTGCTGTGCGAATCTCGCTTATCAGGTTGTTCAACAGTTCGCGAGCCGCCGGAAAATCTTCTGCAATTGCAACAGCCTTAACTTGTTTGCGAATTCGGTCAATCAAATTAAAATCCTCAGGGGCAAAATCGATGATCGCTACCTGAGCCGCTACCGGAATCAGAGCTAGTTCAGGGTATCGTGCTACTAGAATGTCAATTTTTCCAGTTGCTCGTTCTAGGGCAGCAATTGCTTCTTGAGTCTTTCCCCGCTCAATGGCAGCGATCGCTTTTTTAGTTTCTTCAATTGCGGCGATCGCTTCTCGATCCAGTTTACTTTCAGCCTCAGCTGTTGCCTGTTGTCTCTCCTTTTCAATCTCCTGCTGAAGACTAGTATCAAGCTGATTCAATCTTTCAGGAGATACCGCAGCAGAGCTAACTGCATGAACGGGAGCGATGAATAAAAGCGAGGAAAAAAGAATACCCACGAACAGGACTTGCAGCCTTCTAAAGAATCTGTGATATCGGTTCACGATCATTCTCCTGGTTTATAAACTTGTTTTGCACCTGGATTGAAGAAGGTAGGGGGCGGAGGAGCAGGGGAGCAGAGGGGCAGGGGGGCGGAGGAGCGCAGGAGAAAAGACTAAAATTACCCTTGATTCTCCCTATCTCCTCTGCTCCCTATCCCCCTATCCTCTTCTCACCTTCTGCCTTCATCAAGCTGGTTGGGCGGGGGCGGTTCCAGATATACGTTTGAAGAAACTAGAGAATTTTTCCAGAAGCCGACTCAATGGGTCTGCGGTTCTCTCGTTTGCCCTAACTTGCCGCTCAATATCGTGGATTGCCTGCTCAAGTTCTGCATACTCAGGATCGCCTTTGGCATAGCCCAGTTGTTGAGTCAACCTGAGTTGGTTGCGAGCATCTTCCAGCAACCTCAGCGTTCTTTCGCGATCGCTGTCTGCTATAGCAACTGCACTCATTATGTCAATATCGGCTCTAAGCAGCGGTAGGGGTCGAGCAACTTCTGTCACCACTAGGGTTGAGAGGGCAAGTTGCAGCACCGTTTTGGCTTCATCGGTTCTACCTTCGTTCAACAACCGGGCTGCTTCCTTCATGGCATCAGGATATGTCTCTAGTGGCAGATTAAAGATTGTTGTGCGAATCTCACTCACCAGGCTGTTCAACAGTTGACGAGCAGTACGAAAATCGTCCTCATTCACAGTACTCTTAATGTAATTACGAATTCGCTCAATCTCATTAGAATCGTCAGGGGCAAGATCGATTATATTTACTTGAGCTGACACAGGAACCAAACCCAGTTCAGGGTATCGTGCTACTAGAATTTCAAGTTTTCCCGTTGCTCGTTCTAAAGCTTGAAGTGCTTCTTGAGTATTTCCCTGGTCAATGGCATTAATTGCATTTCGAGTTTCTTTGAGCGCGGAAACTGCTTCTTGATCTATGCATCTTTGAGCTTCATCTGTTGCCTTTTGTCTCTCGTTGTCAATCTCTTGCTGATTACGAGCATCTTCTTGCCGATCGCGATTATCTTGTGGATTCGATGTTTGGGCGTTCATAATTATTCTCCTGATTTGTTAACTTGTTTTGCGCCTCGATTGAAGTATGGGACAAGGGAGATGAGGGAGACTAGAGACGGGGAAAGGGTAAGAATAACTAACTCCTGCCTCCTGCCTCCTGCCTTCTGCCTCCTGCCTTCTGCCTCCTGCCTTCTGCCTTCATTAAGCTGGATTGATGGCTGCGGATACCTGATTGAAGAAACTAGAGAATCTTTCCTGAAGCTTGGCAAATGCGTCTGTGGTTTTCTCACTTGCCTTAACTTGCCGCTCCAGATTTTTGATTGCCTGCTCAAGTTCTGCATACTCAGGATTACTTCTGGCGTAGCCCAGTTCTTGAGCCAACTTAAGTTGAGTGCGAGCGTCTTTCAACAACCTCAGCGTTTGCTCTGGATCGCTCTCTGCTAGATCGACTGCATCTACTAAGAGGGTGTAAGCATTGAGCAGCGGAATTGGTCGAGATTGCTCTGTTAGCACTAGGGTTGAGAGAGCAACTTGCAAAAGTGTTCTGGCTTCATCGGTTTTTCCTTCCCTCAACAACCGGGCTGCCTCTCTCATAGCATCAGGATACGTTTCTAGTGGCAGATTGACGATTGATGTCCGAATCTCGCTCATCAGGTTGTTCAAAAGTTGACGAGCAGTCGGAAAATCTTCGTTATTGAAAGCATTCTTAAGTTGAGTGCGAATTCGTTCAATCACATGAAGATCCAGAGGGGCAACATCGATTATGGATACCTGAGTCATGACGGGAACCAAGCCCAGTTCAGGGTATCTTGCCACCAAAATGTCAAGTTTTCCAGTTGCTCGTTCTAAAGCAGCGATCGCTTCTTGAGTATTTTCCTCCTCAATGGCATTAATTGCATTTCGAGTTTCTTCGATGGCGGAAACCGCTTCTCGATCTAGGCATCTTTCAGCCTCATCTGTTGCCTTTTGTGTCTCCTTATCAATTTCCTGCTGAAGACGAGTATCGGGCTGATTCAATGTTTGAGAGTTCATAATCTGTTTCGGTTAGTTAAGTTGTTTTGTGACTGGAATAAGTGCCTTTTTCGTCGCGATGGGCTACGCCCCACCGTAGGCGATCGCAACTCTGGAAATTTACGATCTGACTTTAGACCTGGAATAAGTGCCTTTTTCGTCGCGATCAAACACCTGTTTGACCCGATCCCAAGCCTTCGTCAAGGCATTATCTTTTCCATTGGCTTCTCTGAACGACCGATTGTAGGTATCAACAAAAGTTTTTTGCGCGTCGTCCGACAGATTTGCTCTAATTTCTGGTGAAATATGCTCATTATCTGCCAGTTCACCTTTTGGTTGACGGGGAATCTTCATGTCAGTGATAGCGACTTCTTCCGCACCCGCACTTTCTAACAGTGAGACAACTTCGTCTGCTTGTTCTTGTGGAACTTCCGCGACCAGTAAAAACTCACCTGCTTTCAGGCGTGTTTCGTAAATAGCAGCTTTGTCCTCCGGCATACCCATTGCGATTAAGGCAGCTCCAATGCCTGCTCCCAAGGAACCATATAAAGCACCGCCTGCCGCTCCTAATAATGCTGCTCCCAAAGGGCCTGCTGCTACTACGGTTCCCAAAAAGGGAATGAACAACACACCCACACCCGTAAGTAAAGCCAACAGAGAACCAAACAGCGATCCGAAAATCGCTCCGGTGGCGAGTCCATCCAAGATCACATCTTCTTTAGTCACAAATCCGGAGATGCGAGTTTCGGCGTGGAAGTCGCGACCAATAATCGAAATGTTATCTTTGGGAATACCGCGATCGATTAGACGCTCAACCACTTCTTGCATCTTCTTCTCGTCTTTGAAGATAGCAGAGACACTTTTGAGGGCGGTTTTTTCAGATGTAGAAGTCATAAAAATTACTCCAAATTAAAAAACTAGATAACATCACGAAATGTGGCGCAGATTTAAGGACACAGGGACAGAAAGAGAGTATTTGATAATTTCACTGCATCACCCAGAGGGTGACGCTCCCAGGCTCGCTAACGCAGTTCCTTTAACGGAGGTTCCCTCCGCAACGGACTGCTCACCACGTCTCCCCACGCCATTTGCTACAACGGGGGGAACCCCCTTGACGCTCGTTCGCGTAGCGTCTCCCAAGGGGAGAAGACTCGCTAACACTGCGCTAACGGGTTTACAGTCGCCTGCGGAGGGAAACCCTCCCTCCGTGCTGATTCACCGCAACGCAGTGGCTCCTCTTTGCGTCTTCTTACTTTTGTTCTACAAAGTCTGCATCAATGACATCTTCACCACTGCGTTGTCCGTCTGCGGAGGTACCGCCATCTGGAGATGCGCCTGCTTGTGAGTAGACCGCAGTGCCGATTTGCATCAGGGCTTGTTGAATTTCGTTGGTGAGAGACTTCATGCGATCGATGTTGTTCTGCTCAATTGCCTGACGCAAGTCTCGAATTAAGCCTTCCACGCGGGACTTGTCTGCTGGTGGCACTTTGTCACCCAAATCCTGAAGCTGTTTCTCGGCTTGATAGGCGACAGAATCTGCCATGTTTTTGGTATCGATTTGTTCGCGCCGCCTACGGTCTTCTTCCGCATTGCGATCAGCTTCTTTCACCATCCGCTCGACTTCAGATTTATCGAGGGTGGACGCACCTGTGATGCTAATGGACTGTTCTTTACCTGTGGCTTTTTCTCTGGCAGTTGCTGACAGAATCCCGTTAGCATCAATGTCAAAGGTAACTTCAATCTGTGGCATACCTCTGGGAGCTGGAGGAATCCCATCTAGTCGGAAGGTTCCCAGGCTCTTGTTGTCGGATGCCATTTCGCGTTCACCTTGCAGAACATGGATTTCTACGTTTGTTTGTGCGTCAGCCGCCGTTGAGAACACCTCAGACTTCTTCACTGGGACAGTGGTATTGCGCGGAATAATCTTGGTCGTCACACCACCTAGAGTTTCAACACCCAGCGACAACGGCGTGACATCTAGGAGCAGTACGTCTTTTACCTCACCCCCAAGCACACCCGCCTGAATCGCTGCACCCACTGCTACGACTTCATCCGGGTTGACACCCTGGTGTGGGTCTTTGCCTATTATCTGCCGTACCAGTTGCTGGACAGCCGGCATTCGAGTTGCACCACCCACTAGGATTACTTCGTCAATATCTGCGGGACTCAGTTTAGCATCGCGCAGGGCTTGTTCGACGGGAATGCGGCAGCGATCGAACAAGTCGGCGCACATTTGCTCGAACTGTACCCGCGTTAAGGTCATATCTAGATGTTTCGGGCCTTCCGGGGTTGCGGTAATAAAAGGTAAGTTAATGTTCGTCTGTGTTGCGCTTGACAGTTCAATTTTGGCTTTTTCTGCTGCTTCGGTGAGGCGTTGCAGGGCTTGTTTGTCTTTACGGAGGTCGATGCCTTCGTTACGCTGGAATTCGGTTGCTAGCCAGTCTACGATTCTCTTATCAAAGTCATCACCGCCCAAGTGGGTGTCGCCACTGGTAGCTTTCACTTCAAACACACCATCACCCACTTCTAGGATAGACACATCAAACGTCCCACCGCCTAAGTCAAATACCAAGATAGTTTCGTTAGTTTTCTTGTCAAGTCCGTAAGCGAGGGCAGCCGCCGTTGGCTCGTTGATAATTCGCAGAACTTCAATCCCGGCAATTCTACCAGCATCTTTGGTAGCCTGCCGTTGAGAGTCATTGAAATAGGCAGGGGTGGTAATTACCGCTTGCCTCACTGGTTCCCCCAGATATGTACTGGCATCATCTATCAGCTTGCGGACTACCTCAGCCGAGATTTCTTCGGGTGAAAATTCCTTGTTCAGAGCGGGACAGTATAGCTTGACGTTGCCATTACTGTCACGTACCACTTTGTAAGTAACTTGTTTTGCCTCTTGGGTGACTTCATCATACCTGCGCCCGATGAACCGCTTCACAGAATAAAAAGTGTTTTCTGGGTTCATTACCGCCTGGCGCTTGGCAATTTGCCCGACAAGTTTCTCACCTTTCTTGGTGTAGGCAACCACAGACGGAGTAGTGCGACCGCCTTCTGTGTTCGGAATGACGACGGGTTGTCCGCCCTCCATTACAGCTATACAGGAGTTGGTAGTTCCTAAGTCAATACCAACGATTTTTGCCATCGTTAGCAACCTCCTTCAAAGATTAAGATAAAAAATTGAGAGTCTGGATTCAGGACAAGTTGAATAAATGGTATTAAGAAGGCAGAGGGCAGGAGGTGAGACAGCGCGGTCTTGGGGGTTTCCCCCATGAGCGACTGCGAACCCGAAGGGCAGAGGGCAGAAGGGGAATCCCCATAAATAAATTTAGGGGATTTAACAACGGCTTCTGAAAGTAAGGGTTTCCCGACTTGAGCAAACTGGCGTGGGCTTGTGACCTTTTGGCAGAGGGAAGAATCTATCCTTGAACCTTCTGCCCTCTGGCTCCTTAGCACTCAGGATTCGGCTGCGTTTTGAATCGCGGCTAACAATGAGCGGAGGTCGTAAGAGCCATCGTGGCGCACACCGTTGATGAAAAAAGTCGGCGTGCCGTTGACCCCGCTCTGGATTCCGCTGAGTAAGTCTTCGCGTATCCTGGCTGCGTGGGCGTGCTCAGCGAGTTCCCGACTGAATGGAGGCACATCAAGACCGAGGTTAGCGGCATATTCTATTAGATGTTTGCGATCAAGCGCCTGTTGATGTTCAAAGAGATGGTCGTGCATCTCCCAGAACTTACCTTGCGCCCCAGCTGCCTCTGCTGCTTCTGCTGCCTGCTCGGCGTGGGGATGCACGTTAGTTAACGGGAAGTGGCGGTAGACAAAGCGCATGAGATCCCCGGTCAACTGCTGGAGTTCTTTGACGATGAAATGGGCACGACCGCAATAGGGACACTCATAGTCGCCGTATTCCACGAGGGTGACGGGTGCGTTTTTTGGCCCTCGGATATGGTCGCGTTCACCTTCAGGTGTGCCGAAGGCATCGCTAACTGGGAGGCTAAGTTCGCCCGTTGCTGTTGTGATCATGTTGTCACCTCCTGCTCTTAAGGGAGTGCTTTGGAAAACATTGCGTCACTGTCCTTGCCCGTTGCCCCTGTGCCCGTCACCTAAGTTTACTTTCACAACCTTGTTCCTATCTTCTTCAGCCTTGGGCAGCCTCAGCTTGAGAATGCCATCTTTGTATTCTGCTTCTACTTTGTCGTGCTGGACACGGGTAGGCAACGGAATTACGCGCTGAAACCTGCCATAGCGGAATTCGGTGCGGGTGATGCCTCTTTCTTCCGTTTTGATTTCTGACTTGCGCTCACCGGAAATAGATACTGCCTCTGGCGATACCTGCACATCTAGGTCTTTGGGGTCTACACCGGGAATTTCTACCTTGAGATGAACCGCATCGGGGGTTTCTTGAATCTCTGCGGAGGGAATAAAGGCAATGCCTTCCTCTTCTCTACGACCTGTCGGTGCTATCTCATCAAACAAGCGGTTTAACTGCCGCTGCAAACTTTCAACTTCTCGGAAAGGTTCCCAACGAACGAGTGCCATAATTTTAAGTCTCCTGATGATCTATACTTGAGTGTTTAGAATTCTGCATTAGACTGGGTTTTGTCAGTTGCTGAAACAGCGTTACTATCTTCCAGTGCTGAACTCTATTGACACTATAGAGAAGAAATCTAAGGGCTTTCTGAGGAAATTATGATGATTGGGGATTGGGACAAGGCAAAGTTGTAAGGGAAAAACAAATAACTTCCCTTTAACCTTTCTCAGTTACGCCAGTTCGCTCAACGGGGGAAACCCTCCGAAGTTGCTCCACTTGGTGAGGAAGTTCAAGTCTTGGATGCCACATCCTCCACTTGGGGAGCCACCCCTGTGGGCGGGTTTCCCGACTTGAGGGGAGTGGCGTGAGACCCCAAGACCGGAGTGGCTCCGGTTCCCGTCGAGTTGAAACTTCCGATCTTCGTAGCGTTAGCGACGCAGGAGCGTCACCCGAAGGGGCAAAGACGACACTTGCTACAACGGAGGGAACCTCCCTTCGGGTTCGGGGGATCGCAATCGGCGGAAACCGCCAAGACTGCGACCCCCTCACCGCAACGCAGTGTCTCCCAAAGACCGCACTTCTCTTTGCACGCGACTGGCTCCCCAATACCCAGTCTCCTCAATAATCGAAGCCTTCGCCAGGGCCGACACCAGCTGGCGCTTTCGCCTGCTTATCAGGTTTTTCTACCACAACACCCTCAGTGGTCAGCACCATACCACCAATAGATGCAGCATTCTGCAAAGCACTACGAGTCACCTTCGCTGGATCGACAATGCCCGCCTCGAACATATTCACAAATTTATTAGCAACGGCATCGTATCCCTCATCAAAGGGCAGTTCACGGACGCGCTCCACAATCACCGCACCATTAGCACCAGCATTATCAGCAATGCGACGTAGTGGAGCATAAAGGGCGCGAGCCACAATCATAGTGCCCGTCAACTCTTCATCCTTCATTTGGCTCTTTGCCCATTCCTCAAGCTGGGGAGCAATGTGTGCTATTGTTGTACCGCCACCGGGCACAATTCCTTCTTCAACTGCGGCTTTGGTGGCATTAATTGCATCTTCTAGACGTAGCTTGCGGTCTTTGAGTTCAGTTTCGGTGGCAGCACCGACCTTAATCACCGCGACACCACCTGCCAGTTTCGCCAGCCGTTGTTGCAGTTTTTCCTTATCGTAGGAGGATTCAACTTCTTGGATTTGGCGACGAATTTGTTCGATGCGAGCTTTGACAGCTTCTTCGTTGCCTTCTGCCACGATGGTTGTGTCGTCTTTGGTAACGATCGCTCGCCTTGCTCTACCAAGCATTTCTAACCTGACATTTTCTAGCTTCAAGCCCGTATCTTCGCTAATCACCTGACCACCTGTGAGCGCCGCGATGTCTTCCAGCATGGCTTTACGTTGAGCGCCAAAGCCGGGAGCCTTCACCGCCGCGACTCGCAGTACACCGCGCAAATGGTTGACAACTAAAGTTGCCAAGGCTTCTTTTTCAATGTCATCCGCAATGATTAGTAGGGGTTTGCCTGTCCGAGCAATTTGCTCCAGAATCGGCACTAAATCTTGAACCATTGTAATCTTGCGATCGGTGATTAAAATGTGGGGTTCTTCCAGCACTGCCTCCATTCGCTCTGGATCAGTCACAAAGTAAGGCGAAACGTACCCTCTATCAAAGCGCATTCCTTCAGTGACTTCCAGTTCGGTCGTTGTGGATCTGCCTTCTTCCAGAGAGATCACACCTTCTTTGCCCACTCTTTCCATCGCCTCAGCCACAATCCGACCCACTTCGGGGTCATTACCCGCTGAAATGGTTGCAACCTGCTCAATGTCCCTAGAATCTTTAATTGGACGGGCGTGTTCTTTAATTTTTTCGATGACGAATTCCGTAGCTTTATCAATCCCCCGTTTCACCGTCAGGGGATCGGCACCAGCCGTAACGTTGCGTAGCCCTTCTTTAAGCATCGCGTGAGCCAGCACAATTGCAGTGGTGGTTCCGTCACCCGCGACATCGTTTGTCTTGGAGGCTGCTTGACGTAGCAAGGAAATCCCGGTATTCTCAGCGGGATCTTCTAGTTCAATTTCTTTGGCAATAGTTACTCCATCATTGACGATTTGAGGAGCGCCAAATTTTTTCTCCAAAACTATATTCCGCCCTTTGGGACCGAGGGTGACAGCGACGGCTTCGGTCAGAGCGTCAAAGCCTTTTTCCAACGTCCAACGGGCCGTGTCCTTGTACAGAATTGTCTTTGCCATAGAAATGTTGTCCTTGTTAATTTTAATTAGGATGTTTTCAGTAGTGCTGAATAGAGACGCGATAAATCGCGTCTGTACAAGAGTTAGGAGTTTTATCTCCCCCTGCTCCCCCTGCTCTCTTTTACCCAATACTCAGTCCCTTTGAAAGCTGCTTACTCCACGATCGCCAGGACATCTTTTTCAGACAACAACACGTATTCTTCGCTACCGAGTTTAATGTCGGTTCCGGCATATCTGGAATAGAGAACTCGTTCGCCAATTTTCACTTCCATTGGCTGACGAGATCCATCCTCATTACGCTTCCCCGGGCCGACTTGCACCACTTCTCCAATCTGTGGCTTTTCTTTGGCGGTGTCGGGCAATAAAATTCCCCCAGCAGTTTTTTCTTCCGCTTGCGCGACCTTAATAAAGATGCGATCGCCCAATGGTTTTACTGTCGAAATACTCAGCGATACGGCTGCCATAGGCTATTCTCCTGTTGAGAAGGCAGGAGGCAGTAGGTACATTAGTGAGTGGGCTTTAAACCCACAACTAAAGTTTTTGTCATCTTTCTTCTGTACCCCGCAGTATGTCTCCTACCTTTTTTGTCAAAAATATTGATTGGTACTGCTCAGTGCTTATTACCTTAACCAAAAAATCTAAGGACTTTCTGAGGAAATCATGGAAGTTGCAAAACAGTTGTATGGCAAAAACCGGGGGTGCAAGAATTTCTGTTGAGGTTCAGCTTAATTGAGTACGATGGTGGGATGTACTGATAGTTGCAGATATCGGCTGAGTTGCAAAGCACTGCAAATGTGATTGGTTGTGAGATTTAGCTCACAGGCTAAAGGGTGCGGCTAGTATTAACCGAACTGTATTGAAATAAAACCTCATTGGAGCGGACTGAAGAGAGCCGTCAGTACTAAGTTCAAGGTTATTAGCATCTGCTCAATTCAACCGTTAAACACTGAGGTTGTTTAATGTTCTCAAAGAGGATTTAAATCATGTCAGTAATCAGTATTTCTAAGTTCGAGCGCTTCTTCCGCACTGTGGCAGGTCTAGACGTGGACAAGAACGACCTTAAGCGTTACAGCGACTTCGTCAATCATAAAACCTACGATCTTCTCCTTCGTGGCCAGGCTACGGCGAAGGCGAACGGGCGCGACATCATCGAACCTTTTGATGTACCTATTACAAAGGGACTGGAGGAGAGAATTCACAACTTCAAGGAGATCAACGAGGAGATTGAGCTAAAGCCCATACTGGATTACATGACGACGCGGCCACTGCTCGACCTGGACTACAGTAAAGAGACCGAGGCACGGCTTCCAGACATCGTGGGTGGACTTAGTGTGGCACTTGCCCGCACCTTCAAGATCATCGATCCTGATCTCAAGAACCCCCAGACGATGCAGTGGGAGCGCGCCTTCAGCATTTTTGACTTGCTGCTGTAGACTCATTGACATCTACCCCATCCCTAAAGGGAGGGGATTCTAAGAAGTTACCTTCTTAGGCTTTCTCTTTCCACGACTCGACTTACCCGGAGGAGTTTCCCCACCCATGCAGAGGTCGATGTCTCCAGAGACGATTAACGTTCCCGTGTGCCCCACGGTACGGAGTCCAATCTCAAGTATGTTCAGCGCTGCATTATGGTCACGGTCTAACACTGTTCCGCAATGGAGACATGAATGAGTTCTAGTGCTAAGAGATTTTTTGACAATCTCACCACAGTTAGAACAATTTTGACTTGTATTATGTGGTGGAACTGCAACAGTTGCCACGCCAAACACTTTGCCAAAATATTCAACCCATTGCCGGAATTGAGTCCACGCTGCGTCACCAATTGTCTTGGCTAAGTGACGGTTCCTCACCATATTTCGCACCTTCAAGTCTTCATACGCCACAATGTCGTTAGACATCACTACGCACCTTGCTAATTTCACAGCAAAGTCTTTACGTTGGCGACTTACCTTGAGGTGCTTACGGGCTAATTTATTTCTAAACTTAGCCCTGTTCTGAGAACCTTTTTTGGTTTTAGAGAAACAACGTTGCAATCGTTTAAGCGATTTTTCTGATTTTCTCAAGTGCCTGGGGTTTTCAACTTGATTGCCATTGCTATCGGTCAGAAAGTAGTTTAAACCAACATCCAAGCCAACTGTTTTATTGGTTGGAAATCGATTTTCTATTCGGTCGGAATCAATGCAAAACTGGCAATAATAACCATCTGCACGACGCACAACACGAATGCGCTTAAACTGCTTCAACTGATAAAAATGGAGGTCACGAGTTCCCCAAAGTTTAAAAGTTCCTGCTTGAAAACCATCCGAAAAAGTGATGTATCTACGGTCTTCAGAGAGTCGCCATCCACTGGTCTTGTACTCAACAGATCCATGTGTTTGTTCTTTCTTGAAGCGTGGAAATCCCTTTTTTCCTGGTTTGTTTTTCTTGCAGTTATCAAAAAATTTGGAGATGGCAGACCAAGCTCGTTCAGCGCTGGCTTGACGAGCCATAGAGTTGAGATTGGCAACCCAAGGAAACTCTGAATTAGCAGCAAGTACAGCGCAATAAGCGCTTAACTCATATCTACCAATATCTTTGTTATCCATCCAGTACCTGACGCAACTGTTACGAACAAAACGAGCAGTTCTAATCGCCTCATCCAGCGATTGGTACTGCTCCTTTGTCCCTTCAAGTTTTGCCTCAAATACCAGCATAATTACGTTAGTGTATGCAACGTAATTATATTACAAGAGACAGCATCACGGCGATAGCGTAGCGGTAGCGAGTCATCGAGCGTCTTAAAATCGCCCGCGCCTAGCCCCCATAAATAGAATTTAGGGGCTTTCTCGGCGCGGATAGCTCGGTAAATAGATGGAACGGCATCGAAAAATGGGCGGGGGTTACTTCCGCTTTTTTGTCAAATACCAAGATTAACAATGGTTAAGCGCCTAAATATGCCTTCCTGGGGACCGACTGCGATCGCCTATCTGTCTCAAAAAACAGTTAGTGCGATCGCTCGAACCATAACTCACTCAAGTAACCAGCCAAACAAGCCTGCTACAGTCAGGTTGAAATCTTTGGCAAATTCTGGGACTGGCAAACGTGTTCCTGGTTCATCGTAAAAAGTGGCGCTTTGATTTGGCGGGTAAACAAACACAGATTGTTCCTCTGGATCGATCAGCCATCCCATCTGAGTTCCATACTTGAGACAATGCAGAATATTTTTAGTAACTTTAGTTTGATTTTGGTCAGGAGATAGGATTTCAATTGTCCAATCTGGCGCAATTGAGAAGATGTTAGCAACCCCACCATTTTCCTTGCGTGGAATTCTTCCCCATAAAAACACAGAAATGTCAGGTACAATTGAGCGTCCACCAAAGGTACAGCGAAGTTCACAGAAAGCCCGTGCAATCTGTTTGGGTTTTACGGCCAAGTTGATTGCAGATGCTAACTCAGTTTGAATTACGCTATGTTCTCCTTGTGGCATCGGTTTTTGGATAATACGCCCATCAATATATTCGCTGGCAGGTTCCGTCTCTGGCAGCTTTAGGAATTCGTCTAGAGTCAGGGATTTAGCAGGGATCTGTACCATTTAAGGTTTCCTTAAGAGGGGTAAGTTGCACTGCTTCTATTTGTTATTCTACAGATGGCTCAATCAGTGGAGCCTACCGTATCACGGTTCTCTGTGAGAGTTTGAGGTTATCTATGGTAGCTCAACTGTGCCATTAATAGTAAGAGCGATCGCTAGCCATGCTTTAGGTCAATTCTCCTTTGGCGATCGTTGTTGCTCATTGCGTTCATCCCCAAACAACGAACCAAAAACCAAACTGGACGGATATGAGCCTATGTTTTAGGGCTGTAGGTGAGATCATTTTATAATGAACAGCCTGTTTTTTCTATAAGTGGGTTAGTTGAAATAAACAAAACTATGTTACGAAAGGTAAATTTACTTGAAACCATCACCAATGATAAATGACGACCTTCAGCAGTTAGCTTTATTTGCGACGACCTCCTTACTGTAAGCAATTGTATTAGCTTGATAGAAGCACGTATACTTGCAATTCAACATCTTGTTTCTTGCGAAATTGAAGTAAAAAGCCAACCAAAAGTTTTGCCAGGAGTAAACTTGAAAACCAATACCAACTCTTCGAGTACAGTATAGGAAGATATCACGTCTCATTAGGATTATGCCAACCGCCGTCGGGGGGAATCATATGATCCGCCAAAGGAGGCCCCCAGCTATGGGGTGCGTATTCGTAAACAGGGGTTGCTTGATCTAGGATAGGAGCGACAATTTGCCACTGTGCTTCCACCTCATCTTGGCGAGCAAACAACATGGAGTCGCCTTTCATGGCATCTTCAAAAAGCCGCTCGTAGGGATTCATCTCATTCCCATGCTCGACTTGAGCGACTAGTCCGACTTCGCTACCCACCATTCCGTCGCCTGGGGTTTTAGAGCGAATGCCGATCGCAGTCAGCACATTTGGACTAAGACGAAAGTAGAAATAATTTGCTAATCCAAAGGCACGCTCGCCAAAAACATCCTGCGGCGGACGCTTGAGCCTGACCACAACTTCAGTAGTTGTACTCGGTAAACATTTGCCTGCACGAATGTAAATCGGAACGCTAGCCCAGCGCCAAGTATCAATGTTGAGCTTAACCGCCGCGAAGGTTTCGACCTTGGAATCAGGAGCTACACCAGGTTCTGAGGCATAGCCCTTGTACTGCCCGCGCACTATATTTGAGGGGTCGATTGGATCTATGGATTTGAGCAATCGCGCTCTTTCATCTCGGATGGCTTCATGCTGCTCGTTGATGGGCGGATCCATCATTAAACACGCCGTCACCTGAAGTAGATGATTTTGCACCACATCCCGAATAGCGCCTGTCTCTTCATAAAACTGTCCCCGTCCATCGATGCCAAATTTTTCAGCCATCGTGATTTGGATGCTGGCAATACTGACGCGATGCCAAATCGGTTCGAGTAATGAATTGGCGAAGCGAGTGTAGAGAAGGTTTTGGACTGGTTCTTTTCCCAAGTAATGGTCAATCCGAAAAATATGACTTTCGGGAAAGATAGAGTGCAGAATGCAGTTCAGTATTCTAGCCGATTCTAGATCGCGTCCAAAGGGTTTTTCTACCATAACGCGACCATTCTTTACACAACTTGATTGACCTAACCCTTCGACAACCGTCGCAAACAAACTGGGAGGAATGGCTAAGTAATACAGAGGAGCTTCAGCTATTTGGAGTACCTGGCATAATTTATCATAGGTGGCGCGATCGCTATAATCACCAAAAATATAGTAAAGTAATGAACACAGTTTCTGGAAAGCTGCCTCATCAACGCCTACCTGTTCCTCCAGGCTCTTACGCACATAAGATCGTAATTGTTCGATGCTCCAATCTCGCCTACCCACTCCAATAATCGGGATGTCAAAATGACCGCGCTGAATCATCGCCTGTAAGGCAGGAAAGATTTTTTTGTAACCTAAATCACTTGTGATCCCAAAAAATACCAGGGCATCGGAGAGTAAAGCTGCCATGATTAACCTCCATATCGACGCGGACAGAGGAAGCAGGGGAGCAGGGGGGTAGAGGGGCATAGAGGAAGAAAGCTGATTAAAATCCCCGTGTCATTTTTCCAAATGCCCACCAAACTCGTAGCGCAACGCAGAGATGAGTTTATTTGCAAAGTCTGATTGACCGCGAGAGCTAAATCGTGTGTAAAGAGCTGTACTAAGGACGGGAGT
Organism: Nostoc sp. ChiQUE02; assembly: GCF_034531305.2. Lineage (NCBI taxonomy): Bacteria > Bacillati > Cyanobacteriota > Cyanophyceae > Nostocales > Nostocaceae > Nostoc > Nostoc sp. ChiQUE02. The sequence goes on from NZ_JAVRBN020000057.1 coordinate 25,487, forward strand.
TGGAACTGCTTCTTCAATGGCTGCCATTAGTGTCCATCGACCTTCTCCAGAGTCGGATACGCGTCCCCCAAAGTCGGTTAAGTCGGGGTCTTTGACGAGCGCCATAGCTATTAAATCGAGTAACCAAGAGCTAATTACGCTGCCCCTGCGCCATACCTCTGCTATATCTGCAAGATTAAAATCGTATTGGTAAAATTCAGGATTTCGTAAGGGAGCAGTTTCAGCATCGATTTGATGCAATTGTTTCCCAATATTAGCATGGTGAAGAATGTTCAGCCCTTCGGCATAGGCTGCCATGATGCCGTATTCAATGCCGTTGTGAACCATTTTGACAAAGTGTCCTGCACCGTGAGAGCCACAATGCAAATAGCCCTGTTCAGCCGTTCCCCCCATTAACTCACGATCGGGTGTGCGGGGTGCAGCTGCTACACCTGGAGCCAGGTCTGCAAAGATCGGGTCAAGATATTTCACAGCTGCCACTCTGCCGCCAATCATCAGACAGTAACCACGTTCTGCCCCCCAAATACCGCCGCTGGTTCCACAATCAATATATTCAATGTCTTTAAGTTTTAACTGATCGGCACGACGGATATCATCAACGTAGTAAGAATTGCCGCCATCAATGATAATATCGTCAGCAGCTAAAAACGGCACGAGGGTATGCAAGGTAGCATCCACTGTCGCTGCTGGCAGCATCAGCCAAATGATGCGGGGTTTTGTAAGTGCATCGACTAGCTCAACAAATGAGGTCACGCCACGAGCGATCGCTCCTTCCTGAACCAGCACCTCTGCTTTTTGTGGCTGACGAGTGTAGCCAATGACGGTATGTCCAGCCTGGGTTAGACGGTGTGCCATGTTAGCTCCCATTCGTCCTAGTCCTATCATTCCCAGTTCCATAACATGCCCTGTATTCAAGTGAGAACAATTGGGAGTATCCATCCCGCAATAGCGCCAGTAGCGCAGACGGCTGTTAGAATCAGGAAAACCTCAGTTCGGCTAAACTCTATTTCCAGCAAATTTTCGACGGACTGGTCTAATGCCATATCCAGGGTAAAAATGCCAATCCAGAATAGAGCGATCGCTATTGCCCAGCCCAATAATCCGCTTGATATCGATGCTCCAGTTAGAATCCATGCAGAACCGAATGTGAGAGATAACAATCCCGCCCAGACGGGAAAGTCAGTGAGTATGCAGGCACGGACTGCGGCAATTGTCAAAATGAACATCGGTATTGCAATCGTCGAGAAATGGCGATCGAGCCAGAGAGTCCATCCCAATCCTCCATATCCCAGCATTAGCACCGTCAGCCAAACTAGACTATAGAGAAAATGTTTCCAATAAAATTCTTTTGATTCTGGTCGGTTATGGTCTTGTTCAAATGTAGTTACAATTTTGTTAACCATAGGTCTTATACCTCTCTACAAAGACGAATCAGTTAACCAAGCCTGAATCTAGGATTTGTCCAATTTTTCCCATTTCCTTATCTTCTTAACGAATCTGCCCTAACGTTAGTTGGCAAATCTAAGGAAAATCTGAGCAGATACTGATACTAAATTGCGTTTAGAAACACTTATCTCTGCTTTCACAAAAGCATTGCTCTTTAAACGTCCTCATTTTTTGCTTAGATTATCTCGCTACAATTCTCACGTTGATCTAGTAATTAGCTCATGCTGCAAGAGGAACCCTAGGGAGTGAGATCATGACTAAACCGATTCAAATTCTGTTACAGACAACAATTCCCACCAATGAAGATGATTGGTATATTGGGCGATTTTCTTTGCTAAAGGACTATTTAGCTTCGTTGAAAAGTGACACTGGGGAACCCCTGTACCAGGTAACAGCAAGGGATCGAGAAAATACTGCTGAAAAAAACGATCCAGTTTTAAGTACGCTGGATAATTCAGATTTTGATGAACTGTGGCTGTTTGCTGTGGATGTAGGGGATGGCATAACTCCAAAAGAGTGTCAGAGCATCAGTGCCTTCCGTCAGCGCGGCGGCGGTTTATTGGTCAGCCGTGACCATCAGGATGTAGGTTGTTCGGTTTGTAATCTTGGCGGTATCGGCGCAGCCCATTACTTTCACAGTAAGAATCCCGATCCCGATCCCTCGCACCACTGCCCTGACGACATCTACACTAAGTACATTTCCTGGCCCAACTTCCATTCTGGATTAAATGGTGACTACGAGAAAATTACTCCTATAGAACCTATTCATGACTTACTCAGGAATCCTACATTACCTTCTGAGGAGATTGAATTCTTTCCGGCTCATCCCCATGAAGGAGCCGTAGGTGTGCCTGCAAACGAGAAGAATGCACGAGTAATTGCCTTGGGTACAAGCTCAGTCTCCGGTCGGGACTTCAACTTAGTAGTTGCTTTTGAAAGTACGCAGGATGAACAAGGAAATATTTTAGGACGTGCGATCGCTGAATCAAGCTTCCACCATTTCGCCGACTACAATTGGGATGTTGATATGGGCGCACCTAGCTTTGTAACGGAACCCCCTGGAGATGGGATGAAGCAAAACCCACAAGCCCTTGAACATATTAAAGCCTATGTGCGAAACTTAGCCCTCTGGCTGGCTCCTATCTCAAGTTAAAGGAAAGTCTCCCATCCTTAAAAACTATGAGTAAACAGCCTTTATCAAACCCTTTTCGATATGTCTTAATTACGAATTACATTAGCGTAGCGGTAGCAAGTCCGCGTTCGCTTTTAGCGTCTCGTAGAGAGCGTCGTTACGAATTATAAATTAGTATCACTTCCTGCCTGAGGTCATCCTGCAATCCATCCGGTGGTATTGTCTCTATGCCTTCAGTTATCGAGAACTGGAAGAGATGATGCGAGAGACAATAATAGGCTTGGCTCTAGTTACGATTGGTGTAGTCATCTCTTGCCGGGGTTTGAAAACTATCTCTGACGATGCGTGGCGCGTTTTAGTAGTAGTCATCGGGCTGCTCTGCATCATTTTGGGAGTTGCTATCAGTCATTGGATTGTCAAACTGTTGCTCTTCATACTTTTGCTGATGCTAAATGTTGATCCAAACGAAAGTTGATCAACATTTAGCATCAGCACAGCGCCTCGCTTTTCGGCTTCAGGTGGAAGGTGGAAGATGGAGGAATCGAACCCCTACAGTTGCCTATACCCTGGTTTTCAAGACCAGTTGCCGACCATTTAGCGGCATCTTCCATTAAACTTTGTCTGGTGAAACTTGTAGACGCATGAAGGGCGGCTTCTTGAAATCGCTTTGCCGCCTTAAGCCAGTCAGCTTAAGCAGGCTACTAGTCAGCCACATTAGTTTTGACAGGTGGAACTAACGATAGGATATTTCAGAAAAATGGATGGGGAGAATAATCATACTTGTCATAATCTTTATGGTGGACTACTAGTAATTTAGAAAATAACCCTAGTAAAGTTGATTTATCCCCTAGTAAAACTAGAAGCCGTGATGTGACTGACTTAGGTTAAATTCTTCTACAACGTAACCCATGACAACTCCTTTTGAACAAATGGAATTAATCTCATACAGTTCCGAATTCCAGGCTAGTTTGGAAGAATTTTTGGAAATAATGTATTCGTACAGAGGATATAAATTTGAGCCAACTGGTTTACAATCGGATATAAGGAATATTGAAAATATCTACCAAATTCAAGGGGGAAATTTCTGGATTATGAGGAAAAATGCCATAGTAATTGGAAGTATTGGATTAAAGATATTAAACAAAATAGATAAAATAGGAGAGATTAAAATGTACTTTGTTTTACCTTCATATCAGGGTAAAAGAATAGGTACATTATTACTGAAACATTTATTATTGAATGCCAACAAAAACGAATTACATATATTAAGATTGGATACGATGAGAAAATCTATTGTAGCCAGAAAAATTTTTGAAAAATATGGATTTCAAGAATTTAATAAATATAATGACAATGAAATAGCCGAAATATTTATGGAACTCAAATTAAAAACTCCCGGTTAGCCCATTTTTTGAGGAGTTAGGAAAAATAGGGAGTCAGAAGTATAGGGAGCGAGATATTCCCAAAAACGCACAGTAGGTATATGTTCAATGTTATGCCTATTTGACTGCTCTTTCACTATTACAGCAGCGTATTCTTGTTTCGCTTGGGTTCCCGACTACTATTTACACTCAACTTGGTGGTCAATCTTTTACTCCTGAGTAGGCTTTTTTCTATGTCCCAAAAAAATGGGCGAACCGGGAGTTATTAGCTGGATTTGATATGAAATATCTCCGCATCCCCTTTCTTTGCTTTGCGTCTCTTTCATAAAAAAGGCATTGCACTCTAACCTCACCACCCCAGTTGCTCAATAATCTGCTCGCCAAGCTGCAAGACATTGAACGGCTTCAGGATCACTCCAGCAAAGTCAGAGGGGTCAAATCCCAGCGAATCGTCTGACAGGTCTGTGGCGGTAAACAAGATAACCGGAATCGACTGCGTAGTCGGATTAGTTTTCAAAGATTGCAGCATAGTCAGTCTATCTTCACCATACAGGCTCAGATCGAGCAAAATCACGTCTGGTTGCTGCGTTTCTGCCTGCACCAGTCCTGCCTGTGCAGACTCAGCTGTGAGGATTTTCCAGCTTTTGAGGCGTTCTAGCGTGAACTTGACAATGCTGCACAGGTCAGGTTCGTCGTCAATCACCAGGATGCATCGATTTGTATAAGAGGACATAATACCAATTCGTTATTCGTAATGAAGGGGCGTTAGATTTAATCTGGTTTCATGCGATCCAACTTTTCTCTAAATTGATTGATGGAAAATAACAAAGTACGTTCGCGTAGCATTGCCGCTAGCATCATTATTTGAATCAATCCCTTGAGAGCTAATTTGTAAACTAAAGTAAACTACTTGTCTAGTAAGGGTTTTAGGCATTTAAGTTAATAAAGCGCTTATTCGCTGAAACTCAGACCTAGTAATGAGTTAAGTACCCTTAAGATTTTCTTTACGAATCAGCTCTAAGGGATGAAGTATCAATTACTAATTAGGAATTTCCAAGAAATAAATTATCCAATTTATTCATAATTCTATTTTTCTTACTCCCCCTGCTCCCCTGCTAACACAGTGATTGGTTATTTTTTTATTTGGAAGTCCCTTATTTTAAATCCCTACCAGGAATTGAAATTTAAAATTCGCTGAATCAAATCGGCTTCTACGATTGGTTTTAAGATATAGTCATCTGCCCCCACAGCCAGGGCGCGGTGCAGGGTATCAGCATCGGCATGAGCTGAAAAGAACAACACAGGTAGCCGACTCCAGCGCGGATCGCTCTTGACTACCTGGCACAATTCAATGCCGCTAAACCCCGGCATAGCGACATCCAGCAACAGCAAATCGGGAGTGGTGGCTTCCAAGAGTTGCCAAAACTGGCTTGAATCTGCCAAGGTTGTGACCTGAAAGCCCCACGGTTGCAGTTGGGCTTGTAACAGGGACAACAATGCCGGATCGTCATCCACAATCAGGAGTCTGGCATTGATAGTGTCAATCCGGTGGAAGAGTTGGCTGACGGCTTGAAACACTTCGGTAGGCGTGGCAGGCTTTTGCAAAAAGGCGTTGGCTCCTAAACGGGTGACTTCCACGCGCTTGGTTAAATCGCCAAGTCCTGTCAGCACCAGCACAGGAATAGTGGGAAATTGGTGCTTCAACTGTGCCAGTAGGGTCAAGCCGCTTTCGGTGGTATTGGGAAAGGTAAGATCCAATATGATGGCATCGGGCGTGAGGTACTGAAGGCGTTGGCGGGCGAGGGTAAGGTCAGTGACGGTTTCCAGGTGAATGCTCCAGTTTGAGGCATTTGCCTGCATTCGCTCAATCAAGTCAGTATCATCATCAATCAACAAAACCACGCGATCGCTAGACTTCAGTAATGGAGTGGGCGGTGTTGTAGTAAAAGTGGGCAACTGCTGGATAACTTGCCTCAGTTGCCCAAGCAGCGATTTTAGTTGAACCGCTTCCTCTGATTGGACAGCAGCCGTTGGTGTTTTCAAGGTGCGTTCGATCTGGCGGGCAAGTTCTGCTGCTTGCGGCATACCAAATGCCCCCAAAGAGCCAATTAGCCGATGGGCGACGGTCTGGGCGAACTGCCGTCCGTCAGGGGTGAGAGTATTAGTAAAGAGGTGGGCGATCGCTTCCTCCAACTTTGCTAGTTGGCCCTGCAATCGCTCCTGAGAATCCTGCCACATCTGCCGAATTGCCGCCACTGCCTTCGCCTCTGCATCATATCGATTTGCATTCAGTGGGTAGGATAAGGAAGACGCAAAGATCGAGAGACATGGTGAACCAGCACCTTGGACTGAGCCGCTTTGCGATGAGGAAGTCGGAGTCTTGGATGCCACATTCTCGTGCAAAGACCCCATCGCCCTTGGTGTCTCCCCTTCTCTACGAGACGCTACGCGAAGGGAGAAGACCGGAGTAGCTCCGGTTCCCGTCGAGTCCGTTAGCGCAGCGTTAGCGACTTTAGGAACGTCACTTCCAAACCCGGAGGGCAAAGACTTGTGGCGACTGGCGAAGGGTAACGCGGAGACCCTATCAAATATATTCCCCGTTTCCTCGCGTCCCCGCACCTCCGTGTCCTTGCGTCTTTGCGTCCTTGCGTCCTCCGGCCCCTGCTCCGGCTCTTCTGGCAAAGATTTCAGCCGATACCCCAGTCCATACAATGTTTCAATCGGATCGGAATTTAGCCCAGCCATCTGGAGTTTGCGCCGCAACCCGCGAATTTGAGTTGTTACAGCTTCTTCAGCGGGACATTCATCAATCGAACAGATGCGATCGAGCAGAGTCCTTCGGTCAAAAATCCGCCGCGGATGTCGCAAAAATAGCTCCAGCAGTTTGTATTCTTTAGGCGTGAGATGTAAGCCTTTGCCTTGACACATGACTTCGCAATTATTCGGATCGAGCTGCAA
>NZ_JAVRBN020000058.1:0-29815 GCF_034531305.2 Nostoc sp. ChiQUE02
CCTGGTCGAAACGGATGATTGCAGGCTGGTTGCAAATAATCCTGGCTCAGTTGCATTTAACCCTGGCTCAACTGAAATTATAGTTGCAAATAATCCTGGTTGAAAACAGCGATGATTGCAGGTTGAGGGATTTATGATTGCAGGTCACTACACATAATAAATACCCTGTAAGCGAACGGCTTTGTAGTCCCGCCAATAACTTTCCACACCCTTGATTTGAGAACGGAGACGGACTTTTCCTCCATCTATGCTCACTTCTGATACACCGATGTTTTGCTGTAGGCTCCTGAAACTCCTGCCGATGAACAAGTCGTTGTAAAGTGCTATGAGACACTTTTATTCCTGTTAATGCTTCAATGTCTTTTTCAGAATCTTGAAATGATTCATTCCCACTCAGCAGCAGGCAGTTTTTTTCAAATAATGGACTCAATTGGCTATAGGGCTTTAACCCTAATATTTTTGCTTGCCTATCTGTCAGTTTTACCTGACCCACAACGCTTTTGACTATTCTTGCTCTACCTTTTTCTGTGCCTGTAACTTGTTTAATAAAAAAAAAGCAATTTTTGGACTTACTTGCTCTAGAACTTTGGTTCTTACTGCTTTTTCTAAACTCTCAAAGCTTCTTAACTCTTCAGCCTTGGTATTCCGATAAAGAATCTCTGCTGCTTCCAGTAAACAGGCTTCCAGACGTTGGGAGTCTTCAGGGGTCATAGTAGTTGCACTTGTTACTCGTATCAAAGAGTGTAACTATATTCCCTCACTTACACCTATATTTGCAAAAGTGAGATGCTCCCGGAAGCGATCGCACGGCTGCGGGAAAACGAGAACTTGGAAGATGCCCCAACTGCTATGCTGAAGCATCTGGGGGAACTGAAGCGACCGTATTTGACGGCTATAGTGAAAAAGCTGTTGAGTGTGATTGAAAAAGAATACGGCATCATAGATGAGATACCACGTAATTTTCAATCAACCAAGGACTAGGAGAAAACAGTAATGCAAAGTATTAAGTTATGTTCTCATGTTGGGGCTGACGGCATTTTGCACCTTGAGATTCCCGTTGGCATCACAGATAAAAAAATGGAAGTCATGGTGATTTATCAACAAATAGAACCATCAACACCCCCGAAAACACCCCAAGAATTAGGATGGCCAGCCGGATTTTTTGAACAAACAGCTGGATCATTAGCAGATGACCCAATTCAAAGATATCCCCAAGGTGAGCATGACACTAGGGAGCCATTAGAGTGAGATATTTGTTAGATACCAATGCTTGTATTGTTTATCTGAATCGTCCTATGTCTGCTGTGAGGCAGAGGTTAGAATCGCTATCACCAGCAGATATCGTTGTTTGTTCGGTAGTAAAAGCCGAACTGTTTTATGGTGCAATGCGAAGTAATAATCCCACACGTACTTTAACATTACAAGAAGCATTCTTAAATAATTTTGTATCTTTGCCTTTTGATGATCGGGCAGCTCGAATTTTTGGCACAATTCGGGCAGAGTTAGGGACGCTTGGTACACCAATAGGGCCTTATGATTTGCAGATTGCAGCGATTGCGCTAGTGAATAACTTAACATTAGTTACGCACAACATAAGAGAATTTAGTCGCATTAGTGGGCTGGTGATTGAGGATTGGGAGCTTGAGCAATAAATAATATCTTTTGTGGACTTAAATGAAAACTAATGCTGCTCGACTACTTGATAAACTAGGTATTCCCTACCAAATCCTCAGCTATGAAGTAGATCCTGATGATTTGGCAGCTGAGAGTACAGCGTACAAAGTTGGTCTTCCACCAGAGCAAGTTTTTAAAACTTTAGTAGTCAGAGGTGACACAACAGGTATCTGTTTTGCTGTTGTGCCGGGAAATGCTCAGTTAGATTTAAAAGCCTTGGCACGGATTTCAGGAAACCGCAAGGTTGAGACGGTTGCCCTCAAGGAAGTTCAGCCACTAACAGGATACATTCGTGGCGGTGTGACAGCTTTAGCTAGCAAAAAAGACTATCCCGTTTACCTTGATGAAACTGCAACTCTATTTGAGCAGATTACTGTTTCTGGTGGAATGCGAGGTATGTTGCTTCTGCTATCCCCATCTGATTATTTACGTGCAGTTAAGGGTACTTTGGGAGCAATTGTACAAAATTAGGGGTCAGTGGATGGATTTGTTCTAGGTTATAAACTTGCTAAAACAAGCAATTCAGTTTGCCAACCTTCACTATGGCTTAAGCTAAGGACAGTATAACCAGTCTCGTACCTAAGATTATCGCGCTCAATCTTATCTTGCTGGCGTTTATCAGGGCTATCATGCACTGAACCATCACAAAAAACAGCGATCGCCTCCTCCTCATAAACAAAATCTGGTTTACAGTTTGCCTCTGGAATAAATTTCTGAGCAGCATCGGGTAATTTATACCCCCGTTGATAAATTTCCTGCAAAACCACACGCTCAAAATCAGAGTTAGGGTCTGTCTGTTCCAGCAATTTTTGATATTGCTGATCGCGAGAAAGCCCTTTGACTTGAGTAATAACGCTACTCTCCAGTAAGAGGTCAAGCCAAGGTTTGATTAAATGACGATTTATCAGTGCATGGTCAAATTGATTGCGGTAAGAAAGCAAACATTCATAGCAAGCTTGAATACAACTGTCTTTAGGTTGTGTAAAATGGCAAATGTCGAAAGCTGCATCAGCAATTTTTCTAAATGCCTCTGGTTTTTCTAATAGCTGAGAGAGTACACCTGCACCACCTTCAGCAGCTTCCCAGAACAGTAAATACTTACCTTCGCCTAGTCGTTCGGAGTCGAGTTCATCAGCTTCTAATTTATAAACGGCTTGAATTGCAGTTTCTAAAGTGTATTGCAAGGTGGCAATAAAAGCTTCTCTGTCCTCAACAGGAACATTTAATGGCTCAACAATCAAGATATTGCAAGTATCATCGACCATTAAATTCACTTCGGTATGTAAGCTATCGGGTGTCTGTTGAGTCTGTGGATTTTTATGGTCGCCCCACACACCCGTTGTTGGATTGAGCTTAAATCCTCGTTCTTCTCTATTCTTCTTCAGCCCCCGATTAATTCGCCAAATGGTAGCTGTAGCTCCATAGGTTAATTTGAATAGTAGTGTACCGTCAGCAGCTTGAACAATAGCTGATTCCCGCTTTTGGCTAGCGTAGCGGAAATGAGTGGTGATGTTGTAGCCGTACTTGAGCCGTTCTTCTTCGTCGCAGGTAATGCGTTCTCGACGACGAGCGATCGCAGTTTCCATTGGCAGTACACGAGTCAATTTGGCTACATTGCCATGAGCATCATGTTTAATTTCTGCACCGCAGTTTTCACAAGTGTCACGAAAATCGCCGTCGTGGTAATACCCGCAGTTAGCGCAGACACTCACCCGTTTATACTCGCCTTCAATGCCACCAACAGGAACTTTTGTTTTGGCCACCATGAATTTACTACCTTCGTAGTAAAGGATGTTGTTGGGAGCAAATTCCCGTAATGCCATTGAGCGAGGGCGAGAAATAAATTCGCCACCTTCACCAGCCGGAATAAATGCTCGGACTGGCAGACGGGGGAAGTTAAATCCTGGTAAAAACCCTTCGGCAGCAAAGTAACGATAAGGATAAAATTCAAACTGGGAATTACTCTTGCCTTGGCTGTGTCCTACGAGTAAATCAATTTGTCGTTGTGCTTCTCGTGACTGTGATTCGGCATTTTTGCGTTCCTCTTGGGTGACATCACCTCTAGCAAAACGGTCAATGGTGCGACGGGCAGATTCTAACTGCTTAACTGACTCTATATATAAATCTCGCCAACGCTTACAGGCCCGGTCAAAAGCATTCAGAGCATTTTCGATGGTATTCTGTAACCAATTTACAGAATACCAAGAAGCTTTTTGCAGATCCTCTTGGCAGAAAAAGTCTGAGAAGATAGACTGAGCGGCTTGCAGACATTGGGTTAATTTGGCTTGGCTCAGGGTAAGTTGTTGGCGAATGCTGTCTTTGAGGGGATAGTTTTCTAATTCCAAATCCAAGATTTTATTCATTGAATCTTCCAAGTAAACCCCAGTATGTGCCAGCCAAATCGAATATACGTGAGATTTAATTAAATCTTGATTGGCTAATTCTAGTTTTGGTGGGGCAACTACCCCAGCAACCATTTGATTTTGGCGTTTGAAAAAATATTGATCGTGACCGCTACCAATGGAAGCATAAGTAATGACTAAAGCTTGCTGTCCACTTCTACCAGCACGACCGCTACGTTGGGCGTAATTGGCGGGGCTGGGGGGAACGTTTCGGAGATGGACAACGCTAAGGTCGGAAATGTCGATGCCTAATTCCATTGTCGGAGAACAAAACAATGCAGCTAATTGTCCTTGACGGAATTTTTCTTCTCGTTCTTGACGGTCTTTGTTACTTACCTGTCCGGTATGTTCTCGCCCTTCCATTGTTTGGATTTGCAAGGCATTGGTTTGGTAGAAACCTTGGAAAAATTGGTTAACTGAAATATTGGGTTTATCGTTACCTTGCAAGCGACGCGATGTTAAGGGATCGGTAGGGATTTCCTTGAGGTTGGTTGCTTTCCATAGTAGTGAGTCTATGCGTAGCTGTACCTCAGATTTTTCTTTCACTAGGTAGCCAGCATCACACAAAGCATCAATTAGAGTAGTGATTAAGCTGTTGAACTCTACATCTGTTAAAAGTTGGCTGCGGAGCGACCATGTATTTGGCGATCGCAAAAATCGTCCAATTTTACTTCTAGTAGTAAGTTTAACTTTCGCTTTTTCATTACCACCAGTGCTAATAGTTGCCCAAGTTGCTAAGTATAAATATTCGTTTTCATCGAATACCCAAGGTTCTTTAAGAGCTTGAATGACTTCGCTTTTGAGTGAATCTTTTTGGTTTGGTTGTAAAAGTTTGGCATCAATTGCTAATTCTCGCCTCAGATGGTTGAGGAATGCTTGGGTAATGATAAAACGTTCTTGTGGAGTGGCTTGTAGTAAAAGAGAATGGCGGTGTTTTTGCCAAAGGTTGTTGTCAGCACAGGCTTCTTGGAGTCCGTCATACTCAATTATCAACAGTCCGCACTGTTCAAGGTTGGGTTGAACGATGCGCCACCCCCGGCGCAAGTCTTCGTAAAGGCGATATTCAATTAGTTTGCGAAAGGCTTCCTCATTGCGTCGCTTCCCAACACCAAACTCTGCTGCTTGCTTGGCATAGTCGTTTTGAGTAATTCCCATGTACTGGACGACAACGTTGGCTAATTCGCTGTGAGTAAGTTGCCCTTTGGCTTGAATTGCACCTAAAAGTGCAGCCCGTAAGAAACTGGTTTGGACAAAATCATTGAAATGTCCCGCTTGTAAAGACGCATCTTGACGGTTATCGGTAAAACTGAGGATTTTGGCAGCTTTAGCTTCCTCCCCTGTGAAGACTTTCTTGAGGCGGCTGGTGGTAGAAAGACAAAGCAGAGTGGTGGCGGTACTGCGCCCTTCACTGCTGAGGCGAGAGAGTTTAGCAAATTCGTTTCGCTTTTTGTCATGAAGTACGCCGCAGTTAAGACAGGTCAGAAATGGCTTAGGAATAAACCAACAAGTGGTTCCTTGCAACAAGGAGGATGTAACTTTACCATTGGGTAGAATTTGGAGTTTGCGAGGAATAAATCGTGCAAAGTCTTTTTTGGCAACCCGTCCTTTCTTTTTTGTTTCACTAAACCAAGAGTCAGGAAGTCTATCTTCATCGCTTGTATCCCAAAGTTCTGGTTCATCGAGGGTGAGATAACCTTCGGTAATATCTGCATCATCAGGACTAATATCTAATGCAGTGGGCAATTGGGGCAGGATGATGTGCTTATCGGCATCGTAGCGCACGACATAATAATCTTGTCCGCATTCCCGACAAAAAACGAGGGGATAAAGTAGACGGTTGTCGGTGGTTGTATATTGTCCTTCAAGGGTTAAATGGCGTTTGTCTCGATTTTCAATCGTGGCGTAAACGCTTCCCCCTTGGGAAATGAACTGATGTAGGCGAAAAGCAAGTCCATTAATCTTGCTTCCCCAAAGGAACATCTGTTTGAGGACTGTTAAACAAGTTTCCTCTAGAAGCTGGGTTTGTTGGGCAAGTTTGGTTGCACCTGTTTCTAAGCTGATGGGTTGACGGCGAACGAGATGCCCTTCTCTTTCTTCTAAACCAAAGTTCATCTCGATCCAGTAGCTCAAGGAATGGTTTCGGAATTCTGTTAGTGTTTGTTCTAACTCGGTTGGTAAACCTGCCAAGATTCCTTGGCGCAGTTGTTCAATAGTAGGTTCAGCAAGTTGGATAGAACGTTCTAGAGTTTCATCAATGACATTATTGGGTTTGATTTCCACGCCAAATAACTTACTAGCGACATCTGCCACAACCTGACGACGTTGTTCACGGGAACCGACCGTTGACATAGTGGCACTTGTGCCAATGCAGAGTAATTCGTAATTTGTAGTTCGTAATTCGTAATTATTTGATTGTTGTTTGGCTTTTTGGTTGCGTTGACGGAGTTTGCGGATCAGTATGGCAACGTCTGCACCTTGTCGTCCTCGATAGGTGTGTAATTCATCCAGTATCAGGAATTTTAAATTGGGAGACTCGACCAGTTTATTTTCGTGAGTGCGTGAGAGCATTAACTCTAGCATCACGTAGTTGGTGAGTAAAATATGGGGTGGGTTGTTTTGAATTTCAGTTTTCCTGGTTAAACTTTCTTGCCCAGTGTATTTTTCAACACGAATATGAGTATTCGGAACTTGGCGTAAAAATTTGTCGAGTTCTTCTTTTTGGGAGTTAATTAAGGCATTCATAGGATAAACCAATATTGCCCTAACTCCTGAAATTTCAGGATGACACAGTAAATCGTCGAAGATCGGCACAACGTAAGTCATGCTTTTACCGGAACCTGTGCCTGTAGTAACAACGTAAGGTTCTTGGCGTTGTGCAGTTTCAAATGCTTGCTTTTGATGGTAATGGAAGGTGAAGGGTTCGCCGTTTTTTTTGTAGAAATATTTTTCGCAATCTGAATGAAGCGTTTGCTGTTGTACTAATTCTTTGACTGTTGCACCCTTTTTATAGCTAGGATTGAGTTGTACTAGGGGGTCAGTCCAGAGTTGCCCTTTGTCTAATTCTGCGTCTACAAATTCTTTGACTTTGCAATCGCGGATTTTGAGAAAGCTTTCTATATAGCGGCGGTAGTCGCCTATTACTTCGTTGCGGAAGTTAAAGATATCAAGGGAATCAGGAATTGATAATTGGGACGACGTGCCTTTTTGTTGTGTGGGAATGCGTCCTAAGCGATGGTCAATGTATTGGTAAAGTTGGTTGGCAAAGGTGTCTGTTAGGGTGTTAGTGTCAAAAATCTCTGTTAGTTCTGCATCATCCCATTCTTGGGGAACATGGGTGAAAATTAGGTTTAGTTGTTCAGAAGTGATAGAAACAATATTTGTACAATCAACTAATGCTAATCTTTGTCCGATGAGGGAACTAATAGATAAAATAGCTGGTTCTGGCTGTTTGATTAATTCTTGTAGTTTGACCGGGATTTTCATAATTAAAAGCTGATACGTTAATATAAAAACTGCCTAAAATAGCGATTATCCTCATGTTTTATATTCCAGCTTTTAAGTAATCCCAAAGTATTTGCCTATTTGATTCCGTTTCTTTCAAATCTTTGGAAAAAGGTAAAGAATCAATACCAAAATGAATAGCAGCATCGACAAAATCGGTGTAGGAAATTTCTGGAGAAAAATAACCATATCGCTTTTGAGTATAGAAAGTGTCGATAGTCTGAAAAGATTTAGCAAACAAAACTCCTAGCTCTTGGAGAGAATCATAGGTTAATTCCGAACTAGGGTTAATAGGCCATAGATGTCTTGACTGCCAAACTGCATCTGTAATAATATTTCCTCCATAACGCTTAATTTCTTCTTTTATTCCCCCTTCTAAAGATGAGCCAGGATACAGCAAAAGAGGATATGCTGAAACACTAGTTACATAGGGCATATTTTTAGTAAGATAAGAAAATGTTGTTGCTATTGTTTCTAAGGTATCTCCTATATAAAAAAGAATATTGAGCTTGATAATAATACCTAGATCATAGGCAGCACGCAGTATTTCAGATGCTCTGTCAAGATACCTTTGGGGATCACGAGTTTTACCCATTCGGAGAAGAATATCAAAAGAAGCACTTTCTAATCCCAAATCCAAAATTCGACAGCCAGCTTTTGCTAATTTATCGAGACGGTTTGGAGTTAAATATTCTACACGTGTGCTAGTTCTCCAGGTAAAATTTAAACCTCTCTCTTGACGTTGAATAGCTAACTGGGATATTTCTTCATCTTGCATGAGAAACATAGGTGTTTCTAGATAAATACAAATTTCATTATCCCCATATATATCAGTAATATATTCCGCTTCATCAATAATAGAGGGTATGTCCTTTTTCCGCACTCCAGTTTTTGCAGAAACACAGAATTCACAGCCGAAAGTACAACCTCTACCAACTTCCAAACTTGGTGCAAATGTCTGAAAATTTGGATAGAGGCTATAGTTAAGTCGAGTCATTTTTTGAGGATTAAAAGCTAAATCATAATGAGTTGAGCAAATCTCTCCATGAAGATCGCGATAAACAATATTATTAATTGTATCAAGAGGTTTTTTGTTAGTAATATGCTTAACAAGTTGACACAAAACTTCCTCGCCTTCACCTCTGACTACTATATCTATCGCTGAACATTCCAATAATACTGTTTCTGCAATTTGTCCAACATGATCTTTCCCACCAACAATTATAGGAATAGATGGAAATCTCTTGCGAATTGTGCTAGCTATTTTTAGGCAAGGAGGATAGCTAAAACCACTGACGCAAGATAACCCAATCACATGAGGTGAAGTCTGCTCAATTTCTTGTAAAAGTTTTATTAAACAATCTTCTTCAGGATAGGATTGAGGGTCAAAAATACCAACATTAAATCCTCTCTCTGTCATATAAGAGGCAATTACTAGAATGCCAAAATTCAGCCTTTTTAAAAAGGAAAAAGCTAAATCATAGGGTTTTTTACCTAAATCGATTGGGATATTAACTAAAAGTAAATCCATGATTTTACCTATTGTTTAATTTTTTGAGTGTTGAGTAGCTGTTTAGATTTGTTAAATTAAGAAACTTTTGTAACTAAATTAGTGAGTAAAGTTTCCACTTTGTGAAATAATTCTTCTGATAGACCATCATTAATAATCATAAAATCTGCTATAGCTATAGTTCCACCTAGCTCAATTCTCTCAATCTCTCTATAATCTCGTGCTTCGGCTTCATCTCTTTTAAATGGTCTTGTTGTTCTAGAAGCTAGGCGTTTATAACGCATATGCTTGGAAGTAAATAAAGCTAAGACTACTAATTTATCACCGAACTCTTTTTTCAGAGATTTATATTCACTAAAGCTTCTTATGCCATCAATGATAACAAAAGAATTTTTCATCAATTTAGCTTGAATCCAAGGTAAAGACAGTTTTACACAAGCATCCATTCCATACTGATTTCTGATTTCTTCTCTAACTATTGGCTCTGTCAGGGGCGTAATTTCTAGTCCGCGTTTTAAGATTTCTTCTCTGATTAAGTCTCCAAAGCTTAATACAGGCAAGTTATGATTTTTAAAATATTCAGCTACTGTACTTTTACCAGAACCAGCCATACCAACAATTGCTAATACTTTCATTGCTTACCAATCTAATTTATGAAGAAGAAATTGAATAAAATCTAATATGCGTCTTAATTACAGCAAACTTCAGAAGTCTTGAGTAAAATAGGCTAAGTATCTAGTTTTTATTATAGATTTTGTACTTGGTTTATCTATAATCTGCTGTAAGAATAATCAGGTTTATTTTAGGTATCAAACATTCTATCCCATGCCTCCAAAACTAATCTCTGTGTGCGGTATTCACCAAACTGCTTAATTTCGTTATTCTTCAAAACGCGGAATGTTTCGCTTGGGAAGTCTGCGCCGTAAACATCAGCAGGGTCGAGAATATATCGCAGTTCATCACGGGTGAGTCCGTAGAGTTTGGCGTAATATGCGTCTAATTCTGCTCTTAATAATGCCCGTCTGTTGGGGTTCCAAATGAAGGGTTCGCCGTCGTATCCCATATCTTTGGCGAAGGGTTGCATATCCCAGGCAGTGTAGACTAATTCGAGTACGCGATCACTAATAAATTTGATATCTTCTGGGGTGTATAATTCTGGGGGAAGAACCGGAAGTTGTTTAAGATAATTCTGGCTAAGGTGCGTTCCACCAACTTTTTGTCTAACTACATAGTCAAATACTAAACTTTGAGTATTGGAGTAAAAACAATTTACTATTAAAGGATTGTTAAATCTGAGAAATATTAAATTCATTCCAGAAGTAGCAACTAATGGTAAAAAACTGCCAATACAAGTTCTGTAATTAGTATTTCTACAAATATCTCTTAGAGCTATCAACCATTTATTTTCCCATTTTTTACTTAATTTATTTTCTATTTCAGTGCGCTCAATCCAGTAACGTGGTTCAATAGCAAAGTTATAATTTTGTTTCATTTCGTCTGGTACTTGAGGCAATATACCAACATTAAGATTCGCTTGAGTTGCCCCTTCGTATGTTGAATAATGGTGGTCAAACTGATGAAACATCTTTGCTTCATAAAGCGGAACTAAGCTAGTACCAGGCTCATTCTTAAATAAATGGCTATCATTTGCCATGTGAAACATGGACATAAATGAAATACCCCAAGGGTTACTACCTGTATTTTCATTTAGCAAAACAGGTAAACATTGATAAATTTTTTTGGTGAGTTCGGCATCAATATAAGTTCGGAAAATAGGGCAAGTAAAAGTATTAGGATTGATTAGTTTAAAATCTTCACTTGAAAGGATAACTTGTCTAGCTATATCATTTGCTTGTTGAACGTTCCAGGCATACCATGAAAACTTCATTTCAACAAAATCGTTTTTTGCTCCTCCAAGAGAAATGATACAAAACGAAACCCGATGGTCAATCCCACTAAATAAGAATCTTTCATTTTCAAAACCTTGTATTCCTTGAAGAGTAGATGAATCGACTAAATTACGGAAAAATTCTGATGTAGTTGTATCTGTTGCAATACCTGTGGGAACAATTATTGCTGCTCTACCATTACTGGAAATTAATTTTCTGGTTGTCTCAGCAAAAATAGCATAAGTATTAATATCACCCACAGCAGTTAAAGGAAATCTACTCGACTCTCTAATAAATTTCCCTTGTGCCTCAGCATCATGTTTCGCATCTTCAAATGCTTGTGCTAACTCAGGATTTTTCTTAGGTAATTCCTTAATCAACTTCTCCCGCGCTGCTTTATTTACAGCGTTAGCAATTTCCGCACTTTGAGAAGCAAAAAATTCTTTCTCTTGTAACTTAATTCGTTCCCAAGGCGGATTACCCAACACACAATTAAATCCGCCTTGTTCAAATACTTCAGGAAACTCTAAACACCAGTGAAAAAAATGCTTCTCCTCAGCCAACTTATTTGTTGTATTTACTATCTCTTGCATTGACAAATTACCTTGCAATAGCTGAGTTAACACAGCCGTTGTTGGTAAAAGCTGCAAGTTTTTTTCAGTCAAGGACATAAAAAATGCCGCAGTCCACAAATTACACGCTGAATAATCTCGCCACCATCCCGAATCTTTACGAGCTTGCTGATATCGTGCTTGCTTTTCTCTCACTTGTTGCGGTGTGGATTCGGGAATATCTCCTAACTCCCGCGCACTTTCTGTATAGTGTGTACGTTCGGTTTCTAAACCTCCAAATATTGATAATTGTCCTTGGTTATCTGTCTCCCGTTCTTTTTTATTCCGCTTCTTAAACTGTGAAGATAACTTTTTATCATCTCCGGTTATAGGCTTATAAGCTTCATCGGGTATTCCCTCAGATAGACAATTAATATCCAATACTCCTATTAAGGAATTTCCACATTTAATTCTGTGGTCTAAAAAGCTAAGTGGTAACTTACCAGGAAATCCTTCAATCCATAAGGCAACCTTGCATAAATCCACTGCTAACGGGTTTAAATCCACCCCATAAATACAATTTTGAATAACATCTCGAATTGCTAATTTTAAAGGTTCAATTCCAGGTTCTGCTTCACCTGTACGGACTTTGGCTAATTCTTTACCAATCCGCCTTGCTGCTGCTAAAAGAAAATGGCCTGAACCACAAGCAGGGTCACATACTTTTAAACTAAGAAGTGCTTTTTCTAATTCTTGATGGTTACTGAGCGTAGTCGAAGTATTGTTTTCTGAATTGCCTAGCTTCTGTTGCGTACTATGAAGCTTTTCTTTAATTACTGGTTCAAGTGCAGTTTTTATCAGTTGTTGTACAAGCTGTGGCGGAGTATAGTAAGATCCGGTAGTTTTCCTATCGCTACCAACCACTAAAGCAAATTCATATTTGGACTGTTTCTGTACTATCTGGGGATGAAAATCTAATAGGCTCTCATAAACGCTTCCTAATTCTTCTACATCTAAAAATTCATAATTTACTCGTCTTAGTTGTGCCTTGTCTAGGTATAGTGATAATTGGCGGATAGCAAGGAGTAAATCATAATTGTCAATTGCACAATTATCTAACGCTGGTAGAGTTTTAGAACCAAATAAATCTCCATTGAGGGGAGACAAACCTAGTACTTCACCGCGCCAGTTTTCATCAAAGAGCAAGAAAGTTACCCACAAACCTTGCCATAAATCTTGAAAACCTTCCCGCCGCCAATGAGGACGTTCGGCTAACTCTCGCAAGCGTTCAATGCTGTAATATTCTCGGTAAATCCGAGATTTCTCTAAGTCATCTCCAATCAATAATAAATTGCGGGATTCTGCCACCATTAAAAACAGTAAACGATAAATTAATCGCAACAATTGGCGATAGAATTCGTAATTTGTAACTTTTGCTTCGTAATTGGGGATAATTCCAAGTTTTTGACGTAGCCATTCGTTTTGCGGATGTTGAATAAAGCCATTACCTAGCTGAACTAAGGCTTTTTCAACCCCATCTCGGAGTCTGTCGCGTACCCGTCCCCCCTGTTGCAGTGCTTCTTGGTGGTAATATTCCAGCAAACACTTGTCTGCATCATCAACTCCTTCAGGCAAGCGAGAACGATGAAACAGTCGATAAAATAGCCCAAACTCAGCAAAGTTCTCGCCGTCGAGAATCTGTTCTAAGTCAAATTCGATGTAAGTGAGCCGAGTCATCAAGGAAGAGTCACGCAGTAACCGCCAACGGAAGCCATTGGTTGCGATCGCCCAAAGATGCTCTGTCTTGTTAAGATACTCCTGCACTAGTGCGTGTGCTGATAACCTGGGTGTGCCACTGGGAGGACGTTTATCGATTTCTAGCCGACAACCAATAATGTGGATAGGTGGCTTATTTTCTCCTGGTTCCGCACGGTGAGAAATCGCATAGGTTTGTCCTTCTACGACTTCGGCTGTTGCAGTGTATACAGGTTCATAACCTAGACTTTGCAGTAATGGCACTGTCCAAAGTTCGCGAGTAATTGTAGTGGCTGAGTTATTCTCATCGAGCCTTGACAATGCGCGTTGAAATGCTGCCCAGTATGCTTTAGCATCGCCCCAGGCAGTGGCAATTTCATCTGCTAATTTATCAGTTTTATTAAAACCAAAGTCTTCTGGTAATTGTCCTTTGATGCTGCCTTCTAGCATTTGGGCAGTCATATCTGGAGCTAGTAAATTTCCTTCGATTTGAAGCGCAGTTAATGTAGTTTTCATATCTGGAGAATTAAAAATAAAAGATTACTGGCAGGTAGAAGTACTTTGCACGACAACCAGCCTTTTACTTACGTCCGGGTTGAAGGATAAAAACACCGAGAATATCCATCGGCAATTGGGGGGTGACGCGAATTCGACCTTCTTGGGTCATTGCTCTGACGCGTCTATGGCTTTGTAAAAGTTCTTCTGCTCTTTCTCTGGCAAACTTTTCCAAATCTGGCTGGAGTTCTTCTAACCTTTGGAGTAACTCACCAATTTCTATCTGCTTCATAGCTTTAGTAACATCGCTGACTGGCTTGGCTTGTTGCAGTAGTGATGTTGCTTCCAACTGCGTCAACCAGCAAGGGCTAGAGGGCGAACCTGTAAAGCCAATAACCGCGCATTCTTCCGCTAGTAGAGATGTGGTATTTGGCGTTTCTGTAGTACGTTTAGAACTGTTTAACAAATGCCGTAACCTTACCAGCAGCAAAGTTGTGCGCTTTTGTACCGCATTAGTTGTAGTAAAGCCGCATCGTGCTGCGATCGGTTCATTTGTATGGGAAAGTGCATCTTCTAGGATGTACCGTGCCAAGCCTTCTACTAAAGGGTGATTTCGTCCTACGTATTCCACGCCCTCTGGTGTTGGGGTGGTAAAAGAGAGTAAACGCGATTTATCCCCTAAAGTTGACTTGAGAAAATTCGGTGGTTGGGAAAGTAACCACACTTCGGCTTCGCTCAGTGACCTTCCCTGCTTTTTCTTAATTAAAGAACAAGATATGCGATCGCAAGCCGATAGGACAAACCGCTCTACATCCTGCTCATTCCCTAAAATCTGGTCAGAGTCAATTAATTCCTGTTCTACTTGCTCAGGCTTAATGGCACGTTGAGCAAAGCGAGTCCGATTGGTTTTTTCGCGTTCTACTGCGTTGTCCCAATTCTTATGAACTTTATCAACCGCAGATTCTTCTTGAAAATCAAACAGAGATAACTGGATAACTTCAGTGGTACGTTCAAACAGCGATTTAAATACTGCTTCCGCTACAGTAGTACTTTCCATTGGTACAGGAACAGTAATCCCTAAAGACTTGTGAATCTGCACAGCTTTGCGAATCAGAACATCCAGAACTGCACCATCAACAGGATTATCTCGACCATAAAGCAAGTAGGCTTTCACCTTAGTTGCTGTTTGACCGTAGCGGTCAATACGTCCTTCGCGTTGTTCTAACCGGTTAGGATTCCAGGGTAAATCGTAGTGAATTACTGCACTGAAGTGTGTTTGCAAATTTACCCCTTCACTCAAACAGTCTGTAGCTACTAGGACTCTTTGGGGATAAGATTTTAACTCTTCTAGTCGAGTTTCCCGCTCATCCTCAGAAAGTTCTCCAGTAATCGCAATTACGCGGATTTGACTACCTTTTTTCTCTAATTTCTGCCTGAGAGCATCAGCTACATAATTTGCAGTAGCAATATAGCGACACCAAACAATCGGGTTCATCTCCTCTTTGAGCAGAGATTCTACCGTAGCAATGCATGATTGCAGCTTTTGGTCTTTGCCACCTTGTAATTTCTCTGCTGATTGCACAAAAGCTTTTAACTTGCGTTTGTCTGCATCTTTGTAACTCTGCTGTCCCTGTTCTATAACCACAGTTGGAGAGGCATCAACCGCTTGTTCCTGTTCTGTGGGGTCGTGGACATAAGAACTCATTAAATCTTCGTCTAAATCGCCCAGTAAGCGATCGCCTGATTTACTAACTTGACGATTTAATGTAGCGATCGCAGCCGCAGGTGAAGACATGACACAACGGATCAAAGCCAAAGCCGACCAGTATCTTCCCCGACGTTGAGCATGACTCATGTCAGCCGTAGTCGTTTTCACTAAACCACGGGCAAAATTATAGACTTCATCAAATAGTTCTTTGTACTCTTTCGATAACTGATATGACTCCTCGCTTGACTCTCGTTCAGGAAAAGGAGTTTCATTCCCTAGCCAAAGCTTGACATCTGCCCGTCTGCGCTGAACAAAATGATTGGCTAGGTGGTCACGTTGTTTGTCAGTTAAGCTATTGAGATTGAAATCCTCAAACTCCGGCTTCAGCAAACCTAAAAGGGAGAGAAAAGATTCTTCAATCCCACTGTGAGGAGTAGCTGTAAGTAACAGTAAATGCTGTTCTTGTTTTTGGGCAATTTCTGTAATTAGCTGGTGTCGCTGCTGCTGTGATGTAGTAGTTTTATTTGGACGGGCGCAAGTATGTGCTTCATCCACAATCACTAAGTCAGGGCAGTGAGTTATAAAGCTGGCGCGACGACGTTCTGCCTTGGCATAGTCCAAACTAACAATCAGGTGTCGATAATAACTAAAAACACTGTCATTATTAGGTATGTTCCGCTCTAATTTGGAAGCTGTGCCAGAACGTACTACCACTGCATCAATATGAAACTTTTCACGTAATTCCTGCTGCCACTGATCGCACAAGTGTGGTGGACAAAGCACTGCAATTCGCTTCACCTCACCTCGGTCTAGTAATTCACGAGCTATTAATCCAGCTTCGATGGTCTTACCAATCCCTACATCATCAGCTACCAATAATTTTACTGTTTCTAGCTTCAGTGCCATTAACAAAGGAACTAACTGGTAGGGACGGGGACGCAGTGACAATCGTCCTAAACAGCGAAAAGGGCCTGCACCGCTACGGAGTAGAAGACGTGCAGCATCCATAAGTAAAATTGCAGCTGCATGATCTTGTACGCTATTAGCTTGAGGTAAGGGAAATGTGGCTGATTGAATGTTCTCTAGCTTTTCTTGTAAAAGTTGTTGATAAATACCAGCTATTTCATCTTCGTTGCCAGAAAGTGGTCGTAAGCGAATAACATCCTGGTTTTCAGAAGGTAGTACCACCCATTGCCGGCTGCGACAGGTGACTATGGAACCAGGTGAATGGTTCACAGTTTGCGCCATTGTTAGCCTATATTAGTATTGAAAATTTGGCAGCAGATTAATTAGTAAAAATAGTAGTAGTTACTGAATTAATACTTATGAGCAAGCAAGTAGTATGTTCACAAGTCTTTTCTGTTTTAAAGTAAGCTTAAGTACAATGTAAGTAGTAAGATTACGTAATTTAGTTAGTTTTTATAAAATTTCTGCTTTTGACCAAGAGCAAGTGAGCATGACTGCGATCGCAGTCATGCTCAAACCTCTAAAGCTCATTGGAAGCCTCCTGGCATTGGCTAGTGGACTGACACAAGCCGCGTTGATGTTAAATCGTGTACCAAAATTCGCTATTTCAGTAAGCTGTTAGAAAAGCCACTGCTGTGGGAAAACTTAAAGCAAGACCAAGATATTGTGTTAAAGACATTGGCTGTAATTCGTCAGTCGAACGCTACAAATTGCAGCGTTACGCAACAGGAGTGGCAACGTATTAGTGAGTCAATAGAATAGTAAGTTTGTACTATTTAGCTGATAAATAAATGCTTACTGCTAAAATCTTCTGAAAAGTCAGGGTACGTTAAGTTAACAATTATTGATAAATAAAATTGCAGTCGCGCAATTCTATTAAGGGTTATATGGAAGACTTATCTATTATTGAATTATTTTATACTTATTTGGATTTAGAAGTTAACAATGATAATCAGATATTTCGTATAGGATTAGTATCCCCTAATTTAACAAAGGATTTTTTGGAAGAATCTTTAAACCAAGCTTACGAGGAAATGAGGAAGCTGAAAAATAGTAATTTAGCAGTATGCGGTCATAACTTCCGCCGCTTTGATTACCCTTATCTAATTGAGCAAGAACCTCAATTATCTTCTTGGCATATAATTGACACTTTAGAACTATCAATACTC
Source organism: Nostoc sp. ChiQUE02 (assembly GCF_034531305.2). Classification (NCBI taxonomy): domain Bacteria; kingdom Bacillati; phylum Cyanobacteriota; class Cyanophyceae; order Nostocales; family Nostocaceae; genus Nostoc; species Nostoc sp. ChiQUE02. Next base: position 17,621 of record NZ_JAVRBN020000058.1, read on the forward strand.
GCTTTTCCCCTACAGCATTCGCATAAGCTAAATAAAGACTATAAGCAAAGTGAATATTCAAGTAATAATCCTCTAGAAGACGCACAGGCAACTCGATTATTACTAGGTCAACAATTAGAAGCACTATTTAAAAAGCCTGATGAAGTACAACAGGTATATATTTGGCTCCTGACTTGTGGTTGCGAAGATGCAGACCTTGCATATCAACAATTTTTCAGCGATCGCCTTGGTTTGAAGATTGAACAACCCGCCATAGAAATACTGCCACAGACAATGCTAAAAGGAATAAATCAATCCTATTTGCAGCAGGTATGGTCTAGCCCACAAACTTATGATTTTGAGACAAGATTATGCGTGGCGGGATTATTGGCTTGGAACTATGAGTGCAATGCCAATGAATCGAAGCAGGTTTTTTGTGATTGGCTCAGACATTTAAATGGTTTTCAAGCTGTACTTGAGAATTTGCGTCCTTTAAGTACAGATGAATTCGCTATCAGCTCTTACTTGGAATATTTTGAAATTCCCAGTTTCCGACCTTTGCAAGAAGAAGCTGTGCAAGCAATTATTAATAATGAGCGTCCGCTTGTTCTCATGCCTACTGGTGGTGGTAAATCTTTATGCTATCAATTACCAGCTTTCATGTTCCACGAAAGGCACAAAGCGCTGACTGTCGTGATTTCGCCGCTCCAAGCATTAATGGCGGATCAGGTAGCAGATTTAGAACAAGCTGGGTTTTTCTTCGCCACCTTCATTAATGGTAATCTCTCAGCAGCAGAACGTCGTCAGCGATTATTAGAACTGCGTTCTGGTTCTAAAGGTTTGCTGTATATCAGTCCAGAGCAATTGCGGTCAATGAGTATTCGGGCATTGTTAGAACAGCGCCCTCCGGTTCTTTGGGTAATTGATGAGGCTCACTGTGTTAGCCAATGGGGTCACGATTTTCGACCAGATTACCGTTACATTCCTAAATTTATTTATGAATTATATCAAGAGCGGCAGCTTGCAATGCCTTTGTTAGCTTTGATGACAGCAACAGCAACAGTTGCTGTTATTGAAGATATTAAAGAGCTATTTGCCCAACACGAACTAAATATTAATCGTACAATTGATGGGGCAACAACAAGAGATAATCTAACTTTTAATGTGATTCCAGTAGCAGGGAATAAAGAGCAAGTTTTGTTGAATCAAGTAAAAGAAGCTCTTAAACTAGGTGGTAGTACACTGATTTACACTACTACACGCAAAAATGCCCAAAAGCTAGCAGAAATTCTTAAACAAAGTCACATTGAAGCTAAATATTATCATGGGAAACTTGCAAAAGAACAAAAACAACAAGTTTTACAAGAATTCAAATCAGGTAAATTAAATGTAGTTACTGCAACTTGTGCCTTTGGTATGGGCATAAACCGTAAAGATGTACGCGCTGTCATTCATCATTGCATGAGCGCCAATTTAGAAGGTTATATCCAAGAGGCTGGACGGGCAGGACGCGACGGCAAAAAACCATCAATTTGTACTTTACTCTTTGATCCAAAAGATGCTGATACAGTTTTTCGTTTGCAAAGTTTGAACCAACTGAGCGAACAAGATTTAAAAAATGTCTTGATCTCGACCAGACATATCCGCGATCTCACTTTTGGCAGTGCTAGAGATGATTGGTTTTGGGTGACAACCAATGAAATCTTTCAATTGGGCGACTTTGATGAAGAGTTTGGTGAAGAACCAGAACAGCAAAATACTAAAATAAAAGCAGGATTGCATTACTTAGAAAAATTTGGTTTATTAGAACGAGCCGAGAACTTTTCAAGTTTTATCGAATTTGAATTAAGGCATAATACCTTTGCTGAGTCTATAGAGCAGTTTGAGGAATACAGCCGGATGAAGGATTTATCCCGGTTTGAAGCGGACAACTTTGAGCGGCTGATTCAAGCAATGCACATTGCGAAAGCTTATTGTAATAGCAACGATCAACCGTTTCCCCTCGACCGTCTCAGTGATGAAGCTGGAATTAGCTTACATGACCTGACTGCCAGAATCCGTGAACTGCAAAAAGCTGAAGTCTGTTCTTTTGAAATACCCATTACACTTGTGATTACTAAGGGTGTAAGAGGAGATGCCCGTAATAATCATGAACGCATTCGCCAGTTAGAAGACCAATTACTCCAAGTGCTTAATGAGTTGTTTGGTAATGAAGATGAAATACAAATAAATCTGCGTGGGCTTGCTTCTCGACTTGACCCAGACAATAGTAAAAAAATCAGAGCATCCAACATCATAGATATTTTGGAAGGTTGGGTTGCTCAAAAATGGTTAAAGTTAAGTAGAATTTCTAGTGATGTGGTTCGCTTAGGAGAAATGGAAGTTGCAGAGCATTTACCTGAGCATAAAATTTTAACAGCTACAGTATTAGAAGTTTTATATCAAGCATTGGGAGATACAACAGGGGCAAGATTACCTCTAAAATACGAATTAGGTAAACTTGCTAAAGAAGTTACCCAAAAAATTCAACTTGATTGGAATAATGAAGAGTTAGAAGTTATTCTTTTGTGGCTGCACCAGAGAAAAATCATTCGATTAAGTGATGGGCTAAATCTCTTTCAACAGTCGTTGAAAATTCGTGTAATAAAAAATGCAAGTGTTTCCACAGTAAAACGCCATTACCATGAAGTTGAAGCTCACTATGCTGAACAAACTCGTCGCACTCATTACATGGTGCAATATGGAAAACTAAAGTCAGCAGAACAACGTCAGCAATTCGTTAGTGATTACTTTGGCACAAATAAAGAAGAATTTATTTCAAAGTACGAATTTTCTGCAAAAGATATTATCGAACCTATTCTTCCAGAAGATTACAAGCGTATTCTAGAAGCGCTAAATCCTGCTCAAAAAGAAATTGTTCTAGCTTCAGACCCAGCGATGGTAGTGATAGCAGGCCCTGGCTCTGGTAAAACAAGAACTATTGTTCACCGGATTGCTTATCTTGTAAAGGTTAAGCGAGTTGAGCCGAAGCGTATTCTTGTTTTAGCTTACAACCGTAATGCAGTTAGAGAATTACGGTTGCGGTTGCGTAATTTGATTGGTGAACAAGCATCACGAATTCGAGTCTTTACTTTCCACGGTTTAGCCTTATCACTTTTGGGACGGACGGTAGGTGAATACAGAGGAACTCAGACAATAAATTTTGATCGGCTTTTGGTTGAAGCTTGCGAATTAATTGAAAAAGGCGAAGAATTTGAAGATGCAGATGAAGATACTCAGGCACGACGAATTCAATTATTAGGAAAATTAGAATATATATTTGTTGATGAATATCAAGATGTCACTGAGAAAGAATATCGTTTAATTAAGGCAATTTCTGGCTTAAATCAATCTGAAGATAAAACACAGCCGGTACAAATTAATCTCTGTGTTATTGGAGATGATGATCAAAATGTTTTTACGTTTAAAGGTGCTGATACTAGATATATCCTTCAATTCCAAGAAGAGTATAAAGCAAAACGATTACTACTTAACGAAAATTACCGCTCTACAGAAAATATTATTGAAACTGCTAATTGTCTTATACAAAAGAACTTAATACGCTGCAAACAGGCTCCAAAAGAGCAAGTTCGTATTAACTCTGAACGTCAAGGATTAAGAGGAAAGGCAGTCTCCGCTTTAAAGTTCAATAATTTATCACAACAAGCAGGATGGGTTAAAGACAAAATTCAATCTTGGATCAACATAGGGATTGCTCCTCATGAAATCGCTATTTTAGCTAGTCGCTGGGATGATTTGAGTCCTATCCGCTTGCTTTTAGAAAGAGAAAGTATATCTACTTATGCCCTGAAAAATAATACTATTGCACTATTAAAAAACCGTTGCACTCGTTTACTAATTAATGCTTTACAGAAAGACTATAACCTAGTTTTAAATCCTGAAGAATTAGTTCAGAAAAGATTTGAGGCGTTTTTTGAACGTGCTGGTCGTAACTTAACAGAACCTACTGTTAAAATTTTAATAAATATTGCTAGAGATTTAGATAAAGAACGAGGTTATAGGTCTGAAGATATTATACTATCTATTAGCATTGATGAAATATTGACTGCTATATTTGAGTTTAATGAAAATGGTGAATCCTTCCTAGAAGATAATTCAGTTTTAGTCACTAGCTGTCATGGTTCAAAAGGTTTAGAGTTTTGTAAAGTCATACTTTTAGGTGATGGATTTAAAACTAATTGTAATGAGATGGAATCAGAACGACGACTCTTTTATGTTGCTATGACTCGTGCCAAAGAAGAATTAATTGTTTGTTCTACTCAGCAGAATTTATTTGTACAGCAAGCTGGTTTAACTTCAAAAACCACTGCTTATACTGAAACTCAACTTCCTCGGTTGATGCGTTACTTTGATTTAACTCCCAGTGATGTACATCTGGGCTATGAATTGACTAAAAGAAGGCAGAACATCATTAAAAATTTGCATGAAAGTACTCCTATCGAATTAAGGATAAATTCTTTCGGTAATGGTTGGAGTATTTTTACACGGCAGAATCAGGAAATTGGTTGTTTATCAAGGGATGGAACGCAATCTCTTATAAATAAAGGTATTTTCCCTGGACAGTTTCAGTTTCAGCCTGGTGAAGTAACAGTCCGATATCTATATGACCATACTAAGAGGGATGATATAACAGGAGAAATTTCGGAGAATTGGTTTGTTGTGATTCCACAAATTCGAGTATGTAGAAATGACAAAAATTAAATTTATGGCGATCGCTGCTACCATCCGAGCAATACTATCCCAATGAAGGGTAGAATGCGGCTATTTATGAAATATTGCACTATTAGTTTTAAAGTTGTATATGTCTGATGTAAATAAGCCAAGTAACCATACCAACAATATCTTTAAAAAAATCTTGTTAATTATTGGAACTGGAGGATTATTACTTGGGATTCCGATTATGTTTATTCGAGTTCCACCAAGCTGTGGCTGTGGTGATAGCAGTAAAGCTACAGTTGGAAGATTTATTAAGGTACAACAAGCATATTTCTCGGAGAAATCAGCTTTCGCTCAATCGTATAGGTTGTTAGAGCTTGGAGATGGAGATGCACCAACAGCTACAAGCCGCTATCGATATACCGTAGACATGAGTAAGGATAAGTCATTTATATATGCAACTCCGATAAAAGAATTCCCAACTGATGTATTTCAATTAGGACTGACCAAACAGGGATTCAACAGCCTGATAGGTGCAGTTGCTTACGAGCAAAAAAATAAAACTACTATTTCAATAATGTGCCGCTCCGAAAAACAGACTTTAGCTTATCCTCCCCGACCTATTTTTAAACAAGGTAATTTTAGCTGCCCTATCGGTTTTGAAAGTATCAAATAAAATAGTATGCAAACATTCAATGACGTTTTTAGGAGGATTTATCGGAGTCATAATCATGCCCCTATATTGATGATATTTACCAAAATTGAAGCTGCTATGGGCAAGCCTGTATTGGCTGTGGATGATTCCGCATACAGTGATGTGACAGATGAAGAAGAGTGATTTGAGATAAATTAACTTAGCAAAATGACCTACTCCTTATTCCAAAGCAGCCCCAAGTACTACCGCACCATCAACACGTATCCGCGACTTTGAGCAGATGCCAAGGCTTACAACGCGTTATGCGAAAAACATGGTTGCCGTGATGGATTTAAACTTGCTTGAACCCAATAAAAGATAATCGTGAAAACTGAATTACCTCCATTTAGTAATTGTGTTCTATTCTTTGTACTTTTCTTAAGTATGGTGTATTTGTATAGCAGCATATAGCAATCCTAAATGATTTATGAGAAAACACCATATTCATCAAGTTTAGGAAAGTCAAAAATTTGACAATGAATTGATAGTTCAAATAACGCCTTAACTACGTTAAAAGAATGACAGAAAAAATAAAATTCTCTAATTAATCGTTTTGCTTGCAGCCAAATATCTTCTACAGGATTCTGTTGTGGTGCATTTGGGGCAAACCTTAAGCAGGTAATCCACCATTGTTCTTTTTCCAATTCACGGTTTAATGAATCTAGATAATCTTGAATTTCTTGTGAACGATGATAACTTGCACCATCCCAAATTACTAAAAGTTTGGCTAATGGTCGTTGTTGACGAAGATATTCTAAAAAGTTAATTGTGTTTTTAGAGTTACCTTTTTCTGCCGCATAGGTGATAAATTCCTTGGTTTTATAATCTAATGCACCAAAATATGTTTGTTTAACACGAGCATTAACTACTGGTATTGTCACTCGTTCATTAGTTTTTCCCCAGACATAACCTATTATGTCTCCCCAAAGTAAATGACATTCATCTACCATGAACACAACTAGCTCTCCTGATTCTATTTCAGGTCGTCGCGTTTCCAATAATTCACAAATCTCTTTTTTTTTGAGTCTACTAATTCTTGGTCATATTTTGGATTACTTGCTTGAGTTTTCTTCCAACTAATACTGGCAGCATCAAATAAATCGTAGTAACTTTGTTTCGAGGAGAATGTGACTCCATATTTGGAAGCGATATAGTGTTCTAATTCATTTAAAGTCCATCTATCCTTGCTTTGCAACCATTCAATTACCTCGGCACGTTGAATATCATCCAGATACCCAAAACTTCCTTTATGCCCTAGTTTTAACCCATCAATCCCCATTTTAAAAAATGATTTTTTATAGGTACTTATGAAGCCAGATGAGACACCTAATATTGGCATTATCTCCTCATGTTTGTATCCACATAGCAGCATTTTTACTGCTGTAGCCCGCTTGATTTCACGCGGTTCTTTACTATTTTTGATAAAATCTTCTAATAATTGCATCCACATATCCACACCTGCACCTTGGTTGCAACCGCTACTTTTATATCTTCTCAGTATTTTCTCATGAATCATTCCGGATTGCTATAGTTCAAAGAAAATTAATTAAAAAGCAACGAAAAGTAGAAAGACCAAAATCTAGTTTTGGCTTTTATATTCTCTGGAATCAAATTTTGTTAAGTTTCTTTTTTTCCATAACTTATATTCTAGGATGGGATGCACCATCAGTTAGCTTAAAATTTGATATATTACCAGTATTTTCCTTAATAATTGGCTTAGTTTGCTATTGTATATTTGTGTTAATTGTAAATAAAATTTTAAATATTTTGAGAGTCAGCCAAATTGTAGAAAATGATGCTTATCTCGTTTCTGTAAGGCTTATACCACGGCAAAAGCTTCAGAGAATTTTATTTTTGATTGCTGTATGTATATTAAATCCAATAACAGAAGAGTTGATATTTCGGGGAGTAATAGTACATCAATTAGGCATATATATAAACAATTATTACTTGGCAATTCTTCTGGGTTTATTTGTAACTATTGGAAATCATATCTATCAAGGACGACTACATATTATTACGCATCTTATTTTTTATATTTTTACTGTAACATTGCTTTATTCAGATGTAGGGCTTGTTGGGTCTATAGGTTTTCACTTGGCAGGAGATATTTACCCGTTCATGCGGCTTAAATATGAGGCTAATAACTATAAAAAGCGAAGAAGGGAGAGGTGCGACACTTTACCCTAATAGTGATCCTTTTTGGCAAATTCCTCAATATAGTTTTCATAAAATTTACGAAATTTCTCAACCAAAATCTTTTACCTGTTATGCAACTCATCTGATGGATCTTGAAGATGGTCGTTGTATTGCTTACTTCTTTAATACTTCCAAGCGCGAATGTTGCATACTTTTGGGGCAGCCGATTTTAGAGAGTAATCAGCTTTCAGATCCTGTAATTATTGCTAATAGCATTCCAGAACTTTTTAAGCGCATATTTCAAGCTCAGGGGCAGTACTACTTTGACGATGCTAACTTTGAGGTTGTCCAATTTAAATATGAATTATTGCTTTGGCCGGAAGACTAGAGGCTTACAAAGGATTCAAACCTGGACAATTCCAGTTTCAGGCAAGTGAAGTTCAATTATTGAGCAGATTCAACAAATCCCCCAAGTAGGATAGAAAGTGCTGCAAATAACTGTCAATAAATACAAATGGATATTCTTGCTCAAAAAGTACGAGTCAGAATAGCTTTTCTAAAATCCGTACTTTTAAGTATGACTCCTGTAAAATTAGCATCAGTTAAATCAGCGCTGCGAAAGCTTGTACCACCAAAGGTTGCAAAAGCAACAGCAATGTTGCGAATAATGGCGTATTTTTCATCTCCTTTCATTGCCCTCCTAGCAATGTAAATACTAAGTATAGCTACGGTAAAAGCGATGGCGAAGGTGACGACGAAGGATAAACCTGCCGCTCCGAGGAAGACGATGGATTCGGCTCCACTTCTAGCTAAGATGAAAACCAAGGCAATGGCAAAAACTAAGGCTCCAGCAACGGCTCCAGCGACGGCGAAGACCAAGACAATGGCGAAGGTTAAGGCTTTGGCTTTGTCCAGTCCTAATGCGACAGTGACGACGAGTCCAACAGCAACGGTAATGGCGAAGGGCAAGGCGACGGCGGAGGAAAAGGCGAAGACTAAGGCGATGACGAGAGCGATGGCAACCACTAAGGTAACGGCTAATGCGACGGCTACGGCGAAGGAAAAGGCCCCGGCTAAATCCAAGGCTAAAGCTAAGGCAACGATGAGGGCGACGGCGAAAGCGAAGGCTAAGGCGAGGGCGACAGCTCCGATGAGGGCAACGACTAAGGCAGTCCAGCCTGAAACCTTAGTCTCTAGAGTTGAGTTATTAAATACAGAAACTATCAAGCCTCCAGTGATGGCTAAGAAAAATCCTGAGATTCCAGAGAGCAACCACGAAACACAAACTAGAAAATTAGCCCAACCCTTTTGCAGTCCAGCTTTTGCATTGCTAAAATTAGTTCCCCTTAAAATAGCACCCGTAAAATCTGCTCCTCGAATATCCGCACCACTAAAGTTTGCCCCAGCCAAGTTTTGACCTCGAAAAGAACGACCTCTGAGATTTTGACCGGAAAAGTCTTGGGGCATGGCTGGGCTAGTAAAGGCGAGGGTTTATGCAGACTACACTTAGAGTATGTGCTTTTACGGACTGTAGTGCAATATTTCTTTTGTGATTGGTAAGTAATGCCAAGTATTTGACTACAATTTACTCACTGGTGGCTACTCATCAGCTAATCATACGAAAACAGTTGAACATTGTTACAATCTCTACATTTACGCGCCCGCAGCTTTTCGCCTTCCCCCCACCCAGCCCCATCAGCACGGAAATACACCCACTGACTTACTGATTCTCCAACGGTACGACCCCAAATAAAATTTTGTGAACCGCAGATAGGACATGGCGTTTCTTGTGGGCTAAGGTTTTCGTGATTCGGTTGGTTGTTCATGAGCTTCCCCCGATAATTTCTGAGTGCAATCTTCAGGAGGCATTGCGCCAGAGTGCGATCGCTTGAGATTGAATTACCTGACTGATAATTTTATTTCCAACAATCATCACCGTAAAAGACTTTCTGTTGTTCGTTGGGTAAAAATCTCGCGCACCATCCGTAATCTAGATAATGCTTCACTCTTGTGTCAGGGAAAGCTTTTGTTGATATTCTTTGTACTCTCTGTCTTTATGCTGCCAGTATTTCTCAACTGTTTCTTTAGCAGCGATTGCACTATCGTATTCATCTCCACCTTGGTTTAATAATCGCTGTTTGGTTTGCTTTCGTAAGTCAGAAACAACTTTACCATTAACTTTACGCGTCTTTGACCAATCTAGAATCACTTTAGGATATTTACTAGTGTCAATGTATTTCTCCTGTTCAATTTCTGGTAAACTGTAGCTCCGTAGTTCCGGTATCCAGTGGTAAATAAAGTCTCCTTGAGGGTCTTTTTCAGTAATATTCTTTGACGGGTTATAGATGCGGAAAGTATCGCTAAGTGGATTAGTTACACCAGCTTGCATCTGCCATTGCCAATTATTAATTGCTAAATCTCCATCTACTAAATAGTTCATGTAGTGTTTAGCTCCGTGATGCCATGAAATCCCACAGTTAATAGTTAGGAATGTGGCACACATTGCCCGCATCCGAAAATTCATCCAACCCATTGTTTTTAGTTGCCGCATACTGGCATCAACTAATGGAAAGCCTGTCATTCCTTGTTGCCACGCCTGAAATAAATCTTGTTTTGCTCCTGATAACGCTGATGGTGTATATAATTTATCAAACTCCCTGTAACGGTTAATATAAGCAATTTCTGGATGAAAATAGAGTCGCTGTGTAAAACTATCATGCCAGCGCAAACGGTCTCGAAATGCTTTGAGGGAGAATTCTGCCTTGGGTTGAGTTTTTAATTCTTCTGCTCTAGCTTTAGTGCTTTGGTAAACAGTGCGAGTTGAAATAGTTCCAAAAGTCAGGTGTGGTGATAAATGAGATGTAGCACCAAGCTGTGAGAGCATTGGGCGAGAAAGTTTCCAATGGTAGCCAGAGTATCTTTTTTTCAGAAATGAGTCTAGTTTAGCTTGTGCTTGTGTTTCTCCCCCTCTAAAGTAAACTTTCTCGACTACCCAAAAGCGATAGTATTTCTGTTTGAGTTCCAAAAATGTTAGCTCTGGTAGATTGAGTGTGATTTGAGGCGTATTAATAGTTGCTGGTGTTTTATACTGGGATTGTCTTTGATAGGTGTAGTATTCGTTAAACCACTCGTCACGTTGCTCTGCTGATTGGAGAAAGTTGTTTAGTCCAATGTGGTAATCAAGGTTTAACTGTTTGTAGAAATCAATTATAGTTTTATCCCGGCTGATACCATACTCTACCTGTACATCACGGTTAAAGAAAAGTTTGGGTTTATATCCTGCAATGATTAACTGCCTAGTCAACTCTTGCACGATGTCTGTAGAATTACCTTCAAATAAGTACAACCGACTACCTAACTTTTGGAGATTTGAGTTGAGATTTTCCAATGACTCAAACAAGAACCGGACTCTGGCAGTTCCCACATCATCCCAGGTATAAAACCAAGGGTCAATAATGAAGAATGGTAGAACTCTTGCATCATTACAAGATGAAGAGGTGACAATTTCGTTATCAGTTAAACGTAAATCCCGACGAAACCATAGAAGGTGCATAGTTTAAGTTAACATAGCTTACAATACATTTGTACCAATAATTTCTTTTGCTGTGGAAGTTGAGTGTCTATAGCCAGTTGTAATCTATCCTCAATAAGTGAGGAACTGGGTGTTGTAAAGGAAGAACAACAGCCAGCAACTGTGGAATTAGATGTAGCGAGTTAGAATTTTTGTGCTGGCGACTATTAACCAGTCAACGGTTTTGGGGCAAAATAGCGATTATCTATCACGCCAAATCGACACAGCAGTAGCCGTGCATTGTTAATTTTCGTATGCTGCTTGATTGTTAGTTATTATCCCCCTTTCGTGAAAAGAGAAAGTAATGGTAAAGTAAATTTCCTTTTCAAAACAAGACTTCAGGGTGATTTATGAACAAAGGTGAACTAGTGGATGCTGTAGCAGCAAAGACCAACATCACAAAAAAGCAAGCTGATGAAGTCATTAGTGCTTTTTTGTCAGTTGTTACCGAGGCTGTAGCCAATGGGGATAAGGTAACGCTGATTGGGTTTGGGTCATTCGAGCGACGCGAACGCTCAGAGCGCGAGGGGCGTAATCCGAAAACCAATGAGCCAATGACAATTCCGGCGACCAAAGTGCCTGCGTTTTCTGCTGGGAAACAGTTTCGGGAGAAAGTAGCGCCATAAAGCATAAGTAAGCCACCCTACCCAAAAGGCTGACCCCACCGTTCCCAGTTCTCCTTATTAAATGGACTGCGCCACTTCAAAATAAGGTTCAACTCCAACTCTTGCCGTGTGCGTCGATCAACCGGAGCATCCCACCAAAATGCGGCGTTGACTGCTGTTTTTAACCCATAGTGATAATGTAAATCCTGGTAGCTGGCGATGTAATCTTTGCAGGCGTGTATACCCTGCCATCGCTTGTTACTACGGCAGGTTTCCCCCACATACAAAATCAAACCAGCCGCCGAGTCAATGATGAAATAGAGACACGCATCACCTGGGCTGTTTGCTGGCATCCTATAAAACGACATTGGCACAAGCCGCAGCAAGAGTGGATCAATTTGGTCTGGGTCGCAGTGCTTAGGAATGCGGATTAAATAAAATCCAGAATTATGCCACCTGTGGTTTAGCGGTGTAATTCCATTGCGGCAAAT
>NZ_JAVRBN020000059.1:0-29626 GCF_034531305.2 Nostoc sp. ChiQUE02
CGGTTTCTTCAGTTTTTGGTCGATATGTTTAGCTATCTCTATCTGAGCAAGCCATTCAACTATTAATGGAATATCGTGAAGCCTTACAGAAACAGGGAACACAACTAGGCGAAGCTTGTTTATACTTTGGCTGTCGCAACAAGAGCGATTTTCTGTATAACGAGCAGCTGACAATCTGGCAAAATCAAGGAGTGCTGACCGATCTGCAAGTGGCTTTCTCTCGTTTAACCCAGAAGAAAGTCTACGTGATAGAGTCAAGCAATCAACTAATGAACAAGCAGCAATTGAAAAAGGGCAACCATTGACTGTCTAAACTTCTCAACCTGCTTAAGGTAAAAAGCCAAGACTCATTGATACAAGAATCTCCCGAATTTGGGAGATTCTCAATTACTCTTGAACGCGCTCAAACAGAAGTATCTGGACTATCTATTAGAGCGATCGCACAAATGTCTGTCCTCCTCCTTCACCTCCGCATTAGTGAGCAGATAATCTCGCACCCAATCGCAACCGGCTGTTACTACCTTATCTAGCTCTACAGACTGCTCTAAATTCCACAAAATTACCGTTTTGTCCTCAGAAGCCGAGGCCAGAGTTTTGCCGTCAGGAGCGAAAGCTAATCCCTTAACCCCAGCACTATGTCCAATTAGATTGGTCAGCAATGTACCGTCAGATTTCCAGAGTTTAATTATCCCATCATTACTCCCTGTAGCAATTGTCTGGCTGTCATTGCTCAACGCTACACTCCAAATCCCAGAATTATGTCCCTTAAGAGTATGCAGTAACTTGCCGTCACGGCTCCAAAGTTTAGCCGTCCTGTCTTCACCTACCGAAGCAATCAATTCACCATTAGGGCTGAAAGCTACGCTAATGACTGTATTAGTATGACCTTGAAGAGTCTTGAATAAGCTATCCTCACTTTTGACCTCTGATTGAGAATTTAGCTCGCGCTTCTTGTTCAAAAGCGAAGCCAAACGCCAAAGCTTTACTGTCTTGTCGCCACTGCTGGATGCAAGTGTTGACCCATCGGGACTAAAAGCAACCCCCCAAGTCCCAGCCGTGTGTCCTCTAAAAGTAGCGATTTCGGTGCCGTCTATCCGCCAAAGTTTGACTGTGCGATCACTACTCGAAGATGCAACCATATTACCGTCAGGGCTAAAAGCGACTTGCTTAATATTACCTTGATGCCCTTTGAGACTATGCAGCAATGTACCGTCTTTCCGCCAAAGCTTGACCGATTCGTCTGTACCAACAGTAGCAATTGTTTGACTATCTGGACTGATAGCAACTGAGCTAAACCGAGGACTTGGCTCTTTTAACCGCCGATAGCTAATCCCGTTCTTGCGCCAGAGGATCGTCTCCTTCGGACTTGATGAAGCGATTAACTGTCCGTCGGCACTAAAAGCGATTCCCCAAATTCCAGCTGTATGTCCCCGCAGAATTGTCAGCAAAGGATTGTGTAATTTCCACAGTTTTACAGTGCCATCCCAAGATGCAGAGAATAGGGTGTCGCCGCTGGGACTAAATGCAATATCTTGAATGCCACTGTCATGGCCTTTAATGGCATTCAAAGAAGTACCGTCCTTGCTCCAGAATTTTAGCATCTTGTCGTCAGAGCCAGAGGCGACGATCTGCCCATTTGGGCTGAAAGCTAGGGCGTTAATTGCAGCATCGTGTGCAGTGAAAGTCTTTAACAAACTGCCGTCACGCTGCCACAGTTGCAGCTTGCCGTCTCCATTGCCTGTTGCTAGGATTTTGCCGTCAGGACTAAAGGCAATTGAGAAAACAGGAGATTGAATATCTGAAAGTGTTTTCAGTAATGTGCCATCCCGCTTCCAGAGTTTTAAAGTGCCATTGTCAGCAGCCGAGGCCATCAGCTCTCCATCGGGGCTAAAAACTACTGGTGTCAGGATCACGCCATGCCTCAAGGTCTTTAGCAATGTGCCATCGCTGCGCCAAAGTTTTATCGTACCATCCCCACTGGAGGCAACAATCAGTTTTCCGTCAGGACTAAACTTTACTTTGCCAGTTACAGCTTTAAACCCTGTCAAAGTTTTCACGAGAGTGCCGTCACGCCGCCAAAGTTTGACGGTTGTGTCTCCGTTTGATGAAGCAATGAGCCGACCGTTGGGGCTGATGGCCACTCCTATAACTGGGCCTTGATATCCTTTGAGGGTACTTAGCAACCTGCCATCGCGCTGCCAAATTTGGACACCATTTCCGATTGTTGCCACAGCAATAATCTTGCCATCAGAATTGACATCTAATGCGTTGTTGACGGAGGCATAACCCGAAAAGCGGTTAAATTCAGCAGCTCCATAAATTGCCTGTCGCAAAGCTAACTCCACCATTGTTTCTGTCTGCGGGTTGATTGAGGGCAAGTGCTTGAGTTCTCTTCTGGCCCTAAGCGCTTCAATTAAGGCATCTAACCTTTTATCTAAGGCAAAGAGAGCTTGCGAATATCTAGCCATGCCTTGAATTTTTTCTATTTGCTCATTGCGTTGGCTGAGAAGTGCTTTTTGGTACTGGAAAAAAGCGAAAATTCCTACTACGATCGCGATCGCTAAAGCCAAGGAAAGTGCAGCAATCCAATAAGTTTGGCGTTTGGCATTTTTTTTCTTGAGTTCCAGCCTCGCTTCTACTTCCTTAATCCGTTCCGCTTCTAAAAATAATTGCAATTCTTGTCTGTCTACTTCAAGGCTAGCTGCTAAAAACTGATAGTCCAAATCGCTTAAACTTTTGCCTTGTCCCCAGTATGAAGCGTCTTTTAAAGCTTGTCCGCGCAAGAGGCGGGATTTATCTTGCTGCCCTGAAGCTACCCAAGCATCAAACACCTGCGAGTAAGGACGCAAGGCTGCTAATCTTTTTTCAACCCATTGCAGATTAAATACTTGCTGATAGATGCGATTTTTTACTTTTAATATTCCCTCTTGTTTAACAACTAAACCACTGAGTAATAATTCAATTTGTTCTTGACTATCATCACTTTTTATTTCAATTCCTTGCCAAACTTGTTGATAAATGCCTAGAATTCTCCCAGCTCGCTGACCGTTACGGTCGATGCGATCGCGTATAGTTCTCAAGTGTTCTGGTTCGTCCTGTGATTCCCAATGCTCAATGATGCGAGTTTTGACCAAGTTTTCAATCCAGAACGATTCCGTACCTGGTGGAATACTCATCTTCTCACCGTTCCCAATTGTCTGCTGACTCAATTGCACGACTAAATGACACAACTTTTGAGTCAAAAACGGTTGTCCCGCCGTCCAGTCTAAAATCGCCCTCACAACCGATGCTGGCTGTTCCACCGTCTTATCTAGCCCTTGAATTAAAGGAGTTACTTCCTGCCACTCAAAACCTTTGAGTGCGATCGCTTGCCCAATATTGAACGGTGTCTTCGTTCTGTCTCGAATCAGATCGGAAGGAGTTGCTACCCCAAAAATTGCAAAGGTAATGCGTTGATAGTTTGGGTTGATTGCCCGTTGGTTATAGCAGAAGCGAATAAAGGTAAAAAAGTCATCAATCGAAAAGTTAAGCCCTAGCAGACTGTCGATTTCATCAACAAAGATAAACAACCGTTGTTGGGGAAACTGCACCAGTAGCAATTCCTCAATAAACCACCGCAGGCGTTGCAGTAAACCCAGATCGTTGCGTTCTTGCCACCAGGTTTTCAGGTTCAAGGTTTCCATTAGCCCCAACTGTCGCCATAAGTCACCGACAAACCCCTTGTACCATTGCACTGGAGTAATTTGTTCGCTCCCCACCACACTCAAATCCACGGCAGCACAGCGAAAGCCGTCTTGCTCAAGGCGATGCTTGGTTCGTACCAGCAATGAGGATTTACCCATTTGCCGGGAGTTAAGGACATAGCAGAACTCTCCTCGCTTTAGAGCTTCATACAGTTGCGAGTCGGCTTGCCTCTGTACGTAAGTAGGTGCATCAATGGCTAAACCGCCGCCGAGTTGATAGCTATCTTGGGGCATGGAAAATAGAGTAAGTAGGTCGGCGTGAATATTTATCCTTGAGCGTACCATTCGCGGAAGTACTCTCGATATAGCTTACAGCTTACAGTTGCTTGATTGTCGGTAAGATACACCAATCCTAAACTTTTTAACTTAAACGCGACCTCAATCTCTAACTGAATTGGAGCCATTAAAGCCAGTTGAAAAGCATCAGCTAATTTAGGATACTGTTGCAGGTTCCATAACTGATACTGAAGATGTTGTTGATAGATTCCAGTATCTCTCATAGCATCTTTCAGTAACGTTTGCACAGGAATCTTCAAGCGGGCACTTTCATACAATGTCAGTCGAATTAAATACGGAAAGCCATCAGTAAGCTTCATTAACTGTTCAAGTTCAGGCTTTGTGAGTTGAAGTCTATGACGTTCGGCTAAATCCTGCACCTGTTCTGGGCTAAAATTTGGCAGTTCGATCGCCAATCCCACATTAAAGGGAGAGCGATGGGTTGGTAAAGGAATGTAAACTTCAACTGCATGAGCTATTACAATTCGTAACTTCTGCCAAACTGAAATGTCTTTTGTTTCTTCATACCAGGAACGCAACAAAACGAAAAAATCACTGGCGAGTTCTGGGTACTCAAATAACTGGTCTACGCCATCTAGTGCTAAAACGATAGGATTAGGGAGTTCCTTGAGGAGATAGCCCTGAAAATAAATTGTGCTGTTCATCAAAGCTCCCATATCCTCGTCCCAGTAGTCATTTAATTTAGATTCCAAACCTAACTGGCGAGTGACATTTGTACAGAACCAACGTAAGAAGCGATCGCTCTTTTCAAATACTTGTGTTCCGGCGTGATGTAAGTTGAGTCGTACTGTGTGGTAATTCTGACTGCTCCCATAATCCAGAATTCGTGCAATCAGGGAAGTCTTCCCCATCTTTCGAGGTGCCTTAATACGAATGAACGTATGGGGTTGGAGAATTTCTTGATAACAGGTTTGTTCAATTGTCAAGCGCTCAATATACAGGCAAGAAGCGAGGGGAATCCATCCTTCTGGAGATTCTAGAACGTAGCCTTTCCTAGTCAAGCCCCCCATCGGCATTGCTGCTGTTGTCTCCGTTATCTGAGGATTATCAAAAGCAGCGAATTTTTCTAATCGTTGTTCTAGCAGCTTTGAGATATTCGTCTTATTAACTTTTTCACCGAGCGCCTGTGAAAGCAACTGCCATACTTTGGGTGCAACTGTGAACTTAATATAGCTTTCAGAATACTTATTTTCTTCAGCAAGTTTAGCGTAAGTCTTTTTGCTTTCACGTAGAGATTCTCGCAGGATTACCTTGTGAATGTAGCTTAGTGAAAATCCTGTTTCTGTAGCCACTAACTGGAGCGCAAATTCAACAATTTCCTCAATGTTTCTCATTCAAATAGCAAGTTGCTAGGCTAGGATATGGTCGGTTAACAATCTGTTAACCGACAAAAAGATTAGCATTTCTTATTAAATCACAGTGATAACTTAATATATATTTAAAGTCTAATGCCTTATAATTATCACCGCTATAACTTTTAAGTATACCCAATACAATTCATGGAATTACGGCATCTTAAGTATTTTGTGACCGTTGCAGAAGAACTTAACTTCAGCCGTGCTGCCGTCCGGCTGTATATTTCCCAACCTGCGTTAAGCCGTCAAATCAAAAACCTGGAAGATGAACTGGGTATTGTGCTATTTCTCAGACAATCTGATGGATTAATACTGGCAGAAGCGGGGAAATTTTTTCTCCAACAAGCAAAAGATATTTTGAATCGTAGTGATGTGGCTGTACAAACCCTCAAAGCTCATTACAGCAACACAGATGAGCCTTTAGTTATTGGTTACATCCCAACCATCCTCCAGACTTTTCTTGGTAAAACCTTACACAGTTTTGGACTTGCCTATCCTGAAGTTGCCGTGCGTTTGCAGGAGATGCCGCCTAGCGAACAAGTTAGAGCATTACGAGATGGTGCGATTGATATTGCTTTTATGGGCAATCCACCCGATGAGTTAGACGAAGAGTTTACAGTCAAATGTGTGAAGAAAGTGCTAGATTGCTGCGCTTTTACCAGATACGCACCCGTTGGCACATGAATCCTCAATTAATCTAGCTCAACTGGCATCTGAAAAATTTATCGGAATGTCTGAAGAAAAGTTTCCCGGACGAAACGATCGCATCCGCGACACTTGTCGTTGTGCTGGCTTCATGCCAAATCTACACCTGTTTGCTGATAGCCATGCCTCTATGATTGCTCTGGTTGCGGCAGGACAGGGGGTAGCAATTATGCCAAACGAGGCAGAAGCATTACCTCATCCCCAAGTTGTGTTTATGCGGCTCCACCATCCTATATATTACGCGCGATCAACTGCCGTGTGGAGGAAAGAAACACCATGCAAATCTCTAGATAAATATCTCAAAATTCTGTTTGAGTATGTTCAAGAGTGAGTAGACTGAATCTTTTTCATTCAAGTAACAACTTGCTATCCTGGGATATTCAAAGCTCCATTGACTCTGAGCCACTGCTGCTGTTGGCAAGTTAACCCTTGAGCGTCTGTAAAACAGGCTCCTTTGACGCGGGAACCAGAAAAATTAGAACCTATTAACTGAGTATCTTTAAAATTGGCATGTCTGAGATCGGTCTCAACCAGATTAGTATCATGTAAGATTGCTCCCTCCAGATCGGCTTGAAATAGAGAGGCTCGTTTTAGAGTCGCACTGCTTAAGTCAGCGCCGACTAAGTTGGCTAACTCTAGGGCAACTTGGCACAAAATTGCTTGTGTCAAATCGGCATATCTTAAATCAGCCTTAACCAAATCAGCCTCCGTCAAATCAGCATTCCTTAGAATTGTCTCATTCAGCTGGCTCTCTTCTAGGTCAACTCGCTGCAACGAGGCTTGGCTTAAAATAGCACCTTCCCAATTTGTCTGACGCAGATTGGCTTCATTGAGGTTGGCTCCCGTCAAATCCGCCCCTTTCAAGCTGGCTTTGAGTAAATTGGCTTGACTAAGAGTTGCTTGAACTAAACAAGCGCTTTCTAAAGAAGCTTCGGTCAAATCAGCACCCTTTAAACAGGCAGAAGTTAGATTGGCATGATTTAGAAGAGCATGACTCAGGTTGGCGTTAACTAATGTAGCTTCATTTAAATTTGCCCAAAAAAGGCTACTGTATAGCAGGCAAGTTTGAGTTAAGTTTGCCTGTCTTAAGTTTGCTCGATTCAAATCTGTCCAAGTTAGAATTGTGTCGCTTAAATTTGTATTACTTAAATCTGCGCTGTTGAGGTTGCTATGACTCAAGTTAATTCTATTTAAATCAGCACCCTTGAGGTCAATTCGGCTAAGGTCAAGATTTTGGAAATTTCGTTCTTGCTCGGTGTAGTGCTTAAGAATGTCACTGGCATTAATGATGTTCATGAGCCTCTGATGTCTAAGTCTGTTTTATACGCAATTATTTCTTCGATATCTTTGTGTAATTTATGACAAAGTTTATCAAGGGGAATATCGTTAGCATCACATCCAAAAGGATTTTCAATTTCTAAACCGATCGCCTCAATGCCAAATAACGCAAAAGCAACTACCCCTGCTACTGGAATTGTCCACCATTGCAAATCTTTCACCATCTGAAAAGGTAGAGCAAAACAATATAAAATTAACAGATGTCGTAAGTGAATTGAATAAGCGTGAGGCATAGGTGCAGCTAAAATGCGTTCGCAACGTGATAAGCATTCAACTAATTGATCTAGCAAGCGATTAAGAGCAGCAAATTGAATACTATCTATCTGCTGTTCGCTATACTGTTTAGTTAGATAGCCGCCAATCCATTGCGTTACTTGCAAGGGCATATTGCTAACATATTGCAACTTTAAATATTGTTCTAAAGAAAGTATCGACTTTAACTGTTCATCAACTCCTTTGTGCCTTAAATGCTGTTTCATAGCCATAAAAAAAGCTGCATTTAAGCGCAGACAAGCAGCTTTTTCTTCACGAGCTTTTAAAGTTTTATCAGGAATTGTCAGCCACATCTGTCGGGAAAGGTTACGCCCTGTAAATATAGTCATACCTGCGATTTGCCAGCCCTCCCAAAATCTTTCGTAGGCTGTATTAGTGCGGAAAACTAAGATTAATCCTAAAACAATCCCTGGAATTAAGCCTGCTAAGATGGGTTGGCTAAAACCTAAATAGCCATGTTTATAGATGATCGTAATGATGAGAGCCACTACCATATTTAAAAATACTTGAATTTTGACATCCCGAATCACAGATTCTCTGAAATTTAGGGCTAGATGAAACCAATTTTTGCGTTCAAAATCCATAGAAATTACAGCAATAAAACAGAGAAATTTGGAAATTATTGGGCGAATATAATTCGTTACTACAAAAGCAAAGAGAAATTGTAGGTTGGGTTGAGGAACGAAACACAACACCGAGATTCATGTTGGGTTTCACTTCGTTCAACCCAACCTACGTCTAATGCACTATTTTAGCTGTGTCACGCCACTAGGTATCTTTCAAAAATCAAATAAGATCCCTATAATATTCCTACTTATGTATCATTATGCTTGATGGTGAAATGGGCATTTACCAGCTTGAGGGTCTTTTTCCCAAGGATCTGGGACATAGAAATAGTTGGGTTTGAGCAGGCGATTTTCAAATTCTCTGTGAAAAATCGGTGTGGCTGAACCCGATAGGGGCGGAACCAACCAAGCCCAGTCTCCATAAACGTGGCGATCGCACTTTTGCTCTTCATCCACAAATTGCATAAAGGAATCGCTCAGGGTATGGTGATCTAACATTCTTACTCCATGCAGTTTATAAGAGTACAGCACAGCTATATTTAGTTCTACTAAAGCTAAATCTTTCCAAAGGGAAATGTTTTCGCTGTTATCTAAACCCATCTTTTCGGCAACAATGGGTAGCATATTGTAGCGGTAAGTATCGCTAAAATTCCGCCCACCAATTTCTGCACCCATGTAAAAACCGTTAAATGGTGTGGGGTATTGAATTCCTCCCATATCCAGCATCATGTTAGCAACAGCAGGTAATCCAAACCATTTCAGTCCCAAGTCTGCAAACCATTCGTAGCGAGGGTGAGAAATCGGAACTTCTAAAATAATTTCTGGGGGAATTTCAAACAATTTGGGTTCTCTTCCTCCTACTTGGATAATTAAAGGTAAGACATCAAAGCGGGTTTTAGACTCTTTTGTCCACCCTAATTTAATTGCCTGCTCTGCTAACTCCACATTGGCAGGATCGCCAAGAATGCTGCCATCAGGTTGACGATACCCGGCGTAACGCAACATTAAATTGTTCCAAACTTTGATATTTAAATTTGGATTCAAAATTGTAATTGTCGAGCGCAGATTGCCGTTATTCGTCGCAAACTTAATGTGTTCGACTAAGGTTTGAAAAATCTCCTCCTCTGTTTGTAAATGACGCATATCCCGTAGTTGCAAACTGCGCCAAAAGTTGCGTCCCAAACAGCGGTTACTGTTACGCCATGCCAGCTTTGTGCCGTAAGCTAGCTCATCTAAGGTATGTTCGTAAGTGCCTGTACGCTCAATTGATTCCTTGACTTCTTGCCAACGGGGAAGGAATACTTCAGCTAAACCTTGTTCGAGATAGCATTGCTTGAGAAAAACCTCTGCTTCTTGAACGACGGAATTAATCGGTTGGATGTAAATGCTTATCTGCTCAATGGGTGTAATTCCGCCTGCTATTTGTACCACTGGACGCTGCGGGATGGAAGTTTGCGCTTTGCCTTCTTCATTCAGTTTCGAGGAGAATAATTCTTGACGAATAGCAGAGTCCGGCCACCCTGCTGTTTGTAAATAGCTTCGTACTCCATCCATAAAGGGTTCTGGCCCACACATAAAGGCAACGGTTCCCTCTGTGTAGGGATAAAGACGTTGCACATCTTCAGGGGTGAGTTTACCTGTTTGCCTAGTTGCTCGGACTGTAAAGCTTAAATTAGGATGAGCCAAGGCTAGTTGCTCTAGTTCTGTTTGAAAGACTAAATCTTCTGCATGGGGAGCCGAAAAATCGAGGTGAAATTTGCTCTTATCGCCTTTATTAGCTAGGGTTCGCATCATGGCGATCGCCGGAGTAATACCAATTCCCCCGGCAAAAAAGATGACAGGGTTTTCATCTTCTAAAACAAACTCACCTCTCGGCCCAGAAATGCGAAACAGAGCTTCTGCATCAGTGCGATCGCACAACCAACGGGAAAATAATCCTAATTCTTCTCGTTTAACCGTGATTTCGTACTGCTGGGTTTGCTCGGCTGGCGAACTCAATGTATAAGCACGAGTCACCCAAGAACTATCCACTCGTCCTTGAATCAGAATATGTTGTCCAGGTTTCGATGCCACTATTTCTTCGTAAACTGGGCGGAATTGGAAGCGCATCATCCCTCGCCCCAAGTCTTCTTTGTTCACGAGTTCGGCAACAGCCAGATTTGCTGAACCTAGCATTTCTTCCACTAAAGGCTGACAGCTACCGCAGATCATTGTTACTTGTGTTTGTTCAACAATTCCTTCTAAAGAATCTAAACCTGTATCTATCAGTTCTCTGACTTTGCCACAAGTTGTTTTCGTACAATTGCAAACGATATCGCTATCGGCTCCCGATGTTGTTACTTCCTCAATTTGCAGTTCTCCTAACTCGCGGAATAATGCTACTTGCCAACGGGGAAGAATTCTATCTTCAAAAAATAGCTCAATTGCTAATTGTCGCCCACTCCAACGTCCCCACACCGATAAACTAGCAATTTTGCCATCCTTTAATCTGAGGACACGAGCGCCACCGCTTTCAGGAATATAGCGAACTTCCTCTAGGTTATTTGTATCTTCATTTGCCCAATACCACTCCAGCACTTCGCCATCGAGCGATCGCTCTCCAATTAACATGCGATCGTTGGCTTGCAATAGCCGTGTAATTATTCCTGGTTTTGCAGCGACAAACCCCTCACTAATGGTTAAGATACCCCGTCCCGGCAGAATATAGACGTTAATAAGTTCCAGAATGTGTTGAGCAATCCAATCTCTCAAATCCAGAGTTTTTCGCCCTAACCATTGGGCTGATGCTTCTCCTCGATCGGTTAATCCAGATTCACTTAATGCTAGGAGCCAATCTAGTTGAGATTGGGCTGCTTTTTCATTCATTCCCAGAGCCATCGCATCGTGCAAGGCTGCGGATGGTGGTAGATCGAAATAGCGAACTTCTGTAGGCACATCTGCAAGAATTCGGTTTAAATGAGCTTCTAACCCATAAACAAATTCGTTAAAATCAATCGTACCGCTTCCGTCATTGTCAGCCTGTTCTAGGATAGATTGACATTCATCGTGGCTATATCCTAAATCTAAGAGGTAAGGAAGCAACTCTTGAGCGTCAATATGTCCACTTCGATCGAGGTCGATCGCTTCAAATCGTAATCGTGCAAATTGTTGAGCCGACAAAGATTGTCGCAGGATTGCCGATATTTCTAAAGCGATATCGGCACCACTAAGTTGATGAGAACCTGTGAATATTTCTGGTGGTGGGTTGTTAATTTTACCATGCAACCATTTGAATAAACCTTGGGCGATCGCTTCTGGCTCTAACCAAGGTAAGGTAGTATTACCAAGCGGTAAGGACAAGGTTCGGCGAAACCTCAATTCCCTTTTGAGCATCAGCATCTGGGAAAATAAAGGTGCGTGACGTAAGATGAGGGTTTCTATATTCAAGCCACGTACTAGGCTTTCGGCTTTTGCCAATTGTTCGCCAACCTTTGTTTCAATTGGACAAGCAGGTGCAACCCAAGCTAAACGGCGAATACCCTTCTGTTGAGCTATATCGATAAAAGAACGAGTTAGCGATACTACTTCAGATAAGTCTGTCGGCATGATGAAAATTACTGCCACTGCCGCACTATCCAATTCTTCCGCTACTCTTTTTTGAGAAGTTAAGTTTAAATTGAACCACTCGCTGCTGACTAGGCTTGTAGGAGTGGCGATCGTCCCCGGTTTGAATCCATAAACCTGAAAGCGATCGCTTGTTGTCAATAAACTGATAAATTCTTTTGCAGGTAAGTATTGAAAATCGGATGTCAAAACCAAAATAGTTGCGGTTGACGATGCTGAACCATTGAGTTCAAAGCTAGTAAATTTCATTTTTGTATTCTTCTTGTGTTAATTTTATAGGTTTTAATTAGTGTCATTAATTCTCTTTAAGTACTTACTACAGATTTCCTAGTTATTGAACTGTGACTGTTTTCAAAGCCGATTGACTGAGTGAAGCCAGACCAATTCCTAGCAGAATCACCGTAAAAGCGATGCAGTTGGAAATACTGAGTTGTTCTGCAAAAACGATCCAGGCTGGCAGTCCTGCTAATACTAGTTCTAGAAGCAGAATGATAGCGACAAATTCAGCTGAGAGTTGATTTAGGCTATATACCAAGAGTCCTGTTCACTGTAGCGAACCAGAATAGCAGACAAAGCAATAGATACAACCGCAACGATGAGGGCAGGGATCGCAATGCTAATTTGAAAGCGCTGGACTGTTTTGGCAGTTCAATATTTGCTGTAATCACAGCAATTTTAGGTATCTCAGATACTTTAATGTTTTCATAAAAATGTTCATTTTTGTCTATTAGGTTTCAGTCCATAATATAGAGATTCCTTCTACTGTTCCCGAAGCTTCTATCTCCTCAATTTCCCTAGCCAAATTAGCTGTCAACTCCTCGGTTATTACGTCTATCATTTGCATTTTCATCGGGACAACTATCCCCACTTTATCCATTAATTCCATTAACATATTTTGTTCTGATTCTTCTAGAGAACCATCAGCGTTAATCAAATTCATTAATAAATTATTTTCCTTTAACAAAGAGCCTAAGTCTTTGTCTTGCCGCATAGGTAATAACAACTTTTCATACTTTTCTTGAGGAACGGAAACGGCTAAAGCCAATTGCAACATCAAGCGGAGATTGCTATTCGGCGGAATAGAACATAAAAACGCCATGATTTTACCGAGATCCTTGGTATCCATTTGATCTATACTCCTCAGAAATTTTGGTTTAGCTCATTAAAGGAAGCACCGCTTAGTTCAGTAATGCTCTCTTTTTTCTCCACTTTTTCTTCTCTTTGTTCAGAAGTATGGTTAACAGAGGCAATTTTCAGATAATTTAAAACTTCTTGATAAATTTGGCTGCTAGTGCGATCGCCTCGCTTGCCATTCTCAAGTTTAATATCATCGACAAAGAAATTAAGCTTCAACTCAGCATAGACCTTCCCGTCATCAGTATGATTTGTTCCCTTGACTAAAACTTGCGATTCCTGCCATTTTTGTCGAGGTTCTTTGAAGCGTTCCCGCAACCATTTATTCAGTTCCATTACATAATCATCAATCCGAGTTTCTTCACTCTGGGGATTAGAAATTTTTTGGTATAAGCGCTGCACTCGTCGCTTCAGCAGATTAATCTTGCGCTCCCAATCCTCAGAAATCATGTAACTATCATTATCCAACAGATTCGGATCGCGAATCCAGCAGCGATACCACTCCCGAACCAACTCAATTAATGTGTCATTGACTTTGGTTTCTTGTAAACTATAAACGGCGCGATTATTCTGAGTTTCCCTAATTGGCTCTAATCCCATCGAGTTCAATATACCTCGATACTCTTGCTGAATGTTCTCAATTTCATCTTGAGTTATCCCGCCTTTCTCGGCAAACTGAATAGTTACAAACAAAGAGTCAAGTCCTAGTTGAATTTCTTCCAATTTATAGTTAACTTCCTGCTCCGCTAACAAGCGCAATTTGCCTAACTTTTGTTGTTCTTTTAGTTCCTCCATAGTGTAGTAGTTATCGATTAATTCCATCTTGCGATCGATATCTCCTAAAGTATCAGGATGAGCTAAAATAATCTTTTCAATCATTCGTTTAGTCTCATTCAAATCGTAATCCAATAAGACATCTACTTCAGCTAAACAATGATAGTAAGCAGTTGGACGACTCAAGTTAACAATGTTTTGACTTTGTAAATTACTATTAGGAATATAAATATCGCAATGCTTATCAGGTACATAAACCTGAGTTACGCGCACCCCAATTTTTCTAAGTATGGCAATTGAGCCATTCTCTAACCGCAAAACATCCCCAAACTGAAAAGGCGTATCAATTAATAGTACAATCCCGCTAAAGAAATTTGCTAAAATGCCTTGAGCTGCAAACCCAATCACAAAGGTGGCACCACCTAAAGCTACCCAAATACCTGTAAGATCAACTCCAATGTCTCGTAAAGCAAAAACAGCAGCTAGCAGGTAAACGACAATAGGAACTACAGCCTCCAAAAGAGGCAATAGCACGTTATCCCACATGGCTTCTGTTTGCTGGGTGTATTCTTTCAGATAGTAGATAACTACTTGAATAAACAGTTGGACTATCCAATAACTAATAGAGATAATTAGTCCGACTGCTAAAATATTTTCCACGCTGTCAATTAGCTTAATAGAAGGCAAACTTTCAAAGGTAAGTTTGAAAATAGCTAATACAAACACAGCTAAAGCCGGATAAGCAGAAACACTTAGGGTAACTAGGGGGATATCGCTTTCCAATTTGCGGAACAGAGAACGCAGAACGTAAAACAATATGAAGTAAAGTAGAACTGTCCCTACAATAGCGATCGCTAGACTGCTAGCAACAAATTGCCAGGTATCAACCTTAAATGGTAATAATTCTTGCAGCATTGATGAAAGATTATATAACTTCTAGTTTTAGTCCTGGCAGCAAGCGGACTAAATTTTGTAAAGATTTACCTTGCCAAGGTTGATCGTTTGAGCCTAAGACAATTAACTGAGTTCCTTTTTGCTTGCGTAAAGCCATTACAAATTTTGACAGCATACTGATGCCAGAACTGTTGAGAAAGGTAAGTTCTCTTAAGTTTATAGTTATGGTTGCTGGATTAGTTTTTGCCACTTCATTGAGCAAAGTTGTAATTGGTTCATACTCGCTAGGCCCACCAAGACTCAATTCGCCTTGAAAGTTAATTGTTTTGGAATCAGGATCGTATTGAACGATGTAATCCTCTCCTTTAATTTTTTGAGCATCCATTATTTTTCTGTTTAAAGGTTATTATTTGTGGGTTCAATCAATATTACACTTTAATTTGAACCATTGTGGTGACAGCCACAACTGGGGCATCTCCGGGAATAGTTTCCAGTTTCCAACCAATTTCCGCAGCATAATCATTAATCATGGTCAGTAGACCTAAGCCTGAAGCTTCAGTGTCTTCTTCAATACTTTTTTCGACTTGAAGCACGTACAAATCGTTGGGGTCTGATGTCAACAGTTGTTCGATAAATATTTTTAACTTGCGATCGCCACCGGGTTTAATGCTGTTAGTGGTAAAAATTACAGCCGTTACTTCCTCTGCTTCTTCAATGAACTGAATGCCAAATCTAATTTTATATTTTGAATCTTCGTTATTAAACTTGAGGGCATTCTCTAACAATTCGTTGGCAACGTAACTCACTGTACCTTTGCTGGTTTTAATCCTCTGTTCTCGATTCGGATCTTCTTCGTCAGAGGGTAAAAAGTTGGTGAAGTAATCTGCTACAAAATGAGCGGAGAGGCGATTATTTTTCCAGCGTTGTTTAATCGGACGAGAGCTAGGGGTAAAGGTAATTTCTAGATAATCATTTTCGGGGGGAAAGCTGGTAATAAAATTACCAAATAATTCAGTTACATTGGCAGCATCTTGAGGTAGTTGAGTCATATACTTGATATCTTGTAGATGAAGGATTAGTGTTTGTTTAATTAGGAAGTTAGCGATATATCTCCTCGCTAACATTTACACTGTCAGAGTTGTTTGTAATTCCTGTTTTACTTCGTCAGTTTGTTCTGCTTGCCGTTTCAACACTAATAAGGTGATGTCATCAAATACTTTTTGCTTGCCAATATGTCGTCGCAAGTCGGCAATAATGTCATCCTTAATCTCTGACGCTGATTTATGCCAGTTTTCACTGATCACTTCGCACAGCCGCTCTACTTGATACTGGACTTTATTAATGTCTTTAGCTTCTGGGATACCATCGGTGTAAAGTACTATCCCATCGCCGGGTTCTAACTCAAAAATAGCATGACTGATAAAATCAGTAATTTCTTCATCTAAACCAATAGGAAAACCTAAATCCATCGTGTCAATTCTTTCAATCTGTCCGCCTTTGCGAACGATAATTGTTTCTTCATGCTGTCCGCTAATACTAATTTTTCCCTCCGTATAGTTGACAATGGCTAGGGTGAGACTTTTTTCCGAGTTCATCCGTTGCACATTTTTATAAATTGTGCGATTGAGGGTATCTAAAAATCTGACTGGATCAATTTCTCGAATTTCTTGCAAAGTGCGGACGGCAGTTTGCGTCATTAACATTAAAATACCACTTTCTAATCCGTGTCCGGTGACATCTCCAATGCCTAGTGTTATTACCCCATCTGTATGTAGCACATCATAATAATCTCCGCCGACTTCATCCGCCGGTTCCATGTAACCTGCAATATCTAAACCTGCAATATTTTCTAGTTCTTCTGGTTTAGGCAGAATCATCATTTGGATTTGACGAGCAACGTCTAATTCTGCTCCCATTCGCAGGTTTTCTTGCTTCAGTCTCTCATTGAGGGCAATAATTTCTTCATTGGCTGTTGCGAGTTCTGCGGTGCGATCGACAACTTTGGTTTCAGAAGAGGTTATGAGCGATAAACTCAAAATCGAAAACGCTGCAACGCTGGTCAAAGATGCCAACCAGCTGGTATCATCTGGCGGAAACTGCTCAGATAATGATGGCAATGGACTAAAACAAACTGCTGCCATCCCGACGTAGTGCATTATCGGTACAGCAAAACCCATTAATGCTGATGCACCAATTTTCTGCCACCACATAACGGGTTTTTGTTGACGCAGGTAACGGATTAGCCATAGTGCAACCAGTGATACAGCGATCGCAATCCCACCAGAAAGGGTGACTAGGTGCAAATCATAGTGGGCGATCGCAGGTAGTCGCATGGCTGCCATACCTGTATAGTGCATTGTGGTAATACCTGCCCCCATGAGCAGACTTGCACCTAACAGGCTGGGAATTTGTACTGTTTTGCGGCTGGTAATCCACAAGGCTAGCCCTGATGCCAAAATTGCAGGCAAAACAGATATGAAAACAATCAATTCCTCATAACTAATTGGCACAGTTACGTGAAATGCCAACATACCAATAAAATGCATAGACCAGATGCCAATTCCCATAGAACTTGCACCACCAATTAACCAACCAATCCAGGTGTTTCCTTTAGCATTTGTGATGCGTTCTGTGAGATCCAGAGCAGTGTAGGCAGAAAGAATAGCGATGATAACGGAGAGAATTACTAAATTTAAATCGTAGGAAACAAGCATAGTTTAACTAATAGTATTAAACATTATGAATTAAATAAAAGGTAAGTTAGCGAGGAGCGATCGCTTATTTACTGGCTAGGGAACAACCATTCGCTCCCAACACTCAAGAGAACTTACTTAGATACACAAAGCGATCGCTCATTCTTGCATCCCTTCGTATAACAGTCGTGCAAACAGCCGTGCACCATCATCTATCTTCAACCGCGCATAAGTAGGTGGTTCACACGTTCCTACTGTTCGCAAATCGGACAATAGCTCTGGGTGAAACTGACATGTAAACGATCGCCGAATCTGTTTACTCTCAAAATCCTTATAGATAATGCAAGTCGCAGAACATTCGGTAACAATTTCATCGTCAATGGTAGTAGAACACAAAATCTCGATCGCATCCGGCAGTTTCAGTAACCAGGCCAGCCGACTACCTGCTAAAATCGACCGATGGGGAATAATGACATCATGTAGCAAGCGGTATGCCCAGTTAGCAAATAAGATTGCTTCTTCATTAACTTCATCTGAATGAAACATGGCAATATTGACTTCCCGTTCATACTCAATGGCGGTGTCAATCACGCCTTCATATTCATCAGCCGTAATTTCGTGAGTGCTGATTAGCTCTTGGGGAATATCAAGAGCGTCTCCATCCGGTGATTGGTAGTGATGCAACCGCCGTTCGCCAACTTCCTTGTGTTCGTTCGGCCCAACAGCAAATTCTGGATGATCCCAGCCTTCGGCGATGATGTGTCCATTTCGCTTGGTAATTTTTAGGGAACTGCCAACTGTTTCAATTTGTTGACAAACGCGCTTCAGGGCTTTTAACATTTTGCCATTGCGGTCTCTCGGTAGATATTCTAAACTCAGCACTTGCTGAACCGCCCGCTTAATCAAATTGATATGTCCTTGCGCCGCCAGTTGATGTCCCAAACAAATAAACAGCGCTAAAGCACTTGTCGGCGATCGCGAGATCAACAACTTTTCAACCAAACAATGGAGATCGTTGAGGGAACATTTGCCACCCTCAAAAGTAGAAGCATCCCGTACTGAGGGATCGCCACCTTCTACTACTACAGCTAACCCCGACGTAATCAAAGGTACCACCACATCAGGATCGAATAGTCCAGAAGACCATACAGGAAACAAAATTGAATCGCAATCGGCAATTTTTTGAGCGATGTATGCAACATTCAGCGATGCTCGAACATCTTCTCCTAATGGATTTTGTCCGACGTGTTCCCAAGGTTCAATGATGGCGATCGCATTGCGAAATAGACAAGGGTGTTTCATCAGAAATTCTAAATCTGACTGCGAGTTAATTACCTTCTCCAATGGTTTGCCGTATCCCCACTGAAATTTGGCGTTTTCTATGAGTAACGATGTGTCTGGTAAAGGATCGGGAGAGTGGCGATCGGCAAGAAATTGACCGATGAGAATATGCATAGATTCAAAGTCAGAATCGCCTTCACTTGAATAACCAGGACGCAGCCGCCAATTGTTAGGGGTTACTAATTGATTGATAGTTGGAGTTGCTGTACTCATTTAATTTCTATACCTTTCTAAAATAACGCGATGTGGAACTTAATATTGATACCTGAGTTTATACTATTTAAACTTTATAAATAACCATATCATCTAGTTTTTTGTAAGTAACTTTTAAACATACTTATTGAAAACTTTCTGTTGTTTTTCCGGTATTAATGTAGCCTGAATGAACTTTTAAACTTTTGGTTTTCATTATTGTTTTCGCAAAAAATATATTATTCAGGTAACAATTAAGCTGTATTAGTTAAGTTTTTCATCTAGGATGTAACTTAATATACTTACGATTACTCTATTCTAATAAAACAGTCAATGATTTATACAAAATATCCTACTTTTCTTACTTTTCTTACTTTTCTTACTTTTCCTACTTACGTTATAAAACTTTAAAAATCTAAATTTTGAAAATGTTTATGCCACCCCACCATCCGCTCCGCTATGAGCGATCAATTGCTGCGTGAAGAAAAGAAACACCTACGAAATCTTTAGTTAAATATCTTAAAATTCTGTTTGCTCGCGTCTTTTTGAATCAACCTGTAGCTTCTATTTAGCCAATTAATTTACCAATTTATATACTTGACAAAGCTAATTAACTATGCCGTTCTAGCTCGCAATAAGATAACTTCACACAAACATACCAACTTTATCTATTTTTCTTTGAGCTAAACAACTGAATAATACATAGTGAATTTGTTTTAGTGAATGTACGCTCTCCTTAACTCTGCTCTTGTCCTTGTAATATCTGCATCAAAGCCTTTTTGTTTTAACTACCTGTTTCGGGTGCATAAAAATCTAGAGCGTTCCTTACTATGTGCGTACTATTCAAATGGAATCACTACATGAATGTTGACGAAGTTCTGGAAACTGTAGAACAAACTCTGCTCTCTAGACAACTGAGTAACCTTGAGCGCTTGATTCTATGTCAATCATGGCTCAGACGCGGTTATAGCGACATGGCATCCAATTTTACATATAGTATCGCTCATATCAAGGATACTGGCTCCCAGTTGTGGCAGGCTCTTTCAAAAGCCATAGGGGAGAGAGTGACGAAAAAAAATTTGTTTCTAGTCCTCAAGCAATATTTGCTCTTTCAGACAAGTGAAACAGCGACTAACAACGAGTTATCAGTGACCTTAGAGCCAGTAGAAGTAACAGAGCCAGCACTAACGCCTAGCACTAATCAGTTACCAGTTACTACTGATTTTGTGGAGGCTTCATCTTTAGAGGATAGCGTGCAATTACCATTGGTGTGCGATCGCTTGGTGTTTGATGATATGCCTAGAAAATCAAGGCGATCGCATCGTTTATCGATAAGTTACAGCAACTGTATACCCATTACAGCATTCAACAATTTTCGTCATGGGTATACTGACTTGGTATCTGTAATTTGTCATCGCGCCTCTTGGAACCAATTTTTAGCTGTAGTTGGGGCATTAATTGACCAATTTAGATTATTGACAAAAGCAATTAATTATGTGCGGTGCTTTACAGCAATATAAATATACATAAAAGATACCAACTTTATCTATTGAACGCCGACTTATGCACGGTTGAAGTCTCATAACGGCGTACAGCTATTTGCGTGACTGCTATACGAAAGAATGCAAGAATAAACTACTTACGATACTGTATTGACGCTTAACCTATCTTTAAGCTGTAGTGATGTTTTATGAAACGTCTTTATAGTAAAAAATACCACATTGTTTTTTTATTAAAATTACTTAATCTAAGTTTTTCTTGTTTTTCATTATTTATATTTATAAAGCTTACCATGAACGGTAAACTGTGCTGATTTTCTAAAACTATTTCTTAATATTATCGTTTCACTCGTTAAAATTTTCCCGTTTTTTGTTACCGCATAAAAATTACGGTAGAACCGTGGACTTACGCAAAATACGTTGTAAGCAGCAGTAATTCATGGATTACCGCTACGGAATGATAGGCTTTTCAATTATTTTTACGTAATTCATAGTTAATCAAAATTCATTTTTATAAAATGTATCAAATATTGTGTTATTACGCAAACAATATTTGATGTATGTAGTTTAATATTCAGAATACAAAAGTAGGAAAAGTAAGAAAAGTAAGAAAAGTAGGATCTATAATATAAATCCTTGATTTTTTTATTGATTAAGTTGTACGTTTATTTTGCTTGCAAAGCTGTGAACGTCCAGTAGGTTTAGAAGAAAGTTTTATCTTGTCTACGGTTCAAAGGATGCTACTTCCTAGCTACAGCTTGAGGCTTTTTGTATTGTTTTTGCTAAAAAGCCTTGATTACAAAAATAGTAAACTTAATAGAGAACTTAACTCATGCTAGATATAACGAGTGATACATCTTCTGGTTTGGAAACTAATAGCTTCGTTGTGAATAGTCTTTCGGACGTAGTTAATTCCCATGATGGTCTGACAACTTTCCGGGAAGCAGTTATCGGTGCTAACGCTTTGATTGGAAGCAACACAATCGAGTTTGATTTGGCAGAAGGTTCAACAATTAAGTTGACCCACCAGCTAGATATTCTAGACGACTTAGTTATCAAGGGATTGGGAGCGCAAAATTTAACCATCAGCGGTGATTCAGCTTTCAATAATCTGTTCATCAACAGTGCAAATGTTGCAATCGACGGCTTGACCTTAGCCGATAGTAAGGACAGCATTAGTGTGGGTAGTGGTGTTAACCTAACGGTCACAGACAGCCTTTTCCGCAATAACGGACAGGATGGTATTGATATCAACGGCAACAATAGTACCGTTACGGTTAAGAATTCGTCTTTCATCAACAATTCTGATGACGGCATTGACTTTAATGGTAATGGCAACAAGCTGAATATTTCTGGCTCAAATATCGTTAACAATGGTGATAATGGCATTGAAATTGATGCTAGTCACAGTACCCTCACAGTCAGTGATAGCAGCTTTACTGGCAACACTGGCGATGGAATCAGCTTTGATGACGGCGGCAATAACTCGCTGACCATTGCCAAGACCGACCTCAAAGGCAACACAGGCGATGGGTTGGATATTAATAGCGATCGCAACTTCGTCACTCTCAAGAAAGTAGACTTGAGTGGTAATGGTGTCGGTGCCGCAGTTGAAATCGAAGATGGACTCGAAATTGATGGCAGCAACAACACAATAACAATCACTGATGCAACCATCAACAACAATCCAGGCGATGGTATTGACTTCAACGGCAGCAAGAACAAAGTGACTGCCTCCAAACTCACTATTTTAGGCAATGGTGAAGATGGCATCGAAATCAGCGAAGGCAGCAATGACAATGTTCTCAACCTGACAGATGCCTCAATCAAAGGCAACACAGGCGATGGGTTGGATATTAATAGCGATCGCAACTTCGTCACCCTCAAGAAAGTAGACTT
Organism: Nostoc sp. ChiQUE02; assembly: GCF_034531305.2. Classification (NCBI taxonomy): domain Bacteria; kingdom Bacillati; phylum Cyanobacteriota; class Cyanophyceae; order Nostocales; family Nostocaceae; genus Nostoc; species Nostoc sp. ChiQUE02. The sequence continues at coordinate 22,307 of NZ_JAVRBN020000059.1, forward strand.
GAGTGGTAATGGTGTCGGTGCCGCAATTGAAATCGAAGATGGACTCGAAATTGATGGCAGCAACAACACCTTGACAATCACTGATATCACCAGCAACAATAATCCGGGTGATGGCATTGACTTTAATGGGGACAAAAACAAGGCTGTTGTGACAGGTGCCACTATCACTGGCAATGGTGAGGATGGTATTGAAATCAGTGAAGGCAGCGATGGCAACACGCTTATCGTCACCAAGAGTAACATCAGCAAAAATGCAGGTAAAGCGATCGCCAATCGAGGTCGCAACAACATCATCATCCATTAAGACTTGTGTAGGCTGGGGAGGTAGAGGAAGCAGAAGAGAAAGAATCTGCTCATTTTTTTCACTCTCAAAGTTAGATAATTTCATTTCTGGAATTCCCTTATCTCCTCTCCTTTTCCTAAACGTTTGCAGACAATTGTGCGATCGCTCTAATCTCTCACGAGTGCTTAATTAGGAAATTTTTAATTTTTACTACAAAGGCTTCAAGAATGAAAAATTTCAAATTTGTAACAACTTTTGTGTTGTTATTTATGTCAGTATTTGGTACTTCAATGTATGTGAATACTCAACAAGCAAAAGCTGAAAAAGTTTGCTCAAATAGAAGTTTGTTTGGTGCATATCAAACACAAGGAAGCGGGTATCTAAATGGTAACACCTATGCCTTAACTGTTTTATCTACCTTTGATGGAATGGGAAATATTACAGGTACTATTCTGGTTAGAAGTCTTGCAGGAAATGTGATAACTAACGTGCCCACTGAAGGTACATACAAAGTAAATAGCGATTGCAGCGTGACTGCAATCTTGAAAAGAAGTGATGGGACAACTGCTAATTATAGTGGTGTAGTCTACGATAATGGTGATAAATACGGGTGGACTCAAACCGATTTTAATACCGTTATTAATCTTCAAGGTGAAAGAGTTATAAAAAAAGGTAGACACTACTAGACTAGAAAAACTTGAAGAATTTGGTAGAATACGGCGTTTTGGTAGCAACTTTACACAAACTTACGTTAGTACAAACTTTGCCTAAAAGAGAAGTTAGGCAGTACTTTCAAAATAAGTTAAAACCCTAATTCTTCCGTAAATTAAGAAATCAAAAGCCTTAGATTCTGACTCCTGAATTTAACGGAAGAACAGGCATTCTGGAGATTTTTAGCAAAATCGCGTTAATTCAATAATTCGAGGTGTGATTCATGAAACTTCAAAAAGTGTTGCTTGCGATGGTGACTTGTTCATCCATTCCCTTTGTGTTTGCAGTCTCATCCGCTCAAGCTGCCGATTTCGCATTCAACGCGAAATTTAGCAATGGATATTCAGCCAAAGGTTCTTTTACAACTAAAAGTGGGACTCCAGCTTCTTTCTCGGAAATTAATCCAAACTTTCCATCGGTTCCATTTACAACTCAATTTTTACAATCTACGTCCTTATCGATTTTCGACTCTACTAATAAACTTCTTCAAAGTGGTACTGGGGTTAGCAATGGCATCTCAACTAATGCATATTTGCGTTTAGATTATGATAGTTCTCTAACTAATAATCTTCCAGCATTAAATGTCAGCACGGAGACCCCTAGCCAAAATCCGTACTACTTTATCGGCAATAACGTCGATCCAAGGGGTACATCTGTTGCACCTGGTAGCACTAATTACAATCTCTTTTTGTATGACAGAACTACTGACAAATATACTTTTTTAGGCGACACAACTAGCATTAAGGCAACAGCTGTCCCTGAACCTTCTTCAGCAATCAGTGTACTAGCACTTGCTGCTAGCGGTTTTGGTTTTGCTTTGAAACGAAGGCTAAATCAGGAGACTAAATCAAAATGTCCCGCAACTAATAACATCTAGCAATTAGCAATTGTTTCTAAGTTCTTGAAGTGAAGAAAATTTTGATTTTGAGTCTGTGCATATATTTGCAAAAGGCATCAACTTTCAGGAAGAATTTGAATTTCTGATGAAATATCCTGTTCTGAAACTTTAACTACTTCGTCTTCAGGACTTCCGCCAGGAAAATATTTAGCTACTAAAGCGAGCTGTGTCATGCAATACTCTTTTATACCTAAGATTGGGTGCAATCCTATTCGTTTTCGCCCAAGCATTCAACCTAGTTTTTGGTTGGGTTCAATGCTCGCTCCTTTTTTGTGCTTTACCTCTGCACAAGCTCAGGTAATCGGGCAAGATATTACCTCGATCGCTACTGATACTGTTTCGTTTCCTACTATATCTATTAACAACGTTGCAGGTGACAGCGAGTTTGCAGGTAGTACTTTTACTCTCAACTTTGGAGGGCAAATTCAATCTATTACAGAATTGACAACCGCAGGGGGCAGCACAACGCTTAGATCCATTCCTGCTTTTGTAGAGATTCGCCGTAACCCTGCTACAGATGGCAGAAAGCTAGCTTACTATCAAGGCAGTTTTGACTCTTCCTCTAATACTTTTAACTTTTTAAGTTTAGGCCCACTTCCTGAGAGAACGTTGTTTAGTATCAATAATATCTTGGCAGGGCCAGATAACGTTTTTACTAATACAGGTGCAAATTTAGCTGGCACACCTTACAACGGTAACGCTAGCATTGAGCGACTTGACTTCGTACTTCTTAGACCAGTGAAGGCAAATAAGAAAATTGGCTTTACCGTCTTCGAGCGCGGATTACCTACTGGACACGATGGTTTTGGTATTGCGGCGATTACAAGTGTGGATAGACGCGGAAATCCAACTTCCTACGGGCCAATTTACGTGATAGCAGCTTCCACCTGGGGCAAAACACCACTGCAAGACCCGATTCCACAATATTATTTCCTGAACAATGCTGCCAATAATAATCGTGGAATTCCGATAAACCCTGCACTCACTATTCCACCGAACCAAGTTTTAGGAGGTATTCTGATTCGTACCGACGAACTGGTATCACCAGGGCAAAAGGTCTACGGCTATTCACTGTTTGCTCCTGATGTTACTTGCACTCCCACAACACTACTGAATGTCGCTAATTCTTGTTTTCCTACGAACACTGGAACGAACGGAGGGATAGATTTAGCTGCACCTAATCTCGGTGCCGTCTTTTTGGAGAGTGAATAAGCGGCGAAAAACTTTTACAAAAACGCACGGTTGTTCGCATGACTGCTATACGAAGAGATGCAAGAATCAGCAATCGCGTTTTATATCTAGATGAGTAAGTTTGATGGCGCTTAGTTAACTTGAATATAGCAGAGGGTACAGAGCGTTTTCAGAGTTTTTGCTTAAAAGACTTAATACATACAAGTTGTGAATATGTAGCTGGAGGACAGGACGCGCCCACCAAATATCTAAAAATGCCGTAATTCCATGATTTTATGGGGTATGCCTAAAAGTTATAAGTGTGATGCTCATAAAGCATTAGACGTTACGGATTTGTCCTATTACCCTGATATTTGATGGTTATCAATTTTCATGAATTGAATTACGTAACAGTGAATATAACTAGCTAAGGAGTGTATTAATTGCTGCAAAATGTTACTTTGTTTGGTGTACTTGCGATCGCGATCGGTGCAATTCCTGGGGCGGTGAGTCGTTATTACGTGACTGAATTTTGTAAAAGAGCCATAGGTACGAACTTTCCTTACGGCACTTTTATTATCAATTTCACAGGCTGTTTACTAATGGGCTTTTTCTTTACCTTGTTTAAGGGAATTAAAGGATTGCCACCTGAGATAGATTTGCTAGTAAGAACTGGTTTTTTGGGTGCTTATACAACCTTCTCAACCTACGGATACGATACATTGACGCTGTGGCGTAATGGTAAGCAAGGAGCCACCATTTTTTACTGGGCAGGCAGTGCGATGTTAGCGGTAGTTGGTATTATATTAGGTCGGGATTTGGCACAGCTAATTGTCGGCTCATAACGATTTGCTGAAACAAAAATACCAATCTCTATTCAATTTTCAAATTACAAAGGATTTTAAGAATGCAAAATACTTTTATTCGCACTGTCATGGCAATCGCTTTAGGTGCGATTCCTGGTGCTTTAGGACGCTACTTTATAACTGAATTGACCAAAGCAAGTTTTGGAAAAGATTTTTCCTACTATGGTACATTTTTTATTAATGTCACTGGGTGTTTTATCATTGCTTTGTTTTACACCTTAAACGAGCAAAAATTTAAAACCCTCTCACCGGAAATCCGGTTAGCGATCGCCACTGGTTTTTGTGGTGCTTATACCACTTTTTCGACTTACGGATTAGAGACTTTTACCCAAATAGATAAAGATAATACAACAATAGCTTTAGTTTATTGGTTAGGCAGTATGATAGTTGGAATACTTGCTGTGCAATTGGGTGTAATTTTAGGTAAGCTTAATTCTAAATCCAGTATTACTGATTAATTAGGATGGAGCAAAGTCCAATAAAAAAGATGAGCAAGATGTCATCCAACAAAACCAGTAATATCAAGTCCAGATGATTACTAATAATTTCCATTAACCTTATAAAGCCTTCTTATACCCTCTCAATAAGGCTACTGTGTACACACAAATCGTAGTTGCTTTTGAGATCGGGGTTTTACCTCCCTTAATCCCCCCGATGCATTGAGGGGAAACAAGAAAATTTAGTTCCCTCCCCAATACATACGAGGAGGGTTAGGGTGGGTAATTCGACAGACTCATATAATTGGATAACTTGTGTGTACACCGTAGCCTTGTAAGAAAAGGGGTAGGGGGTGAGGTTTTTTCTCACAATTAATTCGGGACACGATCTAAAATCATCGCGCAAATATGCAATGCCCCAGATCCGATTAAGCTAACATCTAGCGGCATAAACACAACTTTAAGATGAAGCCAGTCCTTTTGCTTCATGTGGCATGACTGGCAAATAATAGGTAAATTACGTATAGGAAGTCGAGGGAAAATGAAACTCATCAGGAGATCAACGTGGTTAGATTTAGCAATTGATTTAAGAAGTTCAGTGATTCATGCCATTTGGCGACGAGTACTAGCTACTATGATATTTGCCTTGATAATTGCGATCGCCTATCATAAGGGATTTGCCGTCAATCAACCTACTCTAGCTGGTTTAATCCCTGGAGTCGTCCTTGGGCTTTTACTGGTTTTTAGAACTAATACAGCTTATGAAAGATTTTGGGAAGGTTGTAAAATCTGGTATAACTTGCTCAGTGCTAGCCGGATTCTATGCCGAAATATTTGGGTAATTGTACCAGTAAATAATCCTGAACATTTGAGAAGAAAAATATCTAATATTCGATTAGTTGGACTATTAATAATCGCCATTAAATCACATCTAAGAAATCAAAATATCGATGATGCTACTTTTCAAGAAATAATTACTCAAGAGCAGCGTCGGCAATTAAAGGTAGTTAATAATATACCCTTAAAAATTATTAATCTAATTGCCGAATATTTCGGACAACTTTTTGATGAAAGAGCCGATATATCTAACATGATTTGCAACAGGTCCTTTATTGAATTAAATCGTAGTTTAGACCAAATAACCATGCTAATTGGTGACTGCCAGCGAATTTTAGATACACCGCTACCTAGATCTTATTCAATTCATTTAAAACATTTATTACTGTTATATTGTTTTGCTTTACCTTTTCAATTTGTACAGGCACTAGATTGGTTCACTATCCCGACCGTAGGAATTATTAGTTTTGCACTTCTGGGAATAGAAGATATTGGAGTAGAAATTGAAAATCCTTTTGGTTACGATATCAATGACTTACCTTTAGATAGGTTTTGCCAAGAATTACAAGCTGAAATTGAAACAGAATGGATTAATTGCGAACCCAATTTTTCTTACTACGACACTAATATTTTATGAAATTACATAAATTTTTATGGTTCTTCAGTACCTAGTATGCCAAAAGTATACTTAAAAAAGGAAATAAACATGAATATTTATCTAAAATAATGACTAAAAGCTTTGTCATGGTTAACTTCTAGTTTTGAGTTAATGTTTAGTTTAATTATAATTAAACTAAACTTAAGATATACTCCGCTTCTGTCACTTTCCGGGTATTCTGGATAAAAGAATAAAAAAGAAAATCCTGAAAAATGTTTTAAATAATCTGCCTCTAATCGTCAACCACTCTTACTATTTTGGTTGATTTATCCCTGGCTCGATATTTTCCCTAATTCACAGTTATTACTGGGATTCAATCATTTAATTGCAGCCATGAATCAATTTAAACCCTGTTATGCTTCTGGATGATTTAGCTTCTTTACTACTTGCTTATTCCGGAAAGTGACAGAAGCTGTTTACGGACGCGCTCGCTTCCGTTATGGATGGAAGAAACAAGTCAACTCGTCTTCCCTTCTGCCTTCTGCCTTGTTTCTTAGGAGCAGACGCACTGGCGGCACTGCCACCCGCTTTGAATGAAAGAAACTAGTTTGAGGCGAGTAATCAAAGGTTACATTGATAATTATCCTGACAGTTAAAACCGAACCCACAATAGTGTGTTGAGCCTGATTAAGAGCATGGTTCTGGGGCTTGATGGCTATGACATTGGTGAAGGAAAAGTTTCCTATCCCGTTTGAAAGATTATCTATGAATCCATCCCCAGGTCAGGACATACATCAATAATCATACCAGGGTGATAGCTAGATGAAATTGTCGCCAAACCAAGAAAATAATCAGCCTATAAAGAAAGAAAAAACCGATTCACATCTGGAACAAATTAACCAGAATGCCGCAGGTATCGACTTGGGTGGTGCAGAACATTGGGTATGCGTTCCCACAGATAGGGCCGAAAAAAACGTGCGGCGGTTTGGTTGCTTTACCCCAGATTTGACGGCAATGGCTGATTGGTTAATTGAGTGTAGAGTCAGGACAGTAACAATGGAGGCAACAGGAGTCTATTGGATTCCAGTATTCCAGATTTTGGAAGCTAAAGGTCTAGAAGTAAAACTGGTAAATGCTCACTATGTCAAAACTGTGCCAGGACGCAAAACAGATGTCAACGATTGCCAATGGTTGCAGCAGTTACACACTTATGGACTATTATGAGCAAAAATACCAGCAACTGATGCTCAAACACCTCAAGCAAAAAGCTCAGGCTCTTGGCTTAGAACTCATTCCTATTTCCCACCCCACCGAATGTGTTTCTTGAAAGAGGGGTAAAACTTGTTCCAACTGTGGACATATTCTAGATAGTTTAGATTTGTCAGTTAGAGAGTGGCGTTGTCCCACTTGTCAGTCGATTAATGGACGCGACGAAAATGCCGCTAATACCATTTCACGAAAAAAATGATAGAAATAATTAAGGAATAAATATGAACGAGCGAAAATGCCTGGAGTCACCA
>NZ_JAVRBN020000060.1:0-28737 GCF_034531305.2 Nostoc sp. ChiQUE02
CATGGTCAAAAACCGACATTTAGCTAAATCAATATCTGATCCTGGCTGGTCAACTTTTCGTCAATGGTTAGAATATTTTGGGCACAAGTATGGAAAGGTAACGGTTGCCGTACCTGCCCACAATACTAGTCAAAATTGTTCTAACTGTGGCAAGAAACTTAAAAAGTCTCTATCTACGAGGACTCAGGTTTGTCCTCATTGCAACTATGTAGAAGATAGGGATGTGAACGCTAGTATTAATATTCTCAAACTTGGATTAACTACCGTAGGGCATACGGGAAGCTACGCTTGGGGAGATTTGCCCTCTTGGGCAGTTGGCGCAAGCCTGCTGTCTAACGGCGAGTCAGGGAACCAAGAATCCCCATCACTTTAGTGCGGGGAGTGTCAAATCAGAAAATACTTCTAATCATAGATGACTTGGTGAGTGGGAAAGGGATAATGCTGAAAGACCTAATATTCTAAAACCAATTACTGGCTAGGAGATTATTTGATGAGAACCAGAAAGCTAGGCAAACAAGGGTTAGAAGTTTCAACTATCGGACTTGGTTGTATGGGAATGTCTGAGTTCTATAGTGGTCGTGATGAAATTGAGGCGATCGCCACAATTCATCGAGCATTGGAACTTGGGGTTAATTTTCTTGATACTGCTGATATGTATGGGCCCTTTACCAACGAGCAACTAGTAGGCAAAGCAATTAAAGATCGCCGAGAGCAAGTAGTGTTAGCAACCAAATTTGGCAATGTCCGCACTGAAGATGGTGGTTGGAAAGGGATTAGTGGCAGACCAGAATATGTCCATCAAGCTTGCGATGCCTCGCTAAAACGTCTGGGAGTTGAAGTAATTGATCTCTATTATCAACATCGGGTAGATCCAACTGTCCCCATTGAAGATACTGTAGGGGCAATGGCAGAGTTAGTTAAGCTTGGTAAAGTGCGTTATTTGGGGCTTTCGGAGGCTGCTCCTGCCACAATTCGACGGGCTGTAGCAGTTCACCCCATTACTGCACTGCAAACAGAATATTCTCTTTGGAGTCGAGAGCCAGAGGATGAAATTTTACCGACTGTCCGGGAATTAGGAATTGGGTTTGTTCCCTATAGCCCATTAGGAAGAGGGTTTTTATCAGGTGCGATCGCTAGCCCTGACGATCTTGCACCTGATGACTATCGAAGAAATTCTCCTCGCTTTCAAGGTGAGAATTTCTATAAGAACCTGCAATTAGTAGAGCAAGTTAAGGCAATTGCCACCGAAAAAGGAGTAACTTCTAGTCAGCTTGCTTTAGCATGGCTATTAGCTCAAGGAGAAGATATTGTCCCAATTCCTGGTACAAAACGCCGTACTTACTTAGAGGAGAATGTTGCAGCTACCGAAATTACCCTGAGTGAACAAGAGTTGAATCGACTTGAAGCAGTTGCACCAAAAAATGTGGCAGCAGGCGATCGCTACCCTGACATGAGTACTGTTAACCGTTGATCCATCTAGGTGCTGGTGATTCCGCCTAAGGGTAACCGTACCACCGCACGTAATTACGATCAAGACTTATACAAAGCCCGCCATTTAATTGAAAACTTTTTTGCCAAGCTCAAGCAGTACCGAGGAATTGCTACCCGCTATGACAAACGTGCCTCCAACTTTTTGGGTGCGATTTATTTAGCTACTTCTGTTATCTGGTTGAATTGATGACACGCCCTAGATACAGCCAAAGTCAACATTCCAAATCAAGAACGGGTAGAAGTTATGACTGTGCTAGGGCAGGCTGTTTACTGGGTAAGAGAGCGCGATCGCCTCTAGGGACACAGTGATTATATCCAAAGCGTTAGTTTCAGTCCCAAATTGTCCAATAAAACAAAATTATTCCCGTTTTACAAATGAAGTTCTGGGTCGTCAGGATTTTTTTGGAGAAGCTCCCTATAATTTTACTACTAATTCCTGTGAACATTTTATCAGTAACCGCCCAGATGAAAATAAAATCCGTTTGAAAGCTTATCAAATCTGGCAGCAAATGGGCTATCCAAATGGCAAGTCTATAGAACATTGGCTTCAGGCTAAAAAGGAGTTTATAGATTTGAAATTTTAACTTTATTAGGTAAATTATGCTCTTATAATTCTGAATTGTCATACCATCTGGAAAACCTCTCTTTTTAAGACAGAGACTTTGAATTTTAACTCTGAGAGCGTCGGAAAGGGAGTTGTTTTTCGTCGGTTTTCCATACAACGTGAAAAGTCAGATGTTTAATTAAGCTGACTTACTGATAATATTTTTTCGTAAAGGTAGAAATGTCTTCAGAAGGGGCACACACATCTGTATACCTACGAATGGTCAGATTGAATTTAGAGGAAAATAACTTATGTCTGATTTAATTAACAAACAAATTATCCTCAAAAGCCGTCCAGTTGGCGAACCAAAAGAGAGTGATTTTGCTTTAGTAGAAACACCAACTCCCGAACCGGGTGAAGGGGAAATTCTTAGCCGCACCATTTATTTATCTCTCGACCCTTATATGCGTGGCCGCATTAGTGCAGGTGAATCTTATGCTGCATCAGTAGAGTTGGGTTCAGTTATTGTAGGCGGTACAGTCAGCCAAGTAATTAAATCAAATCATCCTCAATTTCAAGTTGGGGATTTTGTTCTTAGCAATAACGGTTGGCAAACTTATGCTGTATCTAAGGGTGAGACACTGCGTAAACTCGATCCCACTCAAGCACCTTTATCCTATAGTTTAGGTGTACTTGGTATGCCTGGTCTGACTGCTTATGCTGCTCTGCTTGATATCGGTCAACCAAAAGAAGGTGAAACTGTTGTGGTTTCAGCCGCTTCTGGTGCTGTCGGTGCAGTAGCAGGTCAAATTGCTAAAATTAAAGGTGCGCGAGTAGTCGGAATTGTCGGGAGTGACGATAAACGGGATTATATAGTTGAGGAATTGGGTTTTGATGTTGGCATTAACCGCAAAACTCAAGAACTTGATTCAGCGCTCAAAGAAGCTGCCCCTAATGGCATTGATGTTTACTATGACAATACAGCAGGTGTAATTTTAGAAACTGTGTTGCAGCAGATAAACCTTGGGGCAAGAATTCCACTAGTAGGTTTGATTTCGGAGTATAATGCCATCTCTACTCCACCAGGGCCTAATTTAAGACCATTGCTAATCAAGCGGGCCTTAATCAAAGGTTTTCTAGTTGGTGATTACCAACATCGATTTAATGATTTTTTGCATGATGTTTCTGGATGGTTGCAGTCTGGTCAACTTAAGTATAAAGAAGATGTAGCTGTTGGTTTAGAGAACGCTCCTAGTGCATTTATCGGTTTACTTCGAGGTGATAATTTTGGCAAGCTGATTGTTAAGGTTAATGACGATCCAACAGCAACTTAATAAGTTCTTAAGCTGGGTGTGTGCTGAGTTGACACAAATCAAGAGTAAGAAAATTGCCAGAATATTAACTACAAACTATAGCAATCCGTGTAGAAGTTAAGAGGCTCAGATCCCCGGTTTCTTAAAGGAGTCAGGAATCTGAGCTTCTTAATTATTGCCAAATGGGCGACAATTCTGGCACACCACTATACAAAAGGGAGCAAAATGTTGAAAGTCAGCGTCAGAAGTAGATAATTCAACTAAAGTTTGAGGTGTAACTAGATGCACAATGGTTTTAGGAGTAAGCTGCCGCTACTGCTGACATTCTGCTTATTTACTAGCTTTTTGCCTGCCTCTGGTTCAGTTTTATGTCCAGCTGTTGCCTCTGACGAATACTATAAAGTAGCCAGAAATTATGGCAGAGATGGACGCACAGGAAGCGATGGGCGATCGGGTAGAGATGGTGGTAGCGGTGAAAACCAGAATATTTTTGTCAATGGTTCACCTGTGAATCTTGACTTGTCCGGTAAAGATGGTGAAGACGGGGAAGACGGAGAACATGGCGATCAACCTGACTGTGGTTATCAACGCGATGCCTACGGCGGGCTACGCCTACGCGTCAGCCATGACATAAATGCACCAAATGGTGGTAGTGGTGGTAACGGTGGCAAAGGAGGAGATGGCGGAAATGGTGGTTCCCTCACAGTGTATTACAGCAATTTGGCAGACTTGCGGAACATTTCCGTTCGGGCAACTGGTGGAGAAGGCGGGCGCGGCGGTAGAGGTGGCAATGGTACAGAGGGTTGTAACTGTCACAGACGGAGTTGGGAAGTGAAAACCTGCAAGGGAACTCCTGGTAGCCCTGATTATAAGTGTACTGACAAGGTTTATCGATGTAGCGATGGTAGCGATGGGCGAGATGGTAGCGATGGTAGGGATGGTAGCCAAGGGCGCTTAGGAACTTTGAGTATTGTCAATAGCAAAGAACCTTTGGCAGCGGATACTCCAACTGTGCAGCTAGCAATTTCGGAACTGACAAACAAACAGTTCAACCTCTCGAAGAATAAGTGGAATCAACGCATGGGGGCAGCTTCTCTACTTGCGCCTGGTGCTGCGATCGCTGATGATTATCGAGAGTTTGAACAGCGTCTAGAAGAGGCATTTCAAATAGTTTGGCAAGAAAGACAACCCATCACTAGCTTTGGCAATCAAGCTGTAACACTAAATTTAACTGATAACAAACAAGTAGAAATTACTTTTCCTGAGGATTTATGGGTTGAGGGTAGCACCAAAAGTGAGGCTAACTTAACAACATTTACCGTTAACCATGCCATTCCCAAAAAAGATGCTACCCGGTTAGCTGTGGCAGAGTTTGCCGATGCCGGACAAAACCTCAACTTAAAAATAGTTGATTTGGCAGCAAAGTCTGATGCCATTAATACTCAGTTTCGTGTGAAATTCCGCGCCCAGGATAGCTTGCACGGTTTTTCCGGCTATAAAACTGAATATGAAGGGGATATTCCTAACGAACTTGTGACTCGTGACTACAATCGTTTTACTTTAGCTTTGGGCAAGCTCAAAATTTCTGACGAAGCTTTACGCCCTGGTGTCAACGTTGATATTGAAGTCGTAGCAACTCGTTCTTTGGGAATACGTTCTGCAAAGCAAACTGTTAGCTGGCAGGGTACAATCCGCAAACCTAGATAAAGTTTAGGAAGATTTTTTTCCATCTGAAACCATTTGCGAGAGAATATAGGCTGCAAAATCTAGTAACTGATCCAGCAAAAAGCCAATGATACCGATATATAAGATTACCTGGATTATATAATCGGCATTGCCAGCTTTATAGGCATCCCAGAGGGTAAAGCCAAGTCCTTTTGGGCCAGTTAACATTTCTATAGCAATAACTATAAACCAGGCTACCCAAATGCTAACTTTCAAGGCATGAAATATATGAAATATAGCCACTCGAAAGTTATTATTCTGTCTCTGAAAATGTCGCATACCTATTGCCGTATTAATTATCATCGTCCAGAGAGTTCCCAGAAAAACTACTATAATAGCAGCTGAGTCGCTCTCTTGAAACGCTATTAGGGCAATAGGTAGTAATGCTATAGGAGGGATACTATGTGGTATCTGAAATATCAGCCTAAATAGCTGATAAATCATGCTATTCATACCTATTAAATATCCAATGAAACTACCCAATACAGCAGCTGGAATGTAACCCACAAATAACCGTTGTAGGCTAGCTAAAATGTCTAAAAACATATTATCTTCTCTGCCTCAGTTCTCATAGGAAATATTTGGGAAATACTGCGGCAATAACACAAAACAGTGTATTTAATTACACGTTCTCTTTGATTACTACAAGTTTTTTATATCTTCTTCTCCTTGATGAATAATTAAAAAACTTAGGTATTATTACGATGTGATAGTAGTACTACAAAGAAGAGGTAAAACTTGGATTTACTAAACTTTATCAGAAAAGTAAATGGTGATTAGTAAATTAAATACAATTTCTATAATTTACTTGCTTGACGATTTTAATAAGTATAAATTATTGCAAATTCTAATACTAAATAAATAACTAAACTTGTTATGAACAATACAGAATATCTATAGAATGGGTGGGTGAATATAATACGGTTCGGTTAATGTTTTAACAATAATTACTAATTCGTAATGACACTCTCTACAAGACGCTGCGCGTAGCTTGCTTCGCTGTAAGGGTACGCAGACTCGCTAACGTAATTCGTAATTAAACCAAGGGTCTGAGTCCTCAACAAGCCAAACACATCTCAATGGACTTACCCATTGAAAACCTGAAACCTTGATCGCCCTGACAAAGATGCCTCTGGTTCAAGTGCTGGGAACAGTTTTCGTTTGAGACAACGAACCCTTGCAATGCTCCCTTTACAAACGCTGCCGTTGAATGAGTTGACTAAATAATCCTGCTTGATTTGCCATTTGCTCAAAATTACCTTGTCAAAAGTCTGTCCCAGACTGCGGTTTGGGTGGCAGTATCAGCAAAGGTTTCCAAGCGCTGCTAGCCCTTGGGTTATTTGAAATAGGGTTGCGCCCAAGGTTGTTGCAAATAGCCCCAATGATTAGTTGAAATAACAGCAAGCAATTGGCATGAGGAATCGCATCTCGCTATCTTTGTACGAGTTCCTGATGATTTAGCCCAACTTATTCCCTTAAACCCTCGTTATTACGTCGATTTAGCGTTTGCGATCGCACTTGGGTCATAATCGCTAAAACCATTCTACAGTAAGCATTTCAAATTTACGGATAAGTCTATTTAGCTGCTTCTGTTATCTGGTTGAGCGGTAGTTGAGCGTAGTCGAAACTCAGTGGATCGCTGGGAGCTAGGGACTGGGAAGATTTGAATGGGAATTCAAACTATGCTGGTTCGCGTAAATAATTCGCAAACCCATGTTTTTTGTCTAAAGTCCAACATAATACGGTAATTCAATAAACTTATCGGAGATTTACCGTAGGTTTACTGTAGTCTAATATTTATTGACCCCTGAAAGCAGAGTGATGATATTGACTAAGTTCTCTCCAACCCGACTGTTGGGTATAGCTTTTGCCTTCCTCCAGAGGTTCCAACAACGAAGAATCCGCACCTTTTCTATACTGTTTGCAGTGGGACTTGGCTTAACTTTGGCTCTCTCTGCCTGTTCTCCAAGCGCAAGTAACAACTCTGGCACACCGCAGACAGCTAGCTCGACTCCAGCAGCTAGCGGTACTACAGTTCGCATAGGTTATCAAAAAGCGTCAACTGTCCTTTATGCGCTGAAGGCGAGAGGGGAATTAGAAAAAACCTTTGCAGCTTCAGGTTCTTCAGTAACTTGGTCGGAATTTCCCGCTGGTCCTCCATTACTTGAGGCATTGAATGCAGGCAGTATTGATTTTGGTTATACCGGAGAATCACCACCTATATTTGCTCAAGCTGCGGGTATTCCTTTGGTTTATGTTGCCTACGATCCTTGGAGTCCAAAAGCTGAAGCCATCCTGGTGCCCAAGGATTCACCTATTAAAAATGTGGCAGAACTCAAGGGCAAAAAAGTTGCCTTTGCCAAAGGTTCTAATGCTAACTACCTATTGGTGAAAGCACTGGAAAAGGCCGGAGTACAGTACAGTGACATCCAACGAGTAACTCTGACTCCTGCCGATGCTCGTGCTGTATTTGAAAGAAAAAACGTTGATGCTTGGGCAATTTGGGACCCGTACTTAGCCGCTGCAGAAGCAGCAACAGGCGCACGTACTTTAGCAGACGCAACGGGATTAGCTCCCAATCATGGTTATTATCTTGCTGCAAAATCTTTTGTTAATGCCAATCCAGATGCTTTGAAAATAGTTCTGGATGGGGTGAAGAAAGTTAGTGACTGGGCAAAGAATAATCCTAGTGAAGTTGCTAAATTTCTTTCCCCTGCTTTGGGTATAGATGCTCCTGTGTTGGAAATAGCAGAAAAGAGGCGTGAGTATGATGTGCTTCCACTCACAGATGAAGTGATTACTAAACAGCAAGAGGTTGCAGATACCTTCTACAAAATTAAATTGATCCCGAAAGAAATCAAAGTTAAGGAAATTGTTTGGCAAGGCAAAGTGAATAATTCGTAATGACGTTCCTACAGACGCTCGTTCGCCCTACAGCCCTACTCCTAAAGGAGACGCTACGCGAACGGGCATCCTACAGCAGGCGTCTCCCCTTGGGGGATGACTCGCTAATGCTAAGGTAATTCGTAATTTTTTAATTAGCCCTCTTTCATCAGTCTTGGAAAAATTAACGAATTTTCGATGTTTTAGCCAACGAAAAATTAAGGTTTCACCCCAGACTGACGGAAGAAGGTTAGGGACTTCCAAAAAATCAAATTCTCAAAAATGATAATCATTCCAGAGGGTGGGGAGTCAGGGACAGCCTTATGCTGCTCTGACTCGCTTTTTTGTAGTAAGTTTAATTATGTAAGTTTCAAGTTTTTGGGTATCTAAGGTGACAAAAGACTGGCAGCAATAAGTAACATAATATACTAAATTTGTAAGTGTCATCTCAAATATATGCAGAACTGATGGGGTTGATGTATCCTACAGAAAATGGTTCAAATCTAAATATTTTTTTTCAAATTTTTCTGAAAAATCTATTTCTTTTTGTTTTTCAATTAGTGAATGTTGTTTCGCTAAATTTGAAAATAGTCGTAACCGCTCTGCTAATTGCGACTTAAGCTGATTAATTTCCTCCACTATTTTAGGATCTGCAATCTGATCTTCTCTAATCTGAAGTCTCATTGACATATTTCCTTTAAGTTAAATACCACATATTATTGAAATTCGCAAAGCGAATTACCGTTGAAATTTCCCCGAAAGAGTAGTTTAATTAAGCATCAATAAATATAAAAGGAGTTAAAAAAATGCGTTTTTTTAACTCCATTTCCCTATTTTCTTTCAGGTTTCTTATCTGAAAATTTTGAAATACTTTCAAAATTTCAGCCACTTTTTTACATACCCCAAACCCCCTTTCCAAAGCTGTATCTAATAGATCAAATTACCCTGTAATAACCTGATAATCAAGGGGGGATAAAAAACATCCTACTTTTCCTACTTTTCCTACTTTTCTTACTTTCTATCTATAATCTTTTTTCTACACATGACCTATTTGCAAAATATAATTTCGGAAGGTTGATTTTGTACAGCTTCACAAAGAATTGGTATAAGCCCTTCTATTTGCTAACATTCATTGCATCACAGATGAGCAGCCAATAATACCAAAATCATTAAACATTTATTTCTAGTATCAAGGCCTCTCCATGTTAGAAGATGTTTTAAAAGTCCTCTTATCGGTATCAAATGTTTTAGATCCTCCTAAGTCCCCCTCGAAAAGGGGGACTTTGATTCCTGTTCCCCTCTTTTTAAGCTACGGTGTACACACAAGTTTCTCCAGAGCGAGTTTCCAGCCATAAAGAGCATGAATTTTTATTGGATTTTCCACTCTCTTTTTCCCCTCAAACCCCTCTCCCTAGTAGTTTACTTCCACTTGTGTGTACGTAGAGGGGGGTAGAGCCTCCTAGTAGGCATTCTTAGCCAGAGATTGGGAACAAGGCAATATCTCAATAGCTCTGTTTAGACTGGCTTTCACGTTAAGTTGACACCAATGACAACTATGCGGCCCTATGTATATGTAGCAGATATTTTCTGAGAAAGAATAGAATCTCAATTTTCATCAAATTTTAAAAATTCACTTAAATTCAATAATTTTGGAGCCTCCTTACTTACAATTAATGGCAGCTTGCCATTCCATTTTTCTATTGCTTGCCTTTGGAGAATTTCTGGAGTTAAACCATCACGTAATAATCTGTGTGCCTCAGCCTCTCCTTTAGCTAAATTAACTTTTGCCTCAGCCTCTTTTGTTGCTTTCAGTGCGATAAACTCTGCTCGTTTTGCTTCTTGTTCAGCAATCTGCTTCGCCTCCACTGCCTCACCAAATCTTTCTGAAAAATGGACATGAACTAAAGAAATATCATCAACTGCAACGTGATAGCTACCCAGCCGTGTGGACAATGCATCATCTACTCCACCTTTGACTTCTCCTCGTTTAGTAATAATTTCTTCAGCAGTATACTTTGCCATTACTGCTTTTAGTACTTCTTCAACTGCTGGGTTAATAATCCGAATAACTACATCTTGTTCATCTCCAATTTCTTGAAAAATGGCATTTGCTTCCTGGGGAATAATATGCCAGTTTATAGCTATATCTGTGAAAACATTTTGTAAATCTTTGGAAGAAGCCTCAGCCACAATTTCCTGCTTTTGAACTCGAATACTCAACTTTTTTACAGTATTGACTACAGGAATAATTAAGTGAAGTCCTTCTCCTAATATCTGGTTTTGGACTTCGCCAAATTTCATCAATACACCACGTTCACCTGCATTTACAATCACACAAGGCGTGAGGAAGAGAGTTATCAAGAACAAAAGAGCAGTTAGTTTACCGGCACTGTTAAAAGTTGTAATTTTTCTCATTTGTGTGAAACATGTATGCGTCTGGCATAGAGACACATATTTAGGAGTTGTAAGCTTCTTCCCGTCATGCTCTTATAACTTTGGCTCTAAGTCAATTTTCATATGACTCTAGCCAAGGTAACAAATCAGTATTACCAATAAGTAGCAACTCCCTGACTGAGCAGTTAATGTGTTTAATATACAGGCACATCGTTAAGCTGCCAATGTGTACTTTACTACGCCAACTTGGAGCTAGTAAAGCTTAGGGTAGCTTTATATTTACATAAGTTACTGTAATAATATCGAAAAACCGTAGTATTTGAAAAGCTAAGTTTGCCTTTAATTAAGTAAAGCAGCAGCAAATCACACTGCTCCCAACCCATGTATTACATTTAGCCCGTCTTTTTGTTTACCAAACTCATTAGCTGCTTATCCAAGCCGATGAGGTAATCTCTACCGTAAGCGCCATTCTCTAAGCCTGTAACGAGGTGATTGGGAATGTCTTGTCTAATTTCCTCGCTACAAGAACCAGCAGCCAGTGCGATGGCAGCTACTGTATCTACATCCCCGGTAAAAGCGATACAATCTTGTAAAAGTTCGCTCATGCTGTCATTTCGCATCACCGCAGTAATCGCTGCCCTGACACTCATCCAGCCTTTGGACTTTACTTTACCTTCCCACTGTTTAGACCACTCCCCAGATACATAACCTTTGAGAAACTGTCCTAATTTGCGTTTTGCTCCCAATCGATAGATAAAATAATGTGACATCAGGGCAGCAGCAACGGCAGCATTGATTCCATCAGGTGTATTGTGGGTGATTGCCGCTTGAATTGTTGCCGCCTCAATGACTTTTTCTGGTGTCGGATAGATACCAATGGGGGCTGCACGCATCGCCCCCCCACTTTTGTCACTATCAGGGTTAATTTTCGTTAAAAACTCTTCCCCATCTTGAATTTCTCCCAGAAAATGGTAGAAGCTTCGAGAATAACCTTCTCTCTCATCGCGTTTGAAGGCTCTAACAAAACTATCGGCTAAAACTTCTGGCGTCCACGGTGCTTGAGCAACAATCACTTCAGCAATGGCAATGCTCATCTGGGTATCATCGGTGTAGCTGCCAGGAATGAGTCGAAAACGCGGATGTTTGACGTATCGACTCAAGTCATTGTTAACAATCATCTCGTCAGCATATTCAAAGCCTGCACCGTAAGCATCTGCAATCGCTAACTCTAGCAGCATATTCGTATTAAATTAAAAACGGACGCGCCAGAAAAAAGCTAGAAACTGATTTAGCATCTACTGGCTCTCCCTCCAGAATAGCTTTTTCTAATTCTTCGGGAGTCAAAAATACAGTTTCGATATCTTCGTCTCCATCTTGTGGTGGCGGTGTCTCCAGCTTTTCCAAATCTCGCGCCAGAAAAGCATAGATAATTTCATCAGAATAGCCGGGAGCTAGGAAAAATTCGCCTAGTTTGTCCCATTTTTTGGCACTATAGCCAGTTTCTTCTTCGATTTCACGCTGTATCGTTTCTAAAGGCTCTTCATTTGCTTCCAAAGTTCCCGCCGGAAATTCTAATATTCGTCCCTGAATTGCAAAACGATACTGGCGCACTAGCACAAGTTTACCCTCTGGTGTTACCGGCACAGCTAGAGCGCCACCAGGGTGACGAATACATTCCCATTCTCCTTCCGATTTATTCGGCAAACGCAAGCGATTAACTTCAAAATCAAACTTGCGTCCTTTATAAAACAGGCGTTGTCTTAGTAGTTGTGGTAATTCTCTACCTAATGGCATAATAAAATCTGATTATCTGTGAATACAGAGGTGAAATCAGCGTTCTTCTGCGTTTAAAGATGGTATTTTTAATTGCCCATCAATAAATGTACATCAGAACAGTCTACCTCTTTCAGCAGTTCTTTAATAACATACCCGGATACTGGTTCTATCCAATCTGGGGCAATTTCTGCTAGTGGTACTAACACAAAGGCCCGATCCCGCATTCGTGGATGAGGAATCTGGAGATTTGGTGTATCCACAATAATGTCATCGAATAATAACAAATCTAAATCCAAGGTTCGTGGTCCCCAGCGTTCCTGACGCACACGCCCAAATTGTTGTTCGATTCCTAACAAAGTCTCTAATAACTGCTGAGGTAGCATTTCTACCTGCAATGTGACGCAGCCATTGAGATAATCTGGCTGTGGTGGCCCCACAGCTTTGGTTTGGTACCAATTGGATCTGGCTTCTAAGAGAATACCTGGCGTTTGGGCTAAAATCTCTATAGCTGCTTCTAAAATAGTCTGTGAATCGCCGATATTACTACCAAGGGCAAGAGCGCTTCTTCTTGGCTCTGCTTCGGCGTAGCTTACCGTAGGCATCGCACTCTCCTTAAGTAAGCTGTTTTCGGGCTGTCTTTGCGAATACTTCGGTACACTTGTTCCAGAAAATACCAATAATTTGAGATATCAAAATTGCAGCGTTTTTACAAAACTAAATTAACTAAATCTCAAAAACATTATTTTATGGAGAATTTAGTTAATTATTTATAGGATATTATACTAACACAATGGTGGTGAACTAACCCCAAAGTTGATTGATGGTGGTTATATAAGTTACTACTTTGAGCGAGGAACTGACGTGGAGAAGCTTACCTCCTGGTTCAAGCGAAGACCAACTAATTTGAGTGACTCTGGACAAGGAGGAACAAATGAGAGCTTACCACCAGCACATCTGGCGCAGGCGAGGCAGTTACTGAGCAAAATGAAAATTTTACCATCTAGGATGAAGACCAATCAGGCAACTCGCGGTAAACCACTCTATCGTCGCTTATGGTTTTGGGCAGGCTTGGGTGTAGGTGGTGGCATAGTTGCCTTGATCTACGGCGTCAGTTTAATAGACCGGACTTTACCAGATCAGTCTGAGTTGAATGCCGTGGTTAGAGAGCAAACACTGACCATCAAAGCCGCCGATGGAACTATATTACAACAACAAGGTGAAACGGCTAGAGAACAGCTAAAGCTGGAACAAATACCAGATAATTTAAAAAAAGCTTTCATCGCCTCAGAAGATAGAAGATTTAAGCAACACAACGGAGTTGATCCTCAAGGAATTGTCAGAGCGGGTTTGAATAATTTGCGATCGCAAGGTGTGGTTGAAGGTGGTAGCACCATCACCCAACAGCTAACGCGGATTCTCTTTTTGAAACAAGAGCAGACAATCTGGCGGAAACTCAAGGAAGTCCGTTTAGCACAAAAAATGGAGAATGAATTAACCAAAGATCAGATTTTAGAGCGTTACCTGAATCTGGTTTATTTGGGAGGTGGAGCTTATGGTGTGGCAGATGCATCTTGGGTATATTTTAGTAAATCGCCAGACCAGCTTTCCCTGGCGGAAATGGCAACGATTGCTGGATTAGCTCCTGCTCCTAGCTTATACGCCCCAGACAAGAATCCCGAAGCGGCGAAACGGCGTCGGGACTTAGTATTACTACGGATGCAAGAAGATGGAGTTATTACAGCAGAGCAAAGGCAAGCAGCCGTTCAGGAGCCACTAACACTCAAAAGCAGTTTACCCAAGCGAGTGCAAGTAGAATCACCCTACTTTACCAGCTACATCCAAAAAGAATTGCCGAAGTATGTTTCTCCTAACGTGCTAAAAAGTGAGGGATTAGTAGTGGAAACCACACTGAACCCGACTTGGCAGAAAGCCGCAGAAGAGGCAGTTGCTAAAACGCTGCGAAATCAAGGACGCTGGGAGAACTTTAAGCAAGCAGCAATGGTAGCCATTGACCCCCGCAGCGGTGAAATTAAGGCAATGGTTGGAGGGAAAGACTTTGGTAAAAACCAGTTTAATCGGGTTACCCAGGCACAGCGGCAGCCAGGATCGACATTTAAAGGGTTTGTATATGCGACTGCGATCGCTAGCGGTAAAAGCCCCTACGATAGCTACGAAGATGCGCCCTTTGTCGTAGACGGCTATGAACCGAAAAACTATAGTGAAAACTTCCGGGGTTCAATGAACATCCGAGATGCCCTCACCCGCTCTGTTAATATTGTTGCGGTCAAGGTGTTGATTGATGTGGGATTTACCCCAACGATTAAACTTGCCCATGATATGGGGATAAAATCTGAACTCAAGCCCACCTACTCTTTGGCTCTCGGCTCAAATGAAGTCAATCTGCTAGAGTTGACCAGCGCTTATGGCAGTTTTGCGACTCTTGGATTACACGCAGAACCTCATGGTATTACCCGCATCCTCAACCGCCAAGGCAAGGTGATCTGGTCAGCTAATTTCAAGTCAAAACGCGCCCTTGACGCTGACAGTGCCGCCATCATGACTTGGATGCTACGCAACGTCGTCGAAGCAGGAACTGGTGGTGCTGCCCAATTGGATAATAGACCAGTTGCAGGCAAAACCGGCACATCCGACGAAGCCCGTGATTTATGGTTTATTGGCTACATTCCTCAGATGGTGACAGGGGTATGGCTAGGTAACGATGACAACCGCCCCACTTATGGCAGTAGTAGTAGTGCCGCTTACACTTGGCACGAATTTATGGAAAAAGCGGTAGAGGGGATGCCCGTAGAAAAGTTTCCCAAACGACCCAAGTTAGAAGGTCGTAAAGGCACCATCAAAGCTCAGTCTATCAAGCCCAAACAAGTGCTGAATCGTTCTATTTCCTCTGATGATGACTCAGAAGGAGAAAGTGTTAGAAATTCTGAGGAGAGTGGTTCATCGAGGAGACGTAGGAGGAGGAGAAGCTATTCTCAAGAAGAACAGCAATCGAGCGATTATACCCCAAGACGGAGAAGGCGCGATCGCAGTGAAGAATCAAGTTCCAGTAACTCTTCTGAGGAGTCATCTCGTTCACGGCGGCGCTCTAGAAGAGTAGAATCTGATTCTCCTTCTTCTCCCCCACCTCGAAGAACTCGGCGATCTTCCTCTCCGGCAAATAGTTCAGGTTCATCACCACAGCCTAGCTGGCGGGATAGACTTAGACCTTCTAATTGAGGAGTGGGCATTGGGCACTTGGACTGAGCGACTTGCCCTGACTTGTGCCGAGCATCTCGACTTACTTCGACTACGCTCAGTACAAGTCGCTCGATGGAACCGGAGCCGAGGTAGCGCAGTCGTACCACTTGCCTACGGCACGCTACGCGAACGTGGAAGCAAGCTACGCGTAGCGTGCCGTAGGGAAGGGAGCCGTTGACGTTCGCGTTAGCGTTAGCGTCTCTGAAAGAGAAGCCTCTCGTAGAGAAGTATTATTATTCTTCTCCCTCTGTCTCCTGCCCCTTGCCCCCTGCCCCCTGCTCTTTTTTATGCATATCAAGTTACTTAAACTAAACTCCGGGGGGATGTTAAGTGATACGCTCATTTTATAGTGTGACAAGTAGTGTTACTTAACATTGGAGAATATACTCATGCATATATTGATGCAGGCAGCAGATTCAGTTGCAACAGGTGGTGGTCAGTTTCCTTTTGCTTTCACCTTGGTGTATGTCGTTGGTTTTATTGCTGCTGTCACCATTGGGTCAATAGCTTGGTACAACTCGAAACGCCCCGCAGGTTGGGAAAGCAAAGAGCGTCCTGATTTTGTGCCTAAAGTTGATAAAGAAGAAACTCCGGGTCTGGGTGAACCGAAGTCATAATTTAGTTATTAGTCATTAGTCTAATGACTAATGACTATGATTTAGTTTTGAACTTCAACCCAACGACGGTAAAGCTTTTGAATTTGTTTGAGAAGTGCAGTGTGAGCCGGTTGATTTGAGTCATTCAGCTTCGCTATATCCTGTAATTGGGTCAGGAGTCTGGCTTCTTCGACAGCAACTTCACCATCGCTATAAATTAAGCCACTGATAGCTTCAATCAGATTTTCACAATCTTCAAGGCTGGGGCGATCGCCTAAATACTCCCGCACCCAGTCATAGCATTCTTTCGGCTGTACAGGAACTAATTCGTACAGCCAAGGCTTAATTTCTGGATCGTTAGCTAAACCTTTTGCTTGAGCTATTTCGCGGAGATATTGCCGTTCTTCTGGCTGGATTCTGCCATCAATCCAGGCGGCTCCAATCAGGATTTTAACTAAGTTTTTGACATTGGAAGGGGTAACCATTGCTGCCTCCTCTGGTAGATTCAGGCCTCCACCAAATCGTACAATCCCAAACAGTATTCACTCGGAATTATTGGTTTTTCTTAAGCGCACCATAAAAAAGCCATCCATGTCCTGTCGATGGGGCCAGACTTTAAACCAACCTTGAGGTGTTATCTGGGCAGAATCAGGTAACTCAATGCCGCTGGGAGACTCAATTTGCCAATCAGGTGACTCAGCTAAAAATGCCGAAATCACTTCTTCATTTTCTGCTGGATGCAATGTACAGGTGGCATAAACTAGTACACCACCAGGTTTGACAAAAGTTGATGTATGTGTTAATAATTCTTTTTGCAGCACCGAAAGTTCGCGGACAGATTCTGGTGTCTGTCGCCAACGAGCATCAGCATGACGGTGCATGGTTCCCAAACCAGAACATGGAGCATCAAGCAATACGCGGTCTGCGGTGTTTTGAAATTGGTTGAAGTGGCGACTGTCACCAGTGAAAATTTGAATAGATTGTAAATTCAGCCGTTGAGAGTTTTCTTGGAGTTTGCGAAGACGAGAAGGAGTGCGATCGCAAGCCCAAATTTTACCTTTATCCGCCATTAACTCAGCAATGTGGGTTGTTTTACCCCCTGGTGCAGCACAGGCATCAATTACCACTTCACCCGGTTGTGGGTCGAGCAAATGACCTACTAATTGAGCACTACTATCTTGTACAGTCCACCAACCTTCTCTAAAACCAGGTAGTTTTTGAATTGACCCAGTATTACCAATAAATCGTAGCGCTTGGGGTAAATGAGGAATCCGTCTCACCAAAACACCAACAGATTGCAAAGCGGCCTCAACTTCCTCGATTGAAGTGCGAAGTGGGTTGATACGCAAGTCAATTGTTGGTGATTGGTTCATCCATTCACACAGTTGTTCTGTCTCGGTCAAACCCAGTTGTTCTAACCAGACTTGAATAATCCAGTCAGGAAAGCTGTGTAAAATACCCAAGCGTTCCACTGGGTTTTCTGGAAGTTGTAACGGATCAGTATGGAGAGATGAGGAAGTGTTTTCTTCCCCTGCTTCTCCTGCTTTTCTAAGATACTGGCGTAATAGACCGTTAACAAAACCAGTGAGTCCAGAAAAACCGTTTTCTTTAGCGAGTTGGACGGTGGTATTAACAGCAGCTGAGGCGGGTATACGCTGTTGATAACGCAGTTGGTAGAAACCCAGATGTAAGATGGTGCGGAGGTCTTGTGGCTGTTGATGAGATTTCTTTTTGGCGAGTTGATCGATGAGAGTATCGAGGGTGCGCTGCCTTCTGACGCTCCCATAAACCAATTCTGTCACTAAGCGGCGATCGTTATCAGCCAAATTAACTTTTTGCAGTACTCTATCTAGGGCAACATCAGCATAAGCCCCCTTATGAATATCTCGCAGGGCGATAAAAGCTAGTTGACGGGGGTTTGTCATGGAAACTTGATTCAGGAGTCAGAAGGCTTTTGTATTCTAACTCCTAACTCTTGTACAGACGCGATTAATGAGCCAGCGCGTTGCGGGGGTTCCCACGCCACTTCCTTCAAGTCGGCAAAGCCGCCCAACGGAGTGGCTCCCCGTTGTAGCGACTGGCGTCGCGTCTCTCCCAACTCCCAACTTCCCTATTGAGGCATATACGGGTCTACACTGGCGATTTCAAACTCACATGCTCTAGAAACCTGTTCTGCTGGTAATTTCCCAAAGCTGATTAATGGTAAAAAAGTGGGGTTTGCCATCAGTTCTTTTGCTAATAAGAACCCAGTAATTGTCCAAGTTTGATATTTTCTAGCTTGTTTGCCAATCAGTCGCCCTTTTTTACCGTCGTAATACTCTGGCCATTCATCTGTACTGAGGCGTCCTTGAGCAGTTTCAATAGCCTTTTGTGCAAGACTTGTTCTGTTAGTTTTCACTGCCGCCGCCGCTAACATCCACATTAAAACTGGCCAACTACCAGCATTATGATACGACCAAGGGATATTTTTGGGGTCACATCCAGTTACAATTCTGTATTCTTCATGTTCCAAAGCTGGGAAACAAATTTTCATTGGCATATCTCCCACCAAATCATCCCATCGTTCCTCAATGAGAGTCATAATCGCTTGTGACTGTTCTTCGGTGGCTAAGTCTGAAATGATTGCCATTAAGTTTCCGAGTGAAAAGAAGCGAGTATCTAGCTGCGACGGGCCGACATTACCTGCTAGATAACCACCTTTTTTTGGCAGCCACTTATCTAATTCATAATAGGGAACAGAATCTACATATATGTTGAACAGATTAACAGCACCCTTACCATATTCTTCACTTTTGAAGCGATAAATTGCATTCAGGCGATTAATATCTATCCAATAATGCTGGCGAATATGAGCGCATAAAAGAGGCAAACGGTTATCAATGGCTTCAACAATATCAGAATTCCCTTGGCAAATTAGCAGTTCACGAGATGCACGCAATGCCGTGTAAAAAAGAACTTGTAGTTCTAGAGGATGCCCATAAATGCCCATACGACGGTCAATCATACAAGCACCATCTGGAACCAACAGCGTTGGGTACATATCAAAACGATTCGCCAAGCAGATTTCCATGATTAACCTGATACCATTTTGGAATTCAGGTTGATAGGCTAAAGAAAAATCTTCTGTGGCGACTACATAAGCACGCAACAAAATAATCCACCATAGGCAAGAATCTACGGGTGTAACTCTAGCGATCGCATGTTCACCAAAATCAGCCTCTAAAGATTCTTGCCCATTTTCTAATACAACTTTAAAGCTAGCAGGGATTAATCCTCGTCCAGGCTTATAGGCATCTAATGCCCTTTCTTTAGGCTGTAACTTTAAGGTTTCTTCTAAGAAATTACGAACAATATCTGTTCTACCTTTAATCAGAAAAATTAGAGCTGAAGAGACAAAATCCCGGATAAAGCACTGGTCATAATTGAGAGCCTCTACAGATGCATCATAAGCGGCTACCGTACCAACGGGGCGTCCTTGATAGTAGAGAATTGATTTTTCTAGTGTTCGCCACGCTTCTTCCACTTCTTTTAAATTTTCAGTAGTTTCCAATTCGTTTAGGTGCATCGCCAGAATGACTCCATTTGGATTGTAAATTTGTGGTAGATGCGTCTTCATTTATTATTTTTGCCATTCTCAGCATAACAAAAACGATTCTTTGAATAGCAAATATAATTTGGAGAAAATTTAATCAACTAACAAGAAATAAAACTGCTATATGTATGCAGCTTTATTGCTAGTTAATTTGCTTATAATCGGTTACTCTTTTGGTGAATTATAGTTCTTGTTCCTCACCGCAAGCAGTAACATGATTTTAAAAACAGTCACACAAGATATACTTTTAAATTATTTATTGTTCCGTTTCATGTCCGGAATCTTTGCTTTACCAAATAAAAACATATCTTCAGTGCTGTCTAGGTTTGTGTGAAGTTAAAACTGGTTGCAGTATATTTACTTGAGCAGGATTAGTTTTTGACACTAAAAAGTCAGATTATTCCCCTATAACCTAATAATAATTTATAACGCTTTGTCAAAATATGCAAGATGAGTCCGCGAAAAATTTAATATGTCAATACTTCTCAAGGGTTAAATATTTTACCCTACTGACAGATGACATGGGGCGTTTATGGGAGTAAAGCCAAAAATAGTAAAGCAAACAGAACGATCGTCAATCCCAATCCAAAACCGCCAGTGTTACAGGAGCGTAGGCGCAGCCCGCTGTAGGCATCGCTATTCACTCCGTAAAAGCTATCAAAAATCCGAGTCAGATCCTGTTGCGAAATACCAATACGCGTATCTTGAATCTGAATCATAGCATAATGGTTACTGCGGTCTAAGCAAACAGTCACCTTTCCTCTTTGTGGTGTGTATTGAATTGCATTGATAACTAAGTTAACAAACAAGCAATGTTCATTACTGTTCTCCCAAAGCAGCCTTAAAAACTTGTTCAGCAGTCAGATTTAAATCTCTTAAAGTTGGTGATTCAATTTGATCGTTACCACGAAACTGAGTTACTTGGTACTCGCCTTCCACTAATCTGTAAACTGATATTGTCGGTTGTTTAGGATTGCCAATAAACCGTTTTCCACCAAGAGCAGCATAGTCAACAATCCAATATTCTGAAATCCCAATTTCTTCATATTCACCGAATTTCAGAAAATAATCATCTCGCCAATTTGTACTTACAACTTCCACTACCAATCGGATTGATGCTGCTTGAGTAACTGTTGATGATTTTTTCCAAAGTGGTTCATTAACTAAATTAGGGAGATTCAATACCAGCACATCTAGAATATAACCAGATTTTTTATCAACAGATTTGACTAATGCTTGACCAGGAATCGAATAAGCTAGGTTAAACCTCCGAATCTCAAAATTGAGTTCTCTAATCAGAAATGCTCTGACCAACTCATGTTCTCCTGTTGGCTGCATTTCAACTATTACTCCTTTATGCAATTCATATCTGCCGTTCTCCGGCTTCCATTTGACAAATTCTTCAAAAGTTATCAACTCTGCTACATGTTGAAACATAACACTAATTCCTCAATTATTGTTCATATTTTGACTAGCATCGATAAACTGCTAACTTCATATTACCTGCTTCTGGAATTCTTTATAAGCTTGATTAATTGCTTGCATTGAGGCTTTTGCGATCGCAGAACTATTGACATCAGGATGATACAATCTTGCTAATCGACGGTAGGCAAATTTAACAACATTGGGGCGATCGCCCAGATTTACACCCAAGACTTCCCACCATTCCCCAGATAATCCAGAGTCGAGAGTAAATTGATCAAAGCCTTGCATTTGACTCCAAATCTTGATACTTCCGCCATTACCGCCACTTACCAGCGTCTTGCCATCAGGACTGAAAGCAACGGGGTTACATCCAGAAAGACTTTGTAGTAGTTCTCCAGTGTGGAGGTTCCAAAGTTTGATAATACCGTCTCTGCTGCTACTGGCGAAGATTTTTCCATTGGGACTGATGGCAACAGACAAAACCGCCGCTGAGTGTCCAGTCAAAGTGGAAAGTAGTTCTCCAGTTTGGAGATTCCACAGCTTAATTGTGGCGTCTGTGCTACCGCTAATAAGAGTTTGACTGTTAAGACTGATGGCAACTGTATTCACTGCACCCAAATGTTTAGTCAGAATGTAGCGCTGTTGCCAAGTTTTGATATCCCAAAGCCTAATAGTTTGATCCGCACTACCACTTGCAAGGATTTTACCATCAGGGCTGATGGTGACAGACAAAACTGCATCTGAGTGTCCATTTAAAGTGCGTTTTACTGTTCCCGTGTAGCGTCCCCAGATTCTAATAGTCTTATCGGCAGCACCACTAGCAAGAATTGCGCCATCAGGACTGTAGGCAATCGAGTTAACAAAACCATTATGACTATAGGCAGAACTTAAATAAAAGAATGTATGGAGAAATTTTTTTGTGTCCATCTGCCAACTGCTGATTTTGCGATCGACGCTACCACTTGCAATCTGCTGTCCATCAGGGCTGATAGCAACAGATAAAACTGCCTCAGCTTGTCCAGAGAACGTGTAAAGCCATTTTCCGGTTTTCAAGTTCCACAAATTAACTTGTCTGTCATCACTGCCACTAATCAAGGTAGTACCATCAGGACTGATTGCGATCGCATTAACTGCCGCTAAGTGACTTTTGAGTGTGCGTACACATCTCCAGGTTTCAGGTAGCTGGGTTGTCAGAGATATTCTTTCCGCTTCAATATTAGGAGTGGAAGGTTTAGGGGTAACAAATTTTGATTTTTTCTTAAATTCAGCCTTGAGTGCTTGTAACTCATCTTCGACTTCCAAAACAGCAAATTTTTGGTTGAGATCCTCACCAGATAAAAATGCTTCTAATTCCATCACTGCTTCGGAATAGTAGCCCATCTGCAAAACTTTCTCTTCCATCCGCTCAAAAAGCTGTGCTGGAGTTTCGCTAATTCCAGATTCGTCTAACAGTTTGGCAATACCATAGGCGGCGAGTCCCACTACTGCACCAATTCCTGCCATCGGTACTGCACCAATCCCAAATGCCAGCCCTACTTTCGGTGCGACTAAACCCATACCACCGACGACACTATAAACACCAGCACCGCCGACTGCACCAATTCCCATTGCACTAAAAGCAGCAGCATCTCCCTCTGCTATGGCTTTAAAAACGCCATAAGCAGCTGCACCAGCCACAGCACCAGCACCGACTACAGGAGTTGTACCAATGCCGACTGCACCAAATCCGCCAGCTAGCCCCATCCCGCCTACAGTTGCAGAAACACCAGCAGCTGTTATGGTTCCGCCTGCAATGAATGCTGCGCCTGTTTTAGAATTCTGTGTCATTGCCTAATGTTTTCTTGAAATTTTCTAGAGTCATCAGATTTTGTCTGAGTAAAGCTACTGTTGCTTGCTGCTGTTGAAGCTGAGTTAGAAGAATAAGCACAATTTTATTTTGTATTTTTTTATTCACTACAGCTTGAAGGGCTAAATCATCATCATTGTTTTTCAAAGCTGTCTGAACTTTTTCGTTCCAGTATTTAGTTTCTTTCTGGGCTTTTTCAAAATCTTTCTCAATACCTTCTTGATTAGCAACAGCGCTGTTGACAGCTTTTTTTGTCTCATGAATAGCCTCTGCTAAAAGCACTTTGCTGTCTTTTTTAGCTTGAGTTTGCTCTTGAGGTTTAGGTGATAGCATTAATGCTTTAAGTTGCTGTAATTCATCATCAATCGATACATCAACATCTTTGTATTCAAAGCTGATGAATTTTGGTGAAACCTCACTAATGTTAGACTCACTCCGTAATACTTCATTCTGTGCTTCTGAAACCTTTTTCTCCCAAGATTTCAAACTATTTTTAATTGCGTCTACTTGTGGTTGTTGCTCCTCTATCAGGGTTTTTAGTCTACTAGCGATTGCTTGATATCGTTCCTTTTGGAATTTTGTTTGACTAATTAAATCCTGATTACTTCCTTGCACAGCAAGTTGATATTCTTGTTCCCATTTATCAGCTTCGGCTTGAGCTTTTGCATAGTCTCGTTGAGCAATTTCTTGGGCTACTCTGGAGTGGCTTGCTCCTTCGCGTAACTTTCGTAGCGCATCCTGTGATGATTGATTTTGGTCGTAAAGTCCCATAAGTTTATCTGAGTAGCCTTATTACCCAGAGCGTAGACTAATTAATACTTTTGCGTCCTCGTAAAAATTACTTAAGCCTTGACTTTTGCTTTTAATACTACCTCAGCAAAGTCTCAGTACAATATTTAATTAATTCGTAGCGAAATAAATTAGGCAAAACTCTGCGTTACTTTGCGTTTACTTTGAGTCACTCTGCGTTTAAAAACATTAAGCTGTTAGGCAAAGTCTGTACTTAGATTCAAATCTACCATCTGTCGGCCTGCTAAAGAACTCTGTAGCGATCGCCATCTTTACATATACATACTATATCCATTATGTCAAGTAAGCCTAAGCTTTTATTAATCAGCAAATAGGCGAACTTGAACCAAAACCCATACGCAATCGCGGAATTTTCGACAATCCCTGATGAACTCTACAGAAAAGATGGAATAACATTTGTGTGTGCTTCAACAAATTGTCTATGAGAGTTGAAAATGACGATATGGCAATCTCTAATATCCTCAAAGAACCACAGCTTTTGCGTTTGGGCGGCTTGTTTGGTGGACTGCGTGGCGATTTGACGGGAGGACTAACAGCAGCAGTGGTAGCATTGCCTTTGGCTTTAGCCTTTGCGGTAGCCAGTGGTGTGGAACCAAAGGCGGGACTTTACACCGCGATTGTGGCGGGAATCGTCGCGGCAATTTTTGGTGGTTCGTCAGTACAGATTACAGGGCCAACAGGTGCAATGGCTGTGGTTTTGGTGGGAATTGTCGCCAAATACGGCCTTGAGAAAGTTTGGATTGCTGGGGTGATGGCTGGGATTATCCAAATTGCCTTGGGGGTTGCCAAACTTGGACAGTTAGTGAAGTTTATTCCCTATCCGGTGACGGCAGGTTTTACTAATGGTATTGCCGTGATTATTTTTTGTGGTCAGTTAAATAATTTCTTTGGTTTAAAATTACCACGTAGCGAACATTTTTTGCCCGGACTTTGGCAAAGTCTAACTCATGTAGAAGCTCTAAACTGGGCAGCGGTTGCCTTGGCAGTTGTGGTGATTGTAACTAATGTTTTATGGCCCAGGATTAATACGACAATACCAGGTTCTTTAGTGGGGCTGGTGTTAGCAACTGCGATCGCTTCTGCTTTCCATCTGAATGTACCAACAATTGGCACCATTCCTCAATCTTTACCGATGCCTCAAGGTATTCCCCACTGGAATGATTTTAGTGTGATTCGAGAACTAATTAATCCAGCTTTGGCTTTAGCTGCACTAGGGAGTATTGAATCGTTGCTATCGGCGGTGGTAGCTGATGGTATGACTGTCAGCGAAAAACATAATAGCGATCGCGAATTAATTGGTCAAGGCTTGGCTAATATGATTGTCCCATTTTTTGGGGGCATCCCCGCTACAGGTGCGATCGCTCGGACTGCTGTGAATGTCCGTTCTGGCGGGAAAACCCGACTATCTGGGGTAATTCACGGCGTTGCTTTAGCGATTATTGTTTTAACTTTAGCACCCCTAGCTGCACAGATTCCTTTAGCAGCACTTGCTGGCATTTTGATGGTGGTTAGCCTGCGGATGATTGAGTGGGAAGCCATTGGTTTATTGATGCGTGCTACCTACTCCGACTTTGCTGTAATGATTCTCACCTGGCTAGTGACAATCTTATTTGACTTAGTTCTCGCTGTCGAAGTGGGATTGATTGCAGCCGGAGCCTTGTTCATCAAACGGATGAGCGATTTAAGTCTTGTTAAAATACCTGAAACCGAAGTATTTCCCCCTGGTACTCCTCTGGAATTAGGTAAGGAAATTGCTGTTTATCGGGTAGATGGCCCCGTATTTTTTGGTGCTGCTGAACGGTTTGCTACCTTCCTCCGCGATGAACCAGAAGTAAAGTATTTAATTCTCCGGTTGCGGTTTGTACCAAATATGGACACAACTGGATTAGTAGCTTTAGAAGATATTTATCACGACTTGGAACGGCACAATTGCCGCTTAATTCTCACAGGTTTACAACCCGAAGTCCAACAACTACTAGAACGTACAGGATTGTTAAAAACAATTGGGTTATCAAATTGTTTTGAAACAACCACAGAGGCGATTTGCTCTATCTCTCCTCAAATTGCATGTTCTCAACCTGTAGCGGCTGATTTGAAAACAAAAGAATTGATGGAATTAAATGACTGAATCTAGAACTATTGTAGAGACATAGCAGTGCTACGTCTCTACATTCTTTTTCTACCAGATGTCTACTGAATAGCGAATCCTTCCGGTCTGATTGCATCTTCCAAATCAACACCCATCAGGTTAACCCCCTGCATGTTTGCATTGGTGAGATTTGTCTTTTCCAAGTCTGCGTTCTGTAGGTTAGCCGTTTGCAGGTTTGCTCCCAACAGGTTGGCTTTCTCTAAGTCTGCATCAAATAGGTTTGCTCCCAAAAGATTTGCTCCTAAAAGGTTTACCTTGCCTAAATCTGCTCCTTGAAAGTTAGCCCCTTGTAAGTTTGTTTGCTGTAAATTAGCCCTTTCTAAGTCTGCATTTTGTAAGTTAGCACCTTCCAAGTTTGCCGCTTGCAGGTTTGCGTCCTTTAACATTGCCCCAGTCAGGTTACACCCGACACATTCATTGGTTTGTAATAAATGTCTAACGTTTTCTGCTACAGACACTATTGGTAATGTAACCGGAGATATTACTGGTGCTGTTACAGGCTCCATTGGTGAATCAACCGGAGATATTACTGGAGCTAGTTCAGATTCGGTAGCTATGGATGGTGTAAGTGTTTGTGCTCTAGCGCTGGGCTGAACAAGCAGAGTAAATCCCGCTACAACTACTAGAAATACGGCAGTTACGAGCCACTGAGTTAATTTTGTTGAATTTGATTGATTCATTAGTTCCTTCCTATGATGATTCGCTGCGATGGGTTTGCTTTTATATAAACCATCAATAATGTGCTTTATTTTCAGTCTAGATATGTTGATTGATAACAGCAAATATTATTTTGATTCGAATTGATAAATTAAAGTGATTATATTTCGGATGAGAAACGATCGCTGATTTTTTTGCTTACATCAGGGACATCGCACCCATCAAGAATTTCGAGTTTGCAGATTCAGATGCGACGCCGAATAGCCCGCACTTCTCTACGAGACGATTGTAGACATCGCGTGGAGCGCCTACTGTAAGCGTAGTTTACCGCCGTAGGCATCGCCTCGTATCTAATGGGAAAGCATTGCCAAACTAGGTAAAAGTCGATATGTTTCACTTTTAATCAAGATAGAGAGTCCCAAGTAAATTAAGACAAAGGGGAAGATTTTTCGACCATAGCGAGTTAAAACGGGTGTCATGAGAGGATTACGAGTCAGGTTGTAAGAGAGTAAGCACCACGCGCCAACAGTGAAATAGCAAACACATAGAATCACACCCAAACTTGGAAGATTGCTACTGGCAAACAAGGGTACATAAATTCCAATGTTGTTTCCTCCATTGGCAATGGTCACTGCGGAAACGCGGTAGGTTTGAGGATCGCGGATGGTTGCTAATAGTGATTTATTCTGGCGTCCAGATTTGGTAGGAGTTAAGTCAACTGACACAGCTTGCACTGTCTCTTCTTGCTGTTCTCGACTTATGAAATTACTAATACCGATGGCAATGGGAAGCAAACCTAGCAAACCAATCCAGGTGCTTGGAATAATCAGACCGCCGAAGAAACCAGGGAGGCTAGCACATACTAAGGCTGTGAATCCCAGAAATTCACCGATAACAATATGTTTAGGACGAAAGCTGCGATTGACTTTTCCGAAGAAAGCTGTCAAATATAAATTGTCGTCAAAGGTGGTTGCAAAAGCGACAGAGATTCCAATAATTAATGTACTAATTAGCCAACTCATAATTGTTGCTCACGATAATTCAATGCTGTTTGTCTTAGTCCTTCTCTGCTTCTGGCAATGAGGGCAGTTCAGGAGATTTTGTGACTGTTTTACCTAACGACAACCGATCAAGGTTCGCTAGTCATCAGCCAGTTCCCCAGTTTTTAGAGGCGATGCCTACGGCAGTAAACTACGCCTCCAATCAAATTGGTGATTTTTTTTTCTCAGCAAGGTACCTTGGGAGCTCATGAACTCAATATTATGGCTTTCAACCAAATAAGAGCAAATACTCTTGTTTCTTAAAAGGATAAATAAAAGTGATTGATAACTTTACTATATGTTTTGGGCTTTCTACATAACAAAACCACTTCCTTCAAAACTGCATAAATAAAAAAGAGTAGCAGTTCGTCATGCCTAACACTGAGTTAGTATCTGAGAAGTTTAAGAGCGTAGTTTACCGCCGTAGGCATCGCTTTTATTGAAGAGACCCCTTGTCAGATGCTAAAGCCTGGGATATTCTTGGCGGCTAGCATTGAACATCGGTTAATATAACTAATCGCGCTCTGGCTTCAGTTGGGAGATATTCAGTAATGTTGAATTTTAAGTTGTAATTATGCTAACTAGTGTTGACCGTTTATTATTTGTCCGGCGAGTCCCGATTTTTAAGGAATTGCGGGATGATTTTATTGTGCGGCTCACTTCAGTGATGAACGAATTGTCATTTCCAGCTAATTACACCATCTTTCGACAGGGAGAAGAAGGGCGATCGCTTTATATTGTCGTGTCAGGTAGAGTTAAAGTTCACATTGGGAATAAACAACTTGCAGAGGTGGAACAGGGAAAATACTTTGGGGAAATGGCAGTATTTGATACTCAACCTCGTTCTGCCAGCGCAACGACTCTGGAACCTTGTGAATTTTTAGAACTGACGCAAGAGCAACTTTATGATGCGATCGAAGAAACTCCCGAAATTGCAGTGAATATCATTCGTGAGTTATCCCGTCTGATTCGCAGATTGAATGATGACATGAATGTAACGAATTCCCCACGGACAAATCTGGGGGCTTTTAGCAGAGAGTGAGAAATCGGGCATTGCACAACTGTGAGATAAATTGAGGTAAGGGACTTCCAGAAAATAAATTATCCAAATTTACTCAGATAAGATTTTTCTTTCTCCCCCTGCTCCCGTTCGGCTACGCTCACGGCAAGCCTGCTCCACGGCAGTTGCTCTACTTGGGGAAACCCCATCGCGCAGCGTCTCGTAGAGAAGACCGCACTGC
>NZ_JAVRBN020000061.1:0-28180 GCF_034531305.2 Nostoc sp. ChiQUE02
TTTTCATAATTTAATCGTTCGGCATTTTGGATTAATTGCTGTAACTGTTCATACTCGAGACCAATTAACCTCCGTGTTTCTTTAGGATTTTCTTCAATGTGCTTCAGTATATCACTCATATTTATGTGTCAAAAAACTTCTCTAATGTTCTTTTATCACAGAATGATACTATTTTGGAGATGTCTAATAGACACCACTAACTCACCACAATTGGCACAACTAGCCCGTAACTGTATACCGCAGAGATAGCAAAACCTAGCTTGAACATTCTGCCAGATAGGGTCAGCAGTATAGCTAGGATTCCAACATTGGGGACAAAATTTCACATTTTGGGCAAGTTGAACCTCTTGTCCCCTGGAGACAGTTTCGAGAAACTCCTGAGGTACGCCCAAAGCCACCGCCAGCCCCCTTAAAGTCTTTTGATTGAGTTTGGTAGTCAGCCCCCGCTCAATCTTGCCAATCGAGCGCGAATGAATTCCCGCCACCTGCGCTAACTCAAA
Source organism: Nostoc sp. ChiQUE02 (assembly GCF_034531305.2). NCBI lineage: Bacteria > Bacillati > Cyanobacteriota > Cyanophyceae > Nostocales > Nostocaceae > Nostoc > Nostoc sp. ChiQUE02. The sequence goes on from NZ_JAVRBN020000061.1 coordinate 501, forward strand.
CTGAGTCAACTGAAGAAATTTCCTCATTCTCACCAGATAGTCAGCAAGGGATTCTCCTGGTCGCGGGGTTTTAAACAGTCGCTACAACTTCCCCGATTTTACTAATATCGTAACCGCCGAGAATTTCAAATTGTGAGTGAACCATCCGATGTCCCAAAGTACTGAACAACTGCTGTACAGGTGCTTCTTCCAAATATTCCTTGAGAATCACCAAATCATATCGTGACTGATGTAGAGGGATAAATCCCAACCCAAAGGCGGTAGCTACGGATGCCGTACTTATACCTGCATCGGCAACTCCTCTGACTACAGCTTGAGCAACATCTTGGTGAGTTTTGAGTATATTGTCAAAGCCCTGAACAGCATCGAACGGTATCTGCTCTTTTTGGAGTGTTTGTTCCAAAAGCATCCGACTACCAGAACCTATTTCGCGGTTAACAATAGTCGCTCCCCCAGCCACTAAGTCACTAACTGTTCTAATTCCCATTGGGTTCCCTGACTTTAACAAAAGTCCCTCCTCCCAGACACCAAGGGTAATCAGAACTGCTTCCCTGCCAGCCAGAACATCTCGAACAAAGGGAGTATTATACTCACCAGTCTCAGGATCGTAGAGATGCATCCCAGCGATGTGCGCCTCACCTCTGCATAGACTGTGCAATGCAGCCATGCTATTGGCGAAGTTATATTGGACTCGCAGTTGGGGATGCCAGCGTTCGGTGGCTCTTGCCCATAGTGAAATCACAGGGGCACAACCAGCAATCACAACTGTGTTGTGAAGTGTGTCGAGATTATCGTCTAAAAGACGGACTCGAATTTTATTTGTACCTGTGCAAGTCTCACCCTCACCATCAGCCGGAATCATATCTTGGCGAAAAGCATCCTTACCAATCAAGGGATAAGCTATCCATTGTCCTCCGACACGAGCCACACTAACTCGTAGTTGCTGACCATTAGGAACAGGTTTGGCAAGAACGGCTTCAATTTCAGGTAAATCCCGCTCTAACCAGAATAGATCCTCAACTTGACAGCCAAGCGCTTTGGCCAAGCGAAGTGTTATGGCTACTGAGGGAGCATATAGTCCCGACTCTACACCACTAATAGTCTGACGAGTCACATTAGCGATGTTAGCCAAATCTTGTTGGCTCATGCCTAAGCGAGTTCTAATCGACTTCAAGTTATTACGGAGGTCACTATCCTGCTTCATTGGCTTTGTCTCTTAGTTTCAAAAAGCCGTAGCGGATTTAAACATTGCATCTGCCAAGGCGAAAGTCTGGTCTTTGAGTTTATATCATTTCTCTTGGAAGACTTTTTGTGCTTTCGCTGTCTTGATTCCCCATATAAAAAGACTATCACATCAATTGCCAATTTGCTTGCGAAGCGCAAATTATTTTTGCGAGTGTTTGCTTTTTACCTGCTATCTTGGCTTAAAAGCCCCAAATTCCAATAAATAGAGCATTTATCTAGCAATAATTTGTTACCAACTTAATTGGTAAATAGTAGTATTTAATACAGTTTTAGAGATTAGTTTCAGCTTTGATGCTTGATAGGCGAGTAATACAAGCCGTAGAAAACATACCAACCAATGAGAGTTCTTTGGGGTAAATTTTGCCCTGAGGAAAAATTACCCATTTGACTAAAGTGAATATGCACATAGCATCAGCAAAGAATTGCTACTTTAATTTTTTGCACAATTAGGTATTTCCCAAAGTATGCGACAGATGACATGAGATTACTGTTCTTAGCACTAAAGCAATGGAGAGAGTAATGATTACCGAAGAAGACTTAGCCCAGCAATTTAACGTAATTATCGAGCACGCTCATCCACAGGTATGGGAATTGTTACGTCAGTGTTATGTGAAGGCGATCAATCCTAAACCTTATTTAACGAGAGCGAATATAAAAACGTGTATCCGCCATGCAAGATACATTGGAATTTACTGCCCTGACAGACTGATTAGTGCTGTAGTAGAACAAAAAAATCTACTCAAAGAAGTAGCAGAATATGTGGGGCTAGTTGAGGTTGTTTGCTTGAATGCTAATAATTTGATGCGCGACCCACTCTCAAATATCAAGCAAAATTATCCTCACTTGTGGTTAGATTTGTTGTGGATTGTCACTCAAGAAAAATAACCAAAGCTAGTACAAGCAAGCAGATTTTTCTAATCTGCAAAAAACCGAAATCACCAATCTTTACCGCAGCTTTGTTACTTTTGAAGCTTGCCAAAATCTTATGAATCAACCATGCTTGCATCCAGATGATTTGCCTTCACGCCAAACAATCAAGCTAAGTGAAATACTATTTAGACAGCTTGAAGAAGCAACTAAAAAAAGCTTTTTCTTAGCGTGCGATCGCATGACACGTATTTTGTTATCGAGTTGCCATTGGTATTTCCAAATAAATAGTGGCGTTTTGACGTTGATCGTGATTTGTAATAATATGGTAAGTTATCGTCAGATCATGAAAACTGTTCCCCAATTTGCCGACAATTTGAAACAGTTTACCAACAGAGCTAAAATTACTGTTAGTTCTCCACTTGACAAAGGTATACCGTGGGTACTCAGCATAGATAATGTCTTACCTGAAGGAGACTTGCCTAGTACCTGATAAATCAACCAGAAAAATCGCGATCGCCCTTCCTCCTGAACATTGGCGATCGCGCCGAAAAAATCCGTCAAGCCTGTCCCAAACCACGGTAAGGTGTTTAAGTGCTTTGTATCTGCTTATTTACCTGACTGGAAGAATAGGGATGAAAATACTTTATTGAAACAACTTGAGCTAGAAAGAGCCATATTTATTAGTATCTAATCCTTACGCTTGGGGTTGGGAGATGTTGGGGAAATATTTGGGGTAAAACTGGGGTAATGTAAAAGGGTCAATATGTTTACAAAGCAGCTGTGTTAAACAAAAATTATGTCGTCCGATCGAAGTAGATATTATCCCACGACAATGATGGTCTTCTAAATAAGCATTGGCTTCTATAATTACGATTATACACGCGGGTGTAGCTCCGTTAAACGGATTTTGCGCTCTTTTATACCCTATATTGTCAAGTTAGGCGCTTATATCTTGCATATAGATAACTTTTATCCTCACGACTGGAGAGCAAAATCTTGGGCATAGAATTACGCAGTTTCGTATTTCTCGACAACCTGCAACCTCAACATGCAGCATATATGGGAACAGTAGCCCAAGGCTTCTTACCATTACCAGGAGATACATCACTGTGGATTGAAATCTCTCCTGGTATCGAAATTAATAAGATTACGGATATAGCCCTGAAATCTGCCTCTGTCCGTCCAGGAGTACAGGTAGTTGAACGACTATACGGACTATTGGAAGTTCATTCTAGCTCCCAAGGCGAAACGCGTGCTGCTGGTCAAGCTATTTTGGCGGCACTGGGAGTCCGAAGAGAAGAATGTCTCAAACCGCGTGTTATTTCTAGCCAGATTATCCGCAACATCGATGCTTATCAAACACAACTCATTAATCGCACGCGCCGGGGACAGCTACTACTAGCAGGACAAACACTATATGTATTAGAAGTAGAGCCTGCTGCTTATGCTGCACTGGCTGCCAATGAAGCGGAGAAAGCAGCGAGAATTAACATTCTTGAAGTTCAAGCTGTAGGTAGCTTTGGACGGCTTTACTTAGGTGGACAAGAACAGGATATTCTAGCAGGGGCGGCGGGAGCATTAACGGCCATTGAAAGTGTCGCTGGTCGGGTAAATTCTTTGGGTGGGCGTCAGGAGTAAAGGAGAGAAAATGGCAAATCGAGAGCATCTAGCTTTACTGAAAGCAGGTGCAGTTACATGGATTGAGTGGAGAAAGAAAAATCCCCAGATTGAACCAGACCTCAGTACCGCGAATCTGCAAGGCGATAACCTCAGAGGCGCAAACCTCCAGGGGGTAAACTTGAGAAGAGTGGATTTGGGTAATGCTTTACTCGTGCGAGCAAACCTCAGTGGTGCTGACCTCAGTAGTGCCAACCTCTACAAAGCCTTCTTGATTGAAGCTAACCTGAGCGCGGCAAACTTCAGTGTTGCTAACTTGAGTGGTGCTATACTTACGCAGGCAGATTTGAGTCATGCCAATTTGATTGGAGCCGACTTGAGTGAGGTGGATCTTAGAGGCGCTGCGATCGCAAATGCTAATCTGATTGGCACTGACTTAAGAGGCGCTAACTTGAAAGATGCCGATTTGGGTGCAGCAAAGCTGATGCGGACTAATCTCTCTTTTGCCAACCTGATTGAAGCTAACTTGATTGCGGCTGACCTCAGCGAAGCAAGTTTGTACGAGGCGGAGGTGTTGGGAGCTTATCTTTACAAAACTGATCTGTACAAAGCTAATCTGAACAAGGCTCACCTAAGTGGTGCATATCTGTTGCGGGCTAACCTCAGTGAAGCTGACTTGAGTCAAGCTGACTTGAGTTGGACTAACCTCAGAAGCGCGAATTTGGCAGGGGCGAATCTCAGAGGAGCTAACCTTAGAGGAGCCGACCTTAGGGGAGCTAACCTCAGCGGCGTAAATCTTCAGGAAGCAATTATGCCTGACGCTTCAAGGCATGATTAGTTTACAAGAATCGCTTAGAACAGTCAGGAGATGGGCTTGTTGAAAAACCCAGTGGTTCTTCACTGTGCCGAATTAACCTGTTGACTGATGTTAAAACCCTTCATACAAACGAAGGGTTTTGAAATCTGCTAAAGTTTCAGTTACCCTGAATGAAAATACTAGACCGGAATTTGACTAGACCATTTCAGACAATTTTTACTGAACACCGGGTACTTTGGGCTGTTTTACTCCTGAGTGCAGCACTGGTGGTAACGCTAGCGTTGTCGCTTTCTCAAGGAGCAGTACCTTTAAGTATGTCGGAATTTTGGCAAGCCATTCTCCGCGAAGGCGATCCGGTTAAACAGACAATTCTCTGGGATTTGCGTCTCCCACGCATTACCGCTGCTCTCATCGTCGGCGCAGCCTTGGGAATGTCAGGAGCGCTGTTGCAAGGAATGTTACGCAATAGTCTTGCCGATCCATTTATTCTTGGCATTTCAGCGGGTGCAGGATTAATTGTAACTCTCATGATCGTGTGGCAAATATTCCCGATCGCAATTCCTTTAGCAGCGTGGATGGGAGCTATTTTGACTTCAGCGATCGTTATTTTGCTGGGTCGTGCGGGGTCAGGAATTTCAGTTGAGCGGTTGATTTTAGGCGGAGTGGCAGTGAGTTCTTTATTAGGTGCTGTACAAAGTACATTGCTGCTTTTAGCTGAAGATGGTCAAATTCAAATTGCACTTAGTTGGCTGGTTGGTAGTCTTAATGGACGGGGTTGGCAAGAAATTGCTACGGCTGGCCCTTACATCATTCTTGCATTGCTAGGGGGATGCTTGCTGGCGCGATCGGTAAATGTGCTGGCTTTAGGAGATGATTTGGCTGTGAGTTTGGGGGTTTCGTTGACGCGATCGCGCCTGTTAATTGGTGGTGTCGCCACTCTATTAGCCGCAGGTGCAGTCAGCATCAGTGGCTTGATTGGATTTGTTGGTCTTGTTGTCCCTCACGGTGTCCGCCTCATCGTTGGTACAGATCATCGCTTTGTTTTACCACTTTCCGCCCTTGCAGGTGCATGGTTACTAACTTTTGCAGATTTACTCTCTAGACTAGGAGCAGTAGAACTACCAGTAGGTTCCGTCACTGCGTTGCTGGGTTCACCACTGTTTATCTGGTTACTTTATCGTCGTTCTGCTGGGTTTAATAAATTTTGAGCTAATAGGCTCGGATTACAGCCTTTTTCATCTATTTAAACCACAATCCTCGTATGGGTGCATAGCTAGCTGTAGCACCTCTATCCGATGGTTGAATCACGTGAAAATTGCTGTAAATTGATACTATTGAGCAATGTTTTTACGCCTCAGTGTATAAAAAACTTGCCAATTTGGCTACATGACTTTGATGTTCTCTGCTAAAGTATTAAAAGTCAATTACTTGTGGGCTATATTTACCGAGGTTTACTATACTTTTAAAAGCATTTAGCTAAGTCTGCTCATTTTGCTCTGCTAACGGAACAATAAAAATTGCTGGTGTATTCCCTACAACAGCAACAAGCAGAATGATCAGTTTTGGTTTATTTACTTCGTCTATTTTAACATTGACGGGGTATTTTTTATTTGAGGCGATATCTAATCTCATGTCCGCTTAAAAACTGATTGTTTAGGCTGACGCGAAGAGATTCTAACGAGCAGCGATCGGAGTGACATAACACAAGTCCGGAGATGACAGGTAAATTCTCCGGTTTTGCACTACATATCTATGCTTTTCTCTGTGAATCCAAAGAGGCTTTCGTGAACTCATACTTGTTTAATTTATTTACTTGCATTTATGCCAATTACCCCTATTATTATTAGACCGATCGACAAAAGTTTGATAAGTGTGGCAGATTCACGAAACCACATAATACCAATGATAGCGATTAAGATGGTTCCCAATCCAGCCCAGACAGAATAAGCCACACTCACTTCAAGTCTTTTGAGAGCAAGGGTCAAAAAAGTAAAACAAAATCCATAAAAGACAAATATTAATACCGAAGGAACTGTTTTAGTAAATCCCTGCGATAACTTCATGCAAGTTGTGCCTGAAACCTCAAAGAGGATTGCTAGGATGAGGTAAATCCAACTTCTTGACATATTTTTTGTAAGTGGTTTGTTAAGAGCAACTGACGGGCGGTGCACCACGCTCTATGAATGGAAGAAACAATCCTGAAGCCACTCATTAACAGATAAATTTATAAGTGTAAGTGTCCCGAAAGTTAAAACCGAACGCGCAGTAGTATAGTTTAGCCTGATTAGGAGCATGATTCTGGAGCTTGATAGCTATGAAATTGCTGAAGGAAAAAGCTTCCTATCTCTATGAAGAGATTATCTATTACTACATCCCAAGTCGGGACTCCGATGAGTTTATTATATCAGGGTTGCTGCGATAAAAATGTAATTTGTGAATTGCTTTAAGCTGAAATTCACACCAATGAACACTGCCATACCCCTAGCTGTATATTCAATTAGACTGATGGAATGAGATGTTTTTTTCCATCATTTTGTACTAAATAGCCATCATAAACTGGGTACATCAAAACACATGAAAATTTTTCTTCCCCAATCCCCAATACAACTCTTGGAGAGGCTGCGCCAAGGGCTTCTCGTAGAGACGCACTCGCATTCGCTCAGTACAAGTCCCCAATTTCAAGCTAGTTGGTGAAGCATTGGGGCAACGTCTGCTGTAGTATGATTGTGATTTTGCACTACCAATGGTACGAGAGATGACGGCTCAATTTGAATACAGCACTCTTGCCCATCCAAAGGATATTAAGCAGCTTGAGATTATCTTTGAGCAGTGTTTTATCAGTGCACTAGGTGGCGAGGAAGCTTATATCAACCTGATCGGCGTAGAAAATTTCCGCATTATTCGGGGATTGGAGCAATTAGTTGGTGGATTGGCAACTCTGGATATGGGTCAGTGGTGGGGTGGTGAGCGTGTACCAATGACAGGAATTGCCGCAGTAGGCATTGCTCCAGAGTATCGCGGATCGGGAGCTGCGATCGCTCTCATGGAACACACCCTCAAGGAACTTTATGCTAGAGGTATACCGCTCTCTGCTCTTTATCCAGCAGTTCAAAGCTTGTACCGAAAAGTCGGGTATGAGCAGGGGGGTAGCTGGTGTAATTGGGAAGTTCCGACTAAGAGTATCCAAGTACGAGAGCAACCCCTACCTTTGCAACCAATAATTCCGCTCAATCATGAAGTTTTTCATGAACTATATCAGCAGCAGGCGAGATTAACGCATGGATATTTAGACCGACATCCCGCAATCTGGGAGCGCTTAATCCAACCAGATGATAAAGAAATATTTTACGCGTATTTTATCGGTACAAAAGAGAAACCCCAAGGCTACATCCTCTTTAGTCAACATTCAACAGAAGATGGTGCAATTTTGCGGATTAAAGATTGGGTAATTCTCACAGTTGGGGCTGCACAATCATTCTGGTCTTTTCTTGCCAGTCATCGCTCCCAAATTGACCACGTGCGATGGAGGAGTTCTGTGAGCGATTCGTTGACATTGCTGCTACCAGAGCAAACTGCCAAGCTCAGACATACTATGCGTTGGATGCTGCGGGTAGTAGATGTAGTCAAGGCGCTGGAGATGCGTGGTTATCCATCAGGAATTCAAGCTGAACTGCACCTAGAGATTCAAGATAATTTGCTAGATGCAAACAATGGTAAATTTATTCTTTCTGTTGCCAATGGACGTGGTGAAGTTACAAAAGGTGGAAAGGGTGAGTTGCAGCTAGATGTCCGAGAACTAGCACCACTATATACAAGTTTGTTTTCTCCCTACCATTTGCAGATAGCCGGAAAACTGCATGGGACACAAACCGCTATTTCAGCAGCCACACAAATATTTGCAGGTAGTTCTCCTTGGATGGCTGATTTCTTTTAAGGGGAGTGGGGAAGGTGGGGCCCCGTCTGGGGATTAAGGGACTTCCAGAAAATAAATTATCCAATTTACTCAGATAATATTCTTCTTTCTCCCCCTGCCCCCTGCTCCCGTTCGGCTACGCTCACGGCAAGCCTGCCCCCCTGCCTACACACCAATAGGATATTTTTTTAGTTGGAAGTCCCTAAGGGGTAATGGGGAAAGGATTAAACTATTGTGCCTCCAGTTTTTACTCAACTCACATCCCCAACGCTCCCCAATCCGCAAAACATAAGTTGGAAACATAATCAATCATTAGATCGTCGTTCCGCTAGATTAGCAATTTGTGTTGTTGTCAATTCACATCATAAAGATAGATACCAGCGATTTTTTTTGATAAATCAGATTATCTAATCCTAGATAAGTAAGTAGATATGAATCAATTAAAGTTTGTAGTTTGCGTTTGAGCGAAGATAGCACAAACTACGAACCATAAAGTTGGATGATCTCTACTTACTCATCATCAAAAAAATAACTCAATGGGATTTATGCTTTTTGTCCGGAAGTTCAGTATGATCGTCAGAAAACAATCTAAGGTAAAGTTGATTAGTTGCTACATAGTTGCATACCTACAATCACAACATGAAATCACATTTACTTGCGATCGGTTTAAGCAGTTTGCTTCTAGTTGCAGGACAAGCTAAAGCCTCAAGATTACAGTCTTGGTATTTTGACTCTAAGCAAAACCAATTACACCTAACTACAACTTCTGGAATTCAACCAAAAGCCTTTTTATTAGATAATCCTAATCGATTGGTAATTGACTTGCCTGGAACTAATTTTAATTCAGATAGTGTTAAAAAAGCTTTTGGTAATGCGATCAAAGAAATTCGGATCGGAAAACTGGACAGTAAAACAACTCGTTTTGTCATAGAATTAGCTCCAGGTTATCATATTACTTCCCGTAATCTATCCATCAAAGGAGATTCTCGTTCCCATTGGATTGTAAAATTCAACTCATTTGACCGCCAAAGCAATAACATTTCTGGGGAAAATAGAGAAGATATTGCCATCAATTCCACAGATGCTTCAACATTTGCGGGAGTTGTAAATCTTGGTCAAGAAATGCAGGGTATCACTTCTCAAATTCGCGCCTTGTTAGCAACTTATAAATCATTAAACCCTGGAATATTTTTCTTAGATTTAGATACAGGTAACTATATAGATATTAATGGCGAAAAAAGATTTGCTGCTGCCAGTACAATCAAATTTCCCTTATTAGTAGCTCTTTTCCAAGAAATAGACGCTGGGAGAATTAAACTAACAGATAAATTAGTGATGCGGCGCGATTTAAGGGTTGGTGAATCGGGAACGATGCAATACAAACCCGTTGGAACTAAATTTAGCGTCCTCCAAACTGCTACCTTGATGATGACGATTAGCGATAATACCGCAACAAATATGGTTCTCGATCGTTTGGGTGGTGCAGCAAAAGTTAACCAACGTTTTCGTAACTGGGGATTGCCAAATACAGCAGTTCGCCATCTACTTCCAGACATCGCTGGCACAAATACAACTAGTTCCAAAGATTTGGTCAGATTGGCGGCGTTAGTTTCTAACAATCGTTTGCTATCCCCAAACAGCCGGAATCAAGTTTTAGGCATTATGCGCCGTGTCAAAACTAATAGTTTGCTACCAGCTGGTATTGGTAAGGGAGCTACGATCGCCCATAAAACTGGTACATTGAGATTTATCATTGGTGATGCCGGTATTATTGAAATGCCCAACGGGAAAAGCTATTTAGCAGGTGTTTTGGTGCAAAGACCAAACTACGATCGCAGAGCTGGAGATTTTGTCCGTGAAGTTTCTCGCAGAGTCTACAATTACCTAAGCCAAAGCAAAGTTAGTAATATAGAACCGATAGTTGGCGATGCCTCCGGCGGGCTACGCCTACGCACTCGTTAGTCAATAGGGAGTGGGTAGAGACGCGATTAATCGCGTTTGTGTCTCGTTCCCAGTCGGAGACTGGGAATGCCTATAGGAGGCTCCGCCTCAAGACTTGCCGCAGTGGCCCAATGAATAGCATTTCCAGCCAGAGGCTGGAAACGAGGTTTTAAAATTGCTGAAATCGCAAAAATAGGGACATACAGCTAGCTGTACATCCCTACATATCTATAGGAATCCGATTTGATTTCTGAAAAAATCTAAGTATCTGTAGGGTGTGTTATCGGCGAGAGTAGGGCACTAAAGCCTTCGGATGGTGCGTTAGCCAGAGGCATAACGCACCCTACGTATATTTCAAAAATCAAACATGAGTCCTATATCTGTATCAAGTATTTCGTGAAATGGGATTAACTCAGGAAATTTGGTGTGCCACTATTACCATTCCTACCAACAGCAGGAATTTCTATTGTGCTATCTTTAGCTTTACCAGTGCTGTCATTAACAACGTAATTAGAGTTACCCACATGTCCATCAGGGATAAACAATTGTGGATGGTCAAAGGGCGCTTTATCAAACCGAACTCGGTCATCAGTCAGCGCTTTTAAAAAGGCGACCAATTCCTGTTTTTGTTCTGATGACAGATTTAGCGGCGGAAGTGCTCCAAAATCACCACCCCGATTGTAAAAATCAACTACTTGCTCTAGAGTCGCCTGACCTCCATTGTGAAAGTAGGGAGCAGTTAGTTCCACATTGCGAAGTCCAGGTGCTTTAAAAGATCCGTTTGCAAGCACAGTTTCACTGGAATTCAAAGGTGGAGTAAGGATTGGGGGGTTTTCACCAAGGAGATCGTTAAATTTACCCAACTGAGCCAATCGTGCTTCTGAAAGCGGATTACCTTGACCGTTACCCTGCAAACCATCATTACCACCCAAACCGGGGTCGTCTGTGGGCAGTCTGACACCGATATTGAAGAAACCATTATCTTCAGGGGATCTGGGACCGAACGGCGCACGTTTGATTCGTCCGTTTTTAGCTACGTTGCTCACTGAAGCAGCTGTTAATTCTAATCCACTGTGGCAAGCACTACACAGAGCTTTGCCCTCAAACAGTCCTTTGCCTCGTTGCTGCTGCGCGGTTAAGGCGCTGGTGTTTCCTTCCAAAAAGCGATCGTAGGGCGTATCATTGGCAATCAGGGTAGACTCGTACAGCTGAATTGCCAGCCCAAAGAATAGCGAGAAGTTGTACTCTAGCAATGTATACTCATTAGTCTGCAAAGAGCGATCGGGTCTCTTGACAAAAGTTCGTTGACCTTCAGAGTCAACTTGGATGAGTCGATTAGACTTCCACCACTCAGGCTTGAAGGCATCTTGAATCATCTGAGTGTAGGTTCTATCCTTAAGTCCAGGTTTAGGCGATCTACTATCTTTACCTAAAACACTGTCTTGTGGATGCACAATCTGTTTACCTAACGGTCTCAGAGGTAATAACTTTTTGGCAAGTTTTCGGGGGAGCTTTTTACCCTTACCAACGCTGAGGGATCTTCTGTCAATTCGCCCGAATTTATCACCAATTTCTTGAAAAGTGCGACCATTGGCGGACGACTCAAAGGAACTGAGTGGCGGCCCAACTGCTTGGGATGCCAAAGACGAATTTTTCAGGCTGACTTTCACAAATTCTAGACTATTTGGGGTTACTGCCTTGACGACAGCGGCGTTAGGATCTCTTAAACCGAAGGGATTCACCCCATTAAAGATGTTTTGTGCCCTTCCGTCCCAAAAGTTGCGGAAGTTGAACGCGGCATTAATCACGGTTGGCGTGTTACGCGGCTCGACACGCCGCACATTGATACCTCCCACGTTAAATACCGGATCTGGCTCGTTTGTAACTTTGTCTTCTGCATTACCAGGTGTAACATCCACAAACTTCGTATTGAAGATCCCTTGAGAAGAACTGACATCGTTACGGTCAGATACGATAGTCGTGGGATCGTTTGGGTCTGACAGCTTGTGGAAGGGAAAATCTTCTGGTTTGAGCTGATAGTTTGGTAGCCCGCCTACATTAAAAACTGAATCTGGATTCTCTGTACCATCGGCGTTAACCCTTAAAAGCCCAGGAGCGATCTGATTTTTGGATCTATTGTCGGCTCCAGCATGGAAGTGACAACTAGCACAGGAAGTCTTTCCATCGCTCCCAACCTGCATATCCCAAAAAAGAGTCTTTCCTAACTTGATTGCAGCTACTTTGTCTTTTACAAAGTCCCCAAGATTATCAGGTTCTGGAACAGATACGCTCTTGAGCGAAACTGGAGGCGGCCCCGTAACCTCTGCCGATACAGTATTTCCAGCTATTACTGCTACTAGAATAATCGCAGCTATTGTTATAGTCCTTGAAAATCTTGATCTTAGGTAGTTAAGCTTGCTATATCTGAATCTCCACTCTTGCCGCTTTATCTTTGTCATCAAAGATTTGAGCAAAAATCTACCTTTTGAGGTCAGTAGTAAGAAAATTGATAAGCTGGTAAGAAGAACTACTAAGCTTGTTATGGGTATAATTCCCATAGTTATTTTGTTAAAAAAGAACACCGAGAGAAATTATACATTTACGACTAAGTTTGAAATTTAATATTCATGTAAAATCATTACGCGATTTACGAATTTTGTGTGAACAAAAAACACCTCCTTCGGACTAAAAATAAATTGAGTAGGGTAGATAAGCTGTTCTATATTGAATTTGCATTCACTTAAGTTATTAAGATACTTTCTCAGCAAGAGTTTGATAAAATTTAGATATGTTTTAGTTTTTATCAGCCCTACTTTGTATAGGATATTTGAATGTCACTACATCAAAGTTCTGGTCGGTGGCGCTTAGGGCTAGCGTTATCGCTATTGACAGTTTTCTTGTGGGGAATTTTACCTATTGCTCTTACGTTAACTCTCCAAGCACTTGATATTTATACAGTAATTTGGTTTCGCTTTTTGGTGTCATTTTTACTGCTGGCTATATATTTAGGAATACGTGGTGAATTACCAAAGTTAGAACAACTGCATTCTGCTTCTTGGAAATTATTAGCGATCGCTACACTTTTTTTAGGGATTAATTACTTTCTGTTCATGCAAGGTTTAGCGCTAACATCACCTGCTAACGCTGAAGTTCTCATTCAATTATCTACCCTTTTATTAGGTTTAGGAGGGTTAGTGATTTTTAAAGAACGTTATCGGCTGTATCAATGGATTGGTATAAGTGTAATGACTTGCGGTTATCTTTTATTTTTTCGTGAACAACTAACGAATTTAATTACAGCGCATGGCACATATATACTAGGTAGTGTCTTGATTGCGCTAGGAGCAGCGGCATGGGCTATTTATGCTTTGGCGCAAAAGCAGCTATTACAATCTTTATCTTCCCCTAGTATTATGCTGATTATTTACGGGGGCTGTGCTTTATTATTCACTCCTCTAGCCAGATTAAAATCACTTTTTATACTTGATACTTTCCATTTAGGAATATTGGTTTTTTGTGCTTTGAATACTTTAATTGCTTATGGTGCTTTTGCCGAATCATTAGAACATTGGGAAGCATCACGAGTGAGTGCAGTATTAGCTTTAGCTCCCATTGTGACATTAATAGCAGTCGCAGTTGTATCAGTTATTGCACCTTCTTGGATACCACCAGAACACTTCACTTTCATCGCAATATTAGGAGCGGGTTTAGTAGTCATAGGTTCAGTAGCGATCGCCTTGGGAAAAGCTGATTAACAGGAATAAGTTTCAGGATTTTTACTAAGTTTTTCATCTAGTGAATTTTTGCCACGTTCAAAGCTACAACATAAACACTGAGGCAGAGTATTTTTTATTTGTTATGATTTAATAGTGAAGGCAAGCTACTGAAGTCAGCCGGATACTTTGTCTATCTGTGTGACTCTGTAGGATTAAATTGTTGACCTTATAGCCGAAAAAATCCTTGAAGAAGAATTCAAAAATCAGAATTCAGGAGTCAGAATCAATTACTGGGGGATTGGGAACCACTACTTTCTTATTAACTACTAAATCCTAGAATTGGTGGAGATTATAAACCCATTTATACCCCTGATATTAAGCAAGCTACATTCGCAAGTCATAGATAATTTATCCTGAATGATAACTCCTGACTCCTAAATTCTGTTTTGATAAAATTGAGGCTAATAACTTTAAGTAAACCAAGCAGGGCGCCCGAATAACTACCAAAGCCAACACCTGATAAAACCAGACCACCGAAATAGTTGAGCGATGAATAGTTTGTTTGGTAATTGGGCCAGCACCCTAAGAAAAAATTCTCTATTGCTGGTTCTTTCAATGGTGCTGCCAACGTTTGGAATTAGTAATTCTGTCGTGGCAGCAGAGCGGATTTATGCATCTTATTCAGCTTTGGAACTCTCCATATCAGTCACCACTTTAGAAGACTATGCCAAAACAGGTGTAATTAACGAAGACTTGGCAGCCTATCAACAATATCTGCCTCTACAACAGCTTCAAGAATTGCGGCGGATTTTGCTTAATCGTGTGAAAGTTAGTCCGATTGTAGTTTCGCAACTTCTCTACACACCGCAAGGAGAATTTTTGCTGCATCGGTTGGCGCAAGTGATTATAACCAAATCTCCTCAGCCAGAACCAGGATTGGCTGCTTTGCGTTCGGCACTAATTTTAGCTTCTGGAGAATCGGGAGGCTTGACACTTTTGAATGTGTTGCGTAAATATCCCACCAGCAGCATTCGCCTTGATGTCGCAGAGACTTTGGAAATAGCTACGGAATTAGAGAAACTTGTTAACCAAACCCATCGGGCGATCGCAGCAGTTTCCCAAAAGTCTAAAATAGAAGCTGCGGCCATTTCACAACCAAATTTCTCAAAATTGCCCGATTTACAGGTTCCGGGAAAGTTAAAGTCGCAAAAATACACCCTGAAGTTTTTCGACTCAACTCGTAATCGGCTTTTAGTAACTGATGTTTACATTCCCAATGTCCAGAATGCTGTACCAGTAATTGTGATTTCTCACGGCTTGGGTTTAGACAGCAGTAACTTTCAATATTTAGCCACTCATCTAGCTTCCTACGGATTTGCCGTCACCGTTCCCAATCATCCTGGTAGTGATGCGAAACAATTGCGTTCTCTCTTAAAAGGACACGCCATTGAAGTAGCAGAACCAAGCGAATTTAAAGACCGGCCTTTGGATGTAACATATATACTGAATCAATTGGAAAAAGGTAATCAATCTGATTCACGGTTTAAAGGTCGGTTAAATCTGCAACAAGTCGGAGTACTTGGTCAATCTTTGGGAGGCTACACAGCCTTAGCCCTAGCAGGCGCTAAAATCAACTTTGAGCAGCTAAAACAAGACTGTCAACCAGCAGCACTGCAAAATACCTGGAATATGTCTTTACTGCTCCAGTGTCGGGCTTTGGAATTGAGGATTAGCAAGTCCGACAAGAATTATAACCTGCGGGATGAGAGAGTAAAAGCTGCGATCGCAGTTAATCCCATTACTAGTTCTATTTTCGGCAAAGCTGGCTTAAGCCAAATTAAAACTCCAGTGATGATTGTCAGCAGTAGTGATGATACAGTTGCACCAGCCTTATCCGAGCAAATTTTACCTTTTTCCTGGTTTGCAAATTCACAAAAGTATCTCGTCATGCTTGTTGGTGGTACTCACTTTTCCACCATTGGTAATGGCAACCCTGCAAATCAACAAGTAGCATTACCTGCCGATATGATTGGTGATGCTTCCCAAGCGCGTCGTTACATGAATGTTTTGAGTTTACCTTTCTTCCAAACCTATGTTGCAGAAAGGTCACAATACATCCCTTACCTTAATGCAGGCTACGCTCAAAGCATTTCTAGTAAGTCGCTTGGTTTGAGTCTCATCAAGTCATTGAATACAACTGAATTAGTACAATTGCTGGATATTAAAGGAGCCAACCCCGCAAAAAAAAACTCCCCAACACCATAGTCAGCTTCGGATTTTGGATGTTGGATATTGGCGTTGCATTGCTGCATGTGATGATTTTTATTTGATTGGAACAGACGTAATTAATTACGTCTGTGCAATTTATTTGGGTCTTTATAAAATGAGAGGCTCAATTTTTGCTTGCACTTCTTCAATTAGATCCTCTTCAACTTTCTCTACAAACAAAACCTTCCTAGCTTTCCAGTCCAGTGATTTGATCTGATCGGCTAACACCACGCCACTGGTTATCATTCCGTCAGGAAGCGGAACCTCAAAGTTAAGACCTTTTTTTTGATTAGTAATTGGACAAATTAGAACTATAGAAGCCATTCGATTGTATTTTAATGGCGACATAACTAAAAAAGGACGATAGCCCATCTGCTCACGCCCTTGAGGTTTTAGTTCAGCATTAAGTGTTTCAGCAATATCTTCAAATGACATTCCTGATGTTCTCAGTGCTAATACACGTCGGATCGAATCAGCCGTAATTTGCTTTGTAGTTCCGCAGTCTAACTTGACAATATCACCCCTATCTGGAACGTATGGTTTAACTACCAAACTTCATTCCCCACAGCAGATCCAGTATCTATTTCAGAATGGAAATTATCTGGAGTCATACCTTCCAATAATTCATCAAGCGTATATTTTTTTCGCTGCTGCGGCGTGATTACAATACTATTGCCTGAGACACTGAAAGTTATATCTGTCCCCTCTTTTACATTAACTTGTTCAGCCAAAGCTTTCGGAAGTCGAATAGCTAGGCTGTTTCCCCACTTAGTAACAACTGTAGTCATAACTACCTCAAAATGCTTTCTTAGAGAATTACACACCCAAAGATAAAACTTTCGGAGCTTCACGCGTGTACTTCGGACTATTTGGCGTATATACTTTGAATATACCATACTTTGTAAGTTACTTACAAAAAAGCTACAAACAAGCATCCATAAGTACATTCCCAAGATGGTGTGGTAATTACTGGTATAAACTTAGGTTACAATTTTATTTGATTATTATTGTATTCATCTAATATTCTAGTTGTAGTTGTAATATATATTTTTAAAATTTCACAAGGGATACCTAATGCTTTTAATGAGATTTATCAAAATTACAAAGCTTGCCAGCGTGAAATATGTATAGATATAATTATTATCTTTATTGCAGAAATAAATCAATTAATACATATCAATCTTAAACTGGCAACAATGCTTATGGCTTACGAATATCTCTTATTAAAATACTTGATATCTAAAGGTTTAGCACGGGATAAAATTGGAGATAATATTCAAAAAAAGTTAAATAAAGTAAATTCTTATCTACGATTTATTCCCAGTGAGATGATGAAAGATACTTTAAGAGAATCTATTCGTAATCCACTATTTCATCAAGGAGAGATTCCTGATTTTAATATTTACGAAAAAATAGATATTTTTAATAAATACTACGATTTATTGATAAAAATTACACTAAAAATTCTCGGTTATACAGGAAAATATGTGTCTATATTAACTCATGAGCCTACAGATACTTAAAATACTGCTATTACTTCTTTCACAAAAAAATACATAATATTTTTTTACAGCCAGTCTCTTAAGTAAAAGTTAGATATAGGCTACTTCAGGTTTTCAGTGCCTTACGGAAGCCGTAACACCATCTTCTAATTATTTGCCTCTACTTACTGTAAAAACCGTAACAAGCACAGATGTATGCGATCGCATTCATACTTATCGGCATATACTTTTAAAGAAATGTGACATTTAATTGCGCTATTGTAAAAATCAGCTTTACATAAGTTCATTTATGAGCCAGTTTGAAGATACTACTGCCCAAGCGACTGCTCTGACTAATCACGATCGCAAACCTATTCACATACCTGGCTCTATTCAACCTCATGGCGTTCTACTGGCACTCAGTAATCAGCTAGAGATAATGCAAGTGAGCAACAATACCCAAGGATATTTGGGCAAAGAGCCAGAAGATTTGCTCGGTCAGCCCTTGAGCTATTTGCTTGATGCTCGGCAAGTGGAAACTGTCAAGCAGTGCTTGGTGAAAAAAATTGGTAGTGCCAATGGTTTTAAAGTATCAATTGTGACGTTAACTAGAGAACGATACTTTGATGCTATTGCTCATCGTACAGAAGGGGCTGTGATTCTGGAGCTAGAACCGACAGACTCTGAATCTGAGGTGAGTTTCTTAAGCTTCCATAGTTTGGCAAGTGAAGCGATCGCTAAAATGCAAAGCACATCCAATCTGGTAGAATTTTTGCATTTGGTGGCTGAAGAAGTTCAAAAAATCATCGGTTTTGATCGGGTGATGGTCTATCAATTTGACCAGTCAGGAGCGGGTTCTGTTGTTGCAGAAGTCAAACGGGAAGATTTATCACCTTATTTAGGACTTCACTATCCCGCTACAGACATTCCAGCGCAGGCTAGGGAGTTATACACGCGCTGCTTTCTCCGATTTCTCCCCGATTTGACTGCCGAACCTGTCAAAGTAGTTCCAACGGAAAATCCAACAACACATCAGGATCTTGACTTAAGCTACTCTGTGCTACGGAGTTTTGATTGGTGTTGTGCCGAATATCATGAAAATATGGGAGTAAAGGCTCTTTTGGTGATTTCGCTTATTCAAGAGCAGAAGCTTTGGGGATTAATATCCTGCCATCATCAAACACCGAAGTATATTTCTTACGAAGTCCGCAAGATGTGCGAATTTTTGGGACAGATTGTGTCTTCAGAGTTAGCGCACAAAATTAGTAACTCGGAATGGGACTATAAAGTAAAGCTCAAATCGCTACAGTCTGAGTTCCTTGAGTCCATTTCTCAGGCAGACAATTTTATCGATGCTCTAATCAAACCTGAAATCCGCTTGCTCGATTTTGTTAGTGCCTCTGGAGCGGCGGTTTGTCTGGATAATGAAATTACCCTTGTAGGGACAACACCGAATCTTGATGAAGTTCGGGCGCTCATTGAATGGGCGGATACTCAAGTTAGTGACAACCTGTTTTCCACTGATTCTTTGCCCAAGCTTTACCCAGAGGCGCTGATATTTAAAGATACTGCTAGTGGCTTGTTGCTACTGCGGATTTCTAAAGTCCGGCGCTATTACATCCTTTGGTTTCGCCCTGAAGTTCTCCAAACGGTACACTGGGCAGGAAATCCACAGGAATCAATTCAAGCCCAAGCAGATGGTAGCCTGACTCTATCTCCACGAAAATCCTTTGAACAATGGCAAGAAACGGTTAGATTGACTTCTCTACCTTGGAAAGCTTGCGAACTTGACAGTGCGATCGCTCTGAGTAATGCGATCGTTGGTATTGTACTCTCGAAAGCGGATGAATTAGCTAAAATCAACTTGGAATTAGAGCGCAGCAACCAAGAATTAGCATCCTTTGCCTACGCTGCTTCTCATGACCTCAAGGAACCTTTGCGAGGCATTTATAACTTTTCGACGGTGCTGCTAGAAGATTATGCCCAAGTATTAGATGATGACGGAATCGAGTGCTTGCAAACAGTAGTATCCTTGTCTGTACGCATGGAAACTCTGATTAATGCTCTACTGCGACTCTCGCAGTTAGGACAAGCACAACTGCGCTTGCAAGCAACTGATCTCAATGAATTACTCAACCAAGTAATTGATGTTTTTCGTGCTAGTCGTCAAGACTCTCGGTTTGTGGATATTCGCATTCCTCAGTCTTTACCAACAGTTTTGTGTGACCGAGTTCTCGTTAATGAAGTCTTCAGCAATCTGCTTGGTAATGCGTTCAAATACAACGATAAGGCAGAGCAATGGGTTGAAATTGGCTATTTAGATGAAGAAGCAGGGGAGCAGGGGAGCAAGGGAGAAGAGTTTTCCCCTCTGCCCCCTGCTCCCCGCCCCTCTGCCTCTTCCTATGCCCAATCCCCTACCTTTTATGTCCGAGATAACGGTATTGGAATTCCACAGCATCACCTAGAAACTATCTTTCGACTATTTAAGCGGCTCCACTCCCAGGAAAAGTACGGTGGAGGAGCAGGTGCAGGACTAGCTATTGTTAAGAAGATTGTTGAGCTTCATAACGGTCAAATTTGGGTTGAATCTACTGTAGGCGTTGGCTCAATGTTCTATTTCACGCTGGAATAGTTTAAGATAATGACTAAATATGTATTTTTGTTAAGTTCTTTTAAGACCACGAATGACAAAAAAACTTCATGAACCGCTGCTCGTTGTTGAGGACAGCAATGAAGATTTTCGGATGCTGCAACGTCTGATGCGGCGTATGTCCGTCCAGAACCCCATACATCGCTGTACTAATGGGGATGAGGTTTTAGAGTTCCTCTATCAACTGGGGAACGATGCCTACCCTAAGGGCGAAGACCTACCCAACTCAAAAGTAGCATTACGACCCTCTGTGATCTTGCTCGATCTCAATTTGCCAGGTATTGATGGCCGTGAAATTTTAGATCGGCTCAAGCAAGACAAGAGTTTCAAGGGAATTCCCATCGTTGTTTTTACCACATCATCAAACCCCAAGGATATTGAATTGTGCTACCAAAAGGGCGCAAATGGATATCTGGTAAAGCCGATGGATGCTCACGAACTAAAAAAGACGATTCAGGCATTCGTGGACTACTGGCTTGAAGCTAATACGCCACCAATCTTGGATTAGTTTGTTTATTTTCTGTTAATAAGGCAGTAGGGACAATAGGATAACAAAAAAGACGGCTCAGAGGGCACAGCGACATTTTCCTCTTTGAGTCAGCGTGTCTGCTTGTCTTTCCTAAATGCGTTTTCCCCATTTTCCTACTGTCTTCGACTATCTGGTATTGCTTTAGAATTACTAAAGAATTTAGATTTTATTTATACTTATTTTATATTATTTTTAGAATTATGCAAGAAAATACTATCTGGATAAAAGGGATCTATATGGCTCCCCGATCCTCATCCCCTTATGTTGGACACATGGACGCTACTGATCATTGATGATTGTGCAGCAGATCGGAAAATTTATCGCCGATATCTTTTGAAAGATCCGCACCAGTCCTACCAGATTTTGGAGGCAGATTGTGCAGAAGAAGGACTTGCTTTGTGCCAAAAAGTACGCTGCGATGTCATTCTGCTAGATTTTTGCCTGCCTGATATGAGCGGGTTAGAACTCTTCGATCAGATGCAACGGGAGATATTTGAGACTTCTATCCCTGTGATTATGTTGACAGGGCGTGGCGATGAAGAGATCGCTGTGCAAGCAATGAAACGGGGTGCTTTGGATTATTTAGTCAAGCACCATCTGACACAGGATGTGCTGCAACTAGCAGTCCGCAATGCCATCAAGCAATCATGCTTACAAGCCCAACTTAGCAAAACTCAAGAGCGCCAACGCCTAATTGCCACGACTGCTTTACGAATTCGCCAGTCTCTGAACTTAGAGCAAATTTTAAATACGGCTGTAGCAGAGGTACAACAACTTCTAAAGTGCGATCGCGTGATGGTGTATCAGTTTGCCCCAGATATCGACGGTAAAATAGTTGCCTCATCAGTTGAGTCATACCGCACTGTAGCATTGTGCGATCGCATTGGGGCTGGGAAAGAAGCAGGGGAGCAGAGGGAGGAAAGAGGTAAATTAATTACTCATTCTCCCCCTTGCACCCAGCAAAGTGCCCCTCTGCCTCTTGTGCCCAATCCCCAATCCTCAATCCCTTATATTTATGAGCTTGGCTTATGTAATTGTGTCAGCCTAAAAGAGCAATTTAATACTAAGGCAAACCTAGTGGTTCCCATTAATCTGAGCAATAATGGGAACCCAACCCCCAAGCTTTGGGGTTTGCTGATTGCTCACCATAATTCCGGGGAACGACAGTGGCAAACTGATGATGCAGAAATGCTCAATGAAGTTTCGGTGCAGCTAGCGATCGCTATCCAACAGGCGGAATTGCTAGCCCAAACTCAAGCAGCCCTTGCCAAAGAAAAGCAACTTAATGCCTTTAAATCCCAAATCATTACAACGGTTTCCCATGAGTATCGAACGCCGCTAACTTCAATTCTGGCTGCTGCATCAACTTTGGTAAAACATAGCCAGCAACTGGATGAGTCTAAACAACAGAGATTCTTGGGAATCATTGAACAGAAAGCAAGGTATATGTCCAAACTTGTGGATAATATGCTTCTGGTTAACCAATTTGAACTAGAAAAACCCCAATTTAAGCCAATCCTGATCGATTTACTCCAATTCTTTGCTGATTTGATCGAACAGGAGCGAGAAACGGCAGGCGATCGCCACGAATTGATTTTCCAAATTACTGGGAATAATCAGGGCTTTTGGGGCGATCGCGGACTTTTGCAGCAAATTTTTATTAACTTAATATCCAATGCAATTAAGTACTCTCCAGATGGAGGAACTGTGGAATTCCACCTCATTGGCAAAGAATCAGAGGTAATCTTTTACATCAAAGATCAGGGAATTGGTATCCCAATAGCAGATCAAGAAAATTTGTTTCAATCCTTCAGTCGTGGAAGTAACGTTGACACAATTCCTGGTACCGGCTTAGGGCTTGCGATCGCTAAAGGTTGTGTTGAGTTACATGGTGGCAATATTACCTTGTCCAGTGAAGTGGGGCAAGGAACTAAAGTTACAGTCAGCTTACCGAAAGTATTCCCATTGGATCAAATATCCCCATCATCAACTTGATCTGTAGCAGTGTGGTTATCAGTTATCAATTAATCTCTATTGGCAACGAAGCAAGAGATTAAAAAGATGTGGTTCACGATAGGTGCTTAAAAACAGAGAATTTTAACAATATATAAACCTTGTTTCACATGAGTTTCATATGAGTTTATTTTAGGATACTCATTTGATACTATTTGCTCTAGATAAATAAAATTAACGTGAGTTCGACGGGTCACACGAATCAAAAGACCTCTCCCTGTTTTTACTACGCAAAAACTGTCGCTCTCCGAGTCGGAGAGGGACAGACTTGAACTTTAGTTCAAGACAGGGAGAGGTTCGTCAAACTCCCGTTAATTTTATTGAGCATTCTAGTACAATATGGCAAAAGTTTGCCTGTATAAGAAAGAGAAACAACAAACCACCAAGAGCGCAGAAAATACAAATAAATAATAAGTTAAAAAGTTTGATGAGCCTCACAAATAAATGGTATCACTAGCAAATTTTAGAGGAATAAATATGACAACTCAAACGAGCAAATCAGATAAAACTGTAATCATTACAGGAGGGAATAAAGGATTAGGTTATTACTGTGCGAAAGCGATCGCAACATTAGACCCAAACTCCCATGTGATTATTGCTAGCCGCAACCAAAACCAAGCAGCTTTGTCGGTCAAACGGTTGATAGCCCAGACGGGTAACAAGTCTATCGAAGCATTGATGTTGGATCTTGCCTCTACAACATCAATCCGCACTTTTGTCAAAGAATTCGCAGCAGGCGTTGGCGCAGCCTCTCCAAAGGAGAATCGCCCTCCCTTGCGTGCGATCGTGTGTAATGCAGGTATACAAGTTGTCACAGGTACAACTTACACAGAGGATGGTTTTGAAACCACTTTTGCAGTCAACCACCTTGGACATTTTCTGCTAGTCAATCTCTTACTTAAACACTTAGTTTCTCCAGCCCGAGTTGTATTTGTCACCAGTGGCACACATTTCCCCAACGATCAGCCTAATCAGACCTTGAGTATGCCTTCTCCTGAGTATCGCAATGCCAAGTTACTTGCATTTCCTGATTTAGCTTCGACTCAAAAAGAGGAGGATGCTTATACAATCGGTAGGCGACGCTATACCACCTCAAAGCTTTGTAATATTTTATGCGCTTATGAGTTATCACATCGCCTCCAGTCTCAGGGATACAGTACCCAGCAGTGCCCAATTACAGTGAATACCTTCGATCCTGGACTTATGCCAGGTACAGGAATCATCCGTGACTACGACCTAATCAAGCGTTTCGCATGGACTTTTCTTTTGCCAGGATTCCGTCTTTTTGCACCATACGTAAACACACCTCACAAATCTGGGAAAGACCTTGCCAAACTGATTCTTGACACGGAATTGGCAGGAGTTACAGGCAAATATTTTGTTGGTCTGCGACAAGTCCCATCTTCTGAGGAATCTTACGATCAAAACAAAGCTGTGGAACTATGGGAAACCAGTGCGGAACTACTCAAGCTCACTCCTAATGAAACCATTTTGCGTAGGTGTAGCCCGCCGCAGGCATCGCCAGAATCTATAGCGGATTAATCTGTAAACCCTTCAGAGAAATAAAAAGATATGAAAGACAGTTCACTATAAAACTTTGAAATAAGCTTTTACGAAAAATATATCAGCTATGAATGCGATTCAAGGTAACTTATTCTCTGGGTTTAACTCTGCTATCAATGAGCCAAAGAATAGTGAAGAGAAAGAAGTCCTATCTATGCCAGATGCAGATGTGATTTTCTATCACAATTTTTTCAATCAGCAAGAGAGCGACGAGCTTTTTCAAACCTTGTTTAACGAAATCAAATGGCGACAAGACAAGATGAAGATTTACGGCAAGGAAGTAAACTTGCCAAGAAAAACTGCTTGGTATGGAGATAGAAACAAATCATATACATTCTCAGGCATTCATCTTGAACCAGAACCTTGGACACCTACATTGCTACAAGTAAAAGAGAAAGTTGAGAAGATTGCAAAAGTTAGGTTTAACAGCGTTTTGCTCAACCTTTACCGAGACGGAAATGATGGAATTTCCTGGCACACTGATGCTGAACCCGAACTAGGTAACAATCCTGTAATTGGTTCTGTTAGTTTTGGTGGAGTAAGAAGGTTTATGTTTAGGCATAAGCACGATAAGAATTTGAAAGCAGAAATTGAGTTAATACATGGCAGCCTCCTTGTTATGGCGGGAGCAACGCAGCATTTTTGGCAGCATCAGATCCCAAAAACATCGAAGAAGGTTCAACCAAGAATTAATCTAACTTTCAGGGTAATTAGTCATTCCCGTTGATGGTATTTGGAAACAATCATTTGCAATATACAGCCTCCCTTACACAGTAGGGAGGTTTTTCCATATTCAATAAGTTTGAACAATTAACTACACACCCTCATCTAGTGCCTTCTGAATAGCTTGACGGCAAAATTCAGGGGGGTCATCCTTAGCTTTAACCGCATCTTTCATTTCCTTAGTGACACGGAAGCTCAACTGATCAGTTAATACTTCTTCACCTCTTTTTTTACCTGGTTCTAAATTTTCAGGTGTTCCTTTGGGATTAGCCATTCATGTATAAACGTAACTATAGCTTGAATCGAACGAAACCAATCGAATAGACTTTTAAATCGGTGGTGTTCTCCGTCTGACAAACAGTTCACCACCGATACCACTTTTGAGAAATGGTAACTCTATGTTTACACGTTTGGAACTCGAAATCAAAACCATCAAAGAACTGCGTGACCTATGCTTACGCTACGGCATCAAACCAACTGGGAATAAAGGGTACAAGACCTCATGGATTACATCCTTGATGGTATTCCCTCGAATGGCATTATCTCAATTCGAGGCAGGTAAAGGATTGAAACCTCCTACCTTTGCTTTCATGCAAGCACTGAGTAACGCTATAGATGAGATGAATGCTCCTACAGATGAGCAAGCTGCACTCATCAAAATCACGATGGAAGGAAAAATCATGAATTACCCAGATAGGTACACCCAAGAGAAACTGCTAGCTTTGCATAAAGCAAAAATGTATCTTGAAATGGCTATCGGGTTACTGAGTCAGTAATCATCCATTAATTTCTGTCAGCTAACTCCCTTCATGCTAGAGGGGAGTTTTTTTGTGAGTACCTTGGGGTACAGGGTATGTGACTTTTTTGATGTTTTTAAAGGAAAAATCGATGTGAGCTTCTAAATAGAGGTTAGATGTCTGGAGTTATTGGAGTAATACTTAAGAGTTCTCTAAGGATAGAGATATGCTTTTATTCCTCTTTCCCCGATAATGGGGTTGAAAGAGCAAGCATTTTTTGAGACTGATTAACGAGTATGACTTTACAGTTATTATTTATGTTTAAATAAGTCGGTGCTAATATTTCCAGCTATGTTAAGGAATTTTAATGTAGGGTGTGTTGTCGCCAAGCGCCGCACCGTTAACAATCCAAGGTGCGTAAGCCTATGGCATAACATACCCTACGACTAATTTATATTTCTTCATATAGATAGAATTTTTATCGCCGACTTACTTAAATGCTGAAATTAAGATATTTGAGCATTCGATGAGTATTTGAGACAGAAAAAAGTAAAAGTATTGCTATTGTGTTATTTCAAGGTTTTCTCAACTTAAACAAACCATTTGACTGGACTTCCCACGACTGCGTAGCGCGGGTGCGAAAATTATTGCGCCTTAAACGTGTAGGACATGCGGGAACCTTAGATCCAGCAGCGACAGGGGTCTTACCGATCGCACTTGGTAAAGCCACAAGATTATTGCAATATCTCCCAGAAAACAAAGCTTACAAGGCTACCATTCGCCTGGGTGTGCGTACTACAACCGATGATTTAGAAGGTGAAATCATTAATTCTCAACCTTGTGCTGGATTGAGTTTGGCAGAGGTGAAAACTGCACTGGCACAATTTGAAGGCAAGATTGAGCAAATACCACCGAATTACAGTGCCATTCAAGTGGATGGGAAACGCCTCTATGACTTAGCACGTAAAGGTGAAATGGTGGAAGTTCCAGTGCGGACAGTGGAAATTTTTCACATAGAAATTTTGGACTGGAAAGAAGGAGATTTTCCCGAATTGGATGTGGCGATCGCTTGTGGTTCTGGTACATATATTAGAGCGATCGCCCGTGACTTAGGTGCAATCTTAGAAACTGGTGGCACTCTTGCAGCTTTAATCCGCACCCAAAGCAGTGGTTTCGATTTAACAGATAGTCTCACTTTGACCGACTTAGAAACTAAACTGGAATCTGGGATATTTCAACCTCTTGCCCCTGATACAGCCTTACAACATTTGTTGTCTGTTACTTTACCAGCAACATCTGCTCAAAAATGGTGTCAAGGTCAGCGAGTTTCTCTAATTTCTGATGTAACTGGGATAGTGCGAGTTTATGAAGAAGAAACTCGCTTTTTGGGTGTTGGACAATTACAAGATGAGGTGTTGATTCCTCAAATGGTTTTTGAACCGATTTCTTAAAACTGCTGTTCTAATCTTCTTTAAGATGATCGTACAAAATGGTGCGTTACGCTAACGCGGTAACACACCCTACTGGCGTGGCAAGGCTAAATTGTTGCAAAAAAATTTGTAGGTTGGGTTGAGGAACGAAACCCAACACTCCTATT
>NZ_JAVRBN020000062.1:0-27393 GCF_034531305.2 Nostoc sp. ChiQUE02
ACGTCAGACGGTGTGAAACTGCAATCGCTGTTTGAGCCTAGAATCCCCCGAATCAAATTCGGGGGAGTATGTCAAAAGCTGAATTCAAAAATAAAAAAGGGCGAGCCTTTCGACCCACCCCAAAGAATAAGAGAATATTATGTTGCTAATTAACCCAACAATTGTTTAGCCTTAGCTAACACATTATCAACGCTAAAGCCAAACTTCTCTAGACAAACATTACCTGGAGCCGAAGCACCAAAGCGATCAATACTAACGCAATCGCCTTCAGTACCTACATATTTGTGCCAACCGAAACTGCTACCAGCTTCTACAGACAAACGCTTGGTGACAGCTTTCGGCAGAACGGACTCTTTATAAGCTGCATCCTGTGCTTCAAACAGTTCCCATGAAGGTAGTGAAACAACACGGACTTTCTTGCCTTCAGCCTTAAGTTTTTCGGCTGCACCAACGGCGAGGCTCAGTTCTGAACCAGTAGCAATCAGGATGATATCAGGTGTACCTTGGCTATCCACCACGGTGTATCCACCCTTTGCTACACCCTCAACCGATGTACCTGCCAAGTTGGGGACGTTTTGACGGGTGAACGCCAACAGAGATGGAGCATTTTGCTTCGCCTTCTCGATCGCTACTTTATAAGCACCAGAGGTTTCGTTACCGTCTGCGGGACGAAACACTGTTAAATTAGGAATTGCTCGCAAGGAAGCCAGAGTTTCAATGGGTTGGTGTGTGGGGCCATCTTCACCTTGTCCAATGGAATCGTGAGTCATCACCCAAATCGCCCCAGCTTGGGAAAGGGCGGATAAGCGGATGGCAGCACGCATATAGTCTGTAAAGATCAAGAAGGTAGCACCGTAGGGAATTAATCCCGAACTGTGCAGCGCTATACCATTACAGATTGCGCCCATACCATGTTCCCGCACACCAAAGTGGATGTTGGGGTTTTCGTAGTGACCTTTTTGGAAGTCGCCCTTGCCCTTGATTTCGGTCAGGTTGGAGTGGGTCAAGTCAGCCGAACCACCAATCAATTCAGGTAAAACCGCCGCCAATTTGTTGAGACAAGTTTCTGAGTGTTTGCGGGTGGGTAGTCCTTTGTCTTCGGGGGTATAGGTGGGTAGTACCTTATCCCAGCCATCCGGTAGTTTGCCGCTTATGTAGCGTTCAAATTCAGCTGCTTCTTGGGCATACTTAGCTTTGTAGTCCGCAAAGGTCTTGTTCCATTCGGTTTCATAACCTGCGCCGCGCTCAACTGCTTTGCGTGTGTGGTTGAGGGCATCTTGTGGAACATCAAAAGGCTCGTATTCCCAACCCAAGTTTTTCCTAGTCAAAGCTATTTCGTCTGCACCAAGAGCAGCACCGTGAACACCAGCAGTGTTTGCTTTATTGGGGGAACCGTAACCAATAATAGTTGTCACCTTAATGAAAGAAGGTTTATCGGTAACAGCTTTGGCTGCTTCAATTGCTTTGGCGATCGCTTCTAGATCGGTATTACCGTCCTCGACGTGTTGTACGTGCCAACCGTAAGCTTCAAACCGCTTGGAAACATCTTCGGTGAATGCTACATCTGTGGAACCGTCGATGGAAATGTGGTTGTCGTCGTACAGAGCGATGAGTTTGCCTAATCCCAAGTGCCCCGCGAAAGAAGCAGCTTCACCAGAAATTCCTTCCATGTTGCAACCGTCACCTAAAATTACGTAGGTGTAATGGTCAACAATCTTGGTATCGGGTTTGTTAAATTTAGCGGCAAGGTGAGCTTCGGCGATCGCTAAACCGACTCCATTGGCAATTCCTTGTCCCAAGGGGCCAGTGGTGACTTCCACACCTGGGGTCATGAAGTTTTCGGGGTGTCCAGGGGTTTTAGACTCCCATTGACGGAATTGCTTGATATCTTCAATCGTCACGCTGTCGTAGCCTGTCAAGTAGAGCAGGGCGTACTGCAACATCGAACCATGACCGGCAGACAAGACAAAGCGATCGCGGTTAAACCATTTGGGATTCTTGGGATTAAACTTCAAAAAGCGATCCCAGAGTACAAAAGCCATCGGAGCCGCGCCCATCGGCAATCCTGGGTGTCCTGATTTTGCTTTTTCTACGGCATCAATAGCCAAGAAGCGGATCGAGTTAATAGCCAGTTCTTCGACGGACAATTCTTTGGCGGATTGGGTTGCAACAGTCATAATCTCTTGTTTTTAACGACGGGTTAGCACTCTTCGTAGCTTCTCTTGCTGGGGTTATTTTAGATTCCCCACAGTATCCTCATCATCCCACTCCCGCTTGTCGATGGACAAGCGGGATCTCCTGAGTTTCTGGTGATAAATCAAGCTGATAATTGGGTCATGCTGAACGCTTACTTTATATCGGAATGATATTTCTGATACTTTTGGTACAGTCATCTCAGGAGAGCCGACCAGCAATAAAATGGGAAAAATGGGAAATTTTTAGACGTATTTCTTAAAGGCCAGTGTGACATTATGACCGCCAAACCCAAAAGAATTGGATATTGCCACCTCGACTTTTTGAGCGCGGCTAAAGTTAGGCACGTAATCTAAGTCACACTCAGGATCGGGATTTTCCAGATTAATTGTCGGTGGAATTTGGTCATTAGCGATCGCTAGTACTGTTGCGACTGCTTCAATACCTCCAGAACCACCCAATAAATGACCTGTCATCGATTTGGTGGAGCTAATTGCCACCTTATAGGCATGTTCTCCCAAAGCTTTTTTGATTGCTGAGGTTTCAGTTGAATCATTAGCTGGAGTGCTAGTGCCGTGAGCATTAATATAACTAATCTGTTCAGGGATTATGCCGGCATCTTTGAGCGCTAGTTCTATCGCTCTAGCGGCTCCGAGTCCACCAGGTACGGGGGAAGTGATATGGTAGGCGTCACAGGTCATACCATAGCCGATCATTTCAGCATAAATGTGAGCACCTCGACTTAGGGCGTGTTGGAGTTCTTCGAGAATTAAAATTCCGGAACCTTCACCCAAGACAAATCCATCGCGATCGCGGTCAAAGGGACGGCAAGCATGAGCCGGGTCGTCATTGCGAAAAGAGAGGGCTTTACAGGCGGCAAACCCAGCCATCGATAATGGTGTCACAGCTGCCTCTGTTCCACCGCAAATCATCGCCTGGGCATATCCCCCTTGAATTAAGCGAAAAGCATCGCCTACAGCGTTGGAGCCAGCGGCGCAGGCAGTTACAGGGCAAGAATTTGGCCCTTTAGCACCCGTGTGAATTGCCGTTAATCCTGCTGCCATATTGGCAATCATCATCGGTATCATGAATGGACTACAGCGATCGGGTCCACGGTTGAGGTAGATAGTTTGCTGGTCTTCTAATACCTTAATGCCGCCAACGCCAGAACCGATCATGACACCTACCTGTTCTGCATTCAGGTCATTAATAACTAATTCCGCATTAGATAGAGCCTGTTTTGCTGCCGCAACCCCAAATTGGGCAAATCGATCCATGCGCTTGGCCTCTTTGCGCTCCAAGTAATCGTGTGGATCGAAGTTTTTTACCTCACCAGCAATGCGGCAATCATGGCGAGACGCATCAAAAAATGTGATGTAGTCAATGCCATTACGTCCACTCAATAATCCATCCCAATATTCTGTTGCTGTGTTACCTATAGGTGTAATCGCGCCAACACCAGTTACAACAACGCGTTTACGTGTATGATCTGTCATGATTCAGTTAAAGGTGGCGAAAAAGCAGCAGGCATTAAATAGTGCTGAGTTTCGAGTCCTGAGTTCTGAGTTTTGGAAGCACCCAAAGATGGAGAAAACTCCGAACTTTTGCCTCCTAAAACTCTAACTCTTAAACTTTTAACTGTTCAGCAATCAGTGAAAAGTCAAAGCAGCGGTTTTTGCCGTAGATGCCCAAAGGGGGCAAGACAAAGCCATCTGAACTTTGGTGACTCAAAACTTTTTTTAAGCTGATGCGGTAACTTTGTTATTGATGTAATCTACTGCGTCTTGAACCGATACAATCTGCTCGGCAGCTTCGTCGGGAATTTCGATATCAAATTCTTCTTCCAAAGCCATCACCAGTTCAACAGTATCCAAGGAATCTGCTCCTAAATCTTCCATAAATTTGGACTGTGGAGTGATTTTGCCTGCATCTTCAACGCTCAGTTGTTCGATGACGATTTTTTTGACCTTTTCAAAAAGTTCCGTTTGGCTCATAAATAATAAAAGTCCTTAACCAGTTGCTAGGTTCTGCTCTTTAGGGGAGACATTGTTTTGAGCATATACATCTTATCGTCAAGCGCGATCGCCCGTATACTGCCAAGGGTTTTTCTGTTAGAAAACCTTTCTTCTAAAAACAATGGGGTAAGTTTTCTTGAACACTTGGGCAGTGGAGCGTGCTACGCCATCACTGATACTGTGTAAATGCTTCAGTTGTCTAATTATTGCTAATTTTTTTTACAATGTCTCGATCAGTATTTACAGCCTTGCTAGCAATAAGAATATGTAGATGCTGCGGCTTTGAACCTAGATGGTTAAAGGGTCGCTGAACGTCAAACATCAGAACTTTGGTGCTAACAAGCGATGATAAAACAGTTATTGTTTAGAGCGATCGCTCTAACCCAAACATACTTCTATGCTATCTCACACCCTGAAATACGCTTACTTCCCCGGTTGTGTTGCCCAAGGGGCCTGTCGCGAACTTTACCAGTCAACTCAAGCGCTTACCCAAGCACTGGGCATTGAACTGGTTGAACTTAAAAAAGCTGCTTGCTGCGGTTCTGGCACATTTAAAGAAGATTCTCAACTATTAGAAGATACAGTCAACGCCAGAAATATTGCTTTAGCAGAAGAATTAAATCTGCCCTTACTTACTCATTGCAGCACTTGTCAAGGTGTTATCGGTCACGTCAACGAACACCTGAAAGAATGTCAGACAACTAACCCTGCCTACATTGAACAGGTTAATGGCTTGCTACATAAAGAAGGCTGTTCGCCTTATCGCGGCAGTACTGACGTTAAACATCTTCTTTACGCTTTAGTAACAGATTATGGTTTAGAGGAAATTACCAAACGTGTCACCCGAAAGTTGACTGGATTAAAATGCGCGGCTTTTTATGGCTGTTATCTCCTCCGCGCCCAAAAATCTATGCCCTATGATGACCCCTTCCAACCGGAAGCGATGGAAAATATGTTTCGGGCGGTGGGTGCAACACCAATTTATTACCGAGGGCGGACGCAATGTTGTGGTTGGCCCCTTGCTAGCTATGCCACTACCCAATCTTTCAAGATGGCGGGGATGCATATTCAGGACGCTTTGACTTCTGGTGCTGACTGTATAGTTACACCTTGTCCTCTGTGCCACTTAAATTTAGATTCGCGTCAGCCAGAGGTAGAAAAGGTGATTGAACAGAAGCTCGGTTTACCAGTGTTGCATTTACCTCAGTTGATTGCTTTGGCACTTGGGGTTAGTCCAAAAGAACTGGGTTTAGAACGCCATGTTGTTTCCACAAAGCCAGTGCTGGAAAAATTAGGATTTTAGGGAAGAAATTCTTTTAAGATTTGGTTGGGGTCTGAATCCCCATTCAAATCTTCCCAATCCCCAGTCCCCGATTCAATGTTTTGCCCTCACCCCGTCCAATACCGTTTTTTGTAAGGCTGCACCAAATTTTTTGACCTCTTCTTTTCTAATCAAAAGTTTTAAACCCAGGTTCGCGTAGCGTTCCGTAGGAAAGGTGGGTTTTGTCTGTTTAGCCGAGACTTCTAGTCGCCAAGGCTGCGCGGCAGAATTTCGTTCAAAAGGTAAATTCTCAGATGCCTACAAGCAATTGCAGTTGCAGATGGAAATCGTACTTGACGAGTTGGTTAGTGATGGGTGGAGCGATCGCCTTTTGCGATTCCGCACTAGCCCAAATTATACCCGATCGCACCTTGGGAGCTGAAAGTTCTGTAGTTGCACCTCAAACTCCTGGTTCTCCCGTTGATCTGATTTCAGGTGGAGCAACGCGGGGTGAAAATTTGTTCCATAGCTTTGAGCAATTTTCTGTTCAAACTGGAGGTGCAGCTGTCTTCAACAATGCTACAGATATTCAGAACATAATTAGCCGGGTGACAGGTTCGTCTATCTCTAACATTGATGGATTGATTCAAGCCAATGGCGCAGCTAATCTGTTTTTGCTCAATCCCAATGGAATTATTTTTGGGCAAAATGCTCGTTTGAGTATCGGTGGTTCTTTTGTCGCAAGTACGGCAACTAGTTTAAAGTTTGCCGATGGCTTAGAGTTTAGTCCTACAGTTCCACAAACTACGCCCCTATTAACTGTAAATGTTCCGATTGGATTGCAATATACAGGAAAAACTGGAGATATTCTTGTACAGGGAATTGGTGGTTCCCGTGGTAGTCAAGAGGGGCTTGGACTGATAGTACCCTCAAATAAAACTTTGGCTTTAGTCGGTGGGAATGTAACTCTAGAAGGTGCTTTTCTGAATGTACCAGGGGGACGAATTGAACTGGGTAGCGTTACGGGAGTTGGTCAAGT
Source organism: Nostoc sp. ChiQUE02 (assembly GCF_034531305.2). Classification (NCBI taxonomy): domain Bacteria; kingdom Bacillati; phylum Cyanobacteriota; class Cyanophyceae; order Nostocales; family Nostocaceae; genus Nostoc; species Nostoc sp. ChiQUE02. Next base: position 6,509 of record NZ_JAVRBN020000062.1, read on the forward strand.
TAATCTGAACCAAACAAACCAAGGCTGGGCATTAAACTACGAAAATGCTCAAAAACTTGGAAATATTCAGTTGTCTAGAAGTTTTGTAGATATTGCCATTGAGGAAAACAGCAGCATTGAAAATCAAGGAGAGCGTGGTGCAATTTCTATTCGAGCCTCGCAGTTAGACTTAGAAAAAACCTCAATTCTAAGAACCAATACCTTTACTTCAGCAGCCGCTGGAAATGTGAATATTGATGTCCAACAATTGATGATGCGAGAGGGAGCACAAGTTATAACTACTACTTTCGGTATGGGTTCGGGAGGAAACTTGAATGTGAATGCCTCAGAATCAGTGGAACTGACTGGAGAATTGATTGGTGCTGGCTTTATATCTGCAAGTGGCTTATATTCTGCAACTGACGGAGCAGGACAAGCAGGTTCCTTGACAATTACTACTCCTGTGTTGCTTATCCAAGATGGTGCACAAGTAAATGCAAGCACACGTAGTAGTGGCAAGGGGGGAAATGTGAGTATCACAGCTAACAAAGTACATCTGATTGGTCGCACAGTTGATGGTCAAAGTGCCAGCGGCTTGGCTAGTCTCACTCAAGGCTTAGGGAATGCAGGCTCAGTCACAATTAACACTCAAGAATTGTTAATTCGAGATGGAGCAGCGATAAGTGCTGCCACGTTTGGTGATGGCAAAGGAGGAAATTTGACTATCATTGCTGACTCCATACAACTGATTGGTCGCTCCGCCGATGGTCGGTCTCCCAGTGGCTTGTCTGTTCAAGCTGCAAGGGCTGGAGATGCAGGCTCAGTAACAATTAACGCTCAAGAATTATTAATTCGAGATGGAGCAGCGGTAAGTGCTGCCACATCTAGGAGTGGTCAAGGAGGAAATTTGACTGTTACAGCCGACTCTATACAACTGATTGGTCGCTCCGCCGATGGTCAGTTTCCTAGCAGATTGGCTGCTGAAGCGCGAGGTGCAGGAAATGCGGGAAACATGAGGATTAACACCCAACAGTTTTTAGTTAGGGATGGAGCTGGAGTATTTGCGGAAAGTCGTGGAACAGGAAATGCAGGTAATTTAACTATTGATGCTCGTTCTATTCGTTTGGACAATGGCACTTTGACAGCTGATACTCGCAGCGTTAACACCAACCCCGATCAACCTCAAGCAACAATCACCCTGCGTGCAAAAGACTTAATATTGTTGCGTCGTAAAAGTAACATCACTACTAACGCCACAGGTAGCAATGTCATCGGCGGTAATATCAACGTTGATACTGACTTTTTAGTAGCTACAGAAAACAGTGATATCAGTGCCAACTCTACTGATTTTCGTGGAGGTCGGGTGACAATAAAAGCTTTCGGTATCTTTGGTACACAATTTCGGAATGCAATTACTCCAGAAAGTGACATCACTGCTACAGGAGCAAGTCCTGAATTTAGCGGGACTGTAGAACTTAATATACCTGATATCGATCTCAACCGAGGATTAGTGGAACTGCCTGTAAATCTGATTGATGCTTCGCAGCAAATCGCTCAGGGTTGTGCTCCCAGAAGTGGACAAACTGGTAGTTTTGTGATTACAGGACGGGGTGGATTACCAGATAATCCTAGCGAGATACTTGCTAGTGATGCGATTGAGGTAGATTTGATTGCTCTTAACCCTAAAGCAGAGAACCACTCTAGTTCAACTGTTTCCACAAATGCAACTACTCCTGAGCCTGCTCCTGTAATAGAAGCTCAGGGGTGGGTAATAGGTAAGAATGGTGAGGTACAACTCATAGCCTCTGCGCCTATCATCACCCCCAATAATTCTGGGTTGACTCCAGAATCGTGCAATGTGTGGCAACAGCGCAACTAGATGCATTGCTAGGGTCAGGCGATCGCATTTGCTTCGTTAAGAACTTTAAGCTGGGTGGGAGGAGCAGCTCACCACGTATCTTTTGCAAAGACGCAAAGCGCATCGAGGGCAAGAACGTGAACAGAAAACAATTTTTATTTTTCTGTAAAATCCGCCGTTTGTGGAAATATTTGCACAGAGGAGGGCATCGTTCTGACTTTTCACGGTATCTGAAAAACCTCTCTCTAAATCTTTCTCCTAAAAGGAGAGAGACTTTGAATTTTCCCCGTTCCCGCATCGGGAACGGGGTTAGGGCGTTAGGTTTTTCGTGGGCTTTTCTATATGACGTAAAAAATCAGGTGCATCGTTGGGGAATACTGATATTTTTGACTGTGTTCTTAGGCACTAGCCTATTATCGCCCACCTTCGCCTTGATGACTGCCCAAAACTCCATTATTCAAGGTGTACCTAATGCTGATGAGTTATTTAAACAGGGCAGAAACTTATATGAAGCAGAACAGTTTAATGAGGCATCTTTAGTCTTTGAACAGGCATATATTGCTTTCAAAGCTCAAAAGGATAAACTCAAGCAAGCCATGAGTTTGAGCAATCTTTCCTTGGCTTATCAGCAATTAGGACAGTGGTCTAAAGCAAGTGAAGCGATTGGCAATGCGATCGCTTCGCTTCACGCCCAAAGTCTAAACTTATTACAAACTCAACAAAATATCGGCACTTCTACCAAGCAAGGTTCTGAAGAAGGAGCTTCCCTATCGCAAATCTTAGCCCAAGCTTTAGATATTCAAGGTCGACTAGAGTTAGCGCAGGGAAAAGCTGAATCAGCTTTAAATACCTGGCAACAGGCAGCTGCAATTTATGCACAAATAGACGACAAGACGAGATTAATCCGTAGCCAGATTAACTCTGCTCAAGCTTGGCAAACTTTAGGAAATTATCGTCAAGCCCAGAAGGCATTAACTGAGATTAACCAAAACCTGCAAAACCAACCAGACTCAACTCTCAAAGCTACAGGATTGCGTAGCTTGGGCAATGTACTCCGAGTTGTCGGCGATTTAAAACAATCTCGACTGATTTTGCTGCAAAGTTTAGAAGTAGCAACGCGAATGCGATCGCCTCAAAGCGAACTGGCATCGCCATCTCCTCAAGCAATCAGTGAAACTTGGCTCAGTTTAGGCAACACCGCCACAGCCCAGCAAGAGACACCAGCTGCTCTAAATTACTATCAACAGGCTGCTGCTACATCTACTTCGTTAACTACACGCATCCAAGCTGATTTGAATCAACTTCACCTACTGCTGGATGAAAATCAATTAACTGCTGCCCAAAGTTTGGTGTCTCAAATTCAAGCTCAAATCGCGAATTTGCCCTCCAGTCGCCAGGGAGTTTACGCTCGGATTAATTTTGCCCAAAGTCTCATGAAACTAGCAGCAAAACGCGTAGACGGGCACGATGTGAAAGAAATTGCCCAGCTTTTGGCGATCGCAGTTCAACAAGCCAGAGATTTACAAGACCAGCGCTCAGTTGCTTATGCCCTGGGAAATTTGGGAGGATTATACGAACAGACTCAACAATTTCGTAGCGCCCAAGACCTTACCGAGCAAGCTCTAATTTTATCTCAAGCCATCAATGTGCCAGATATTACCTATCGTTGGCAATGGCAGTTAGGACGGTTGCTGAAAGCACAGGGAGATATTCAGGGAGCGATCGCAGCTTACACCGAATCAGTTAAAATCCTTCAGTCTCTGCGGAACGATTTAGTTGCAATTAATCCAGAGGTGCAGTTTTCTTTCCGAGATGAAGTAGAGCCAATCTATCGGCAGTTAGTCAATTTGCTGTTGCAATCAGAGGGAAGTTCCCAAAAAAGCCAAGACAACCTCATCCAAGCCCGTGCTGTCATTGAATCCCTACAACTAGCTGAATTGGACAACTTCTTTCGAGTTGCTTGCTTACAGGGAAGACCAATACAAATTGATTCTGTTATCGATCAAAAAGATCCGACTGCGGCAGTTATCTATCCAATTATTTTGGCAGACAAACTAGAAGTTATTCTCAAGTTACCTCAACAACCGTTGCGCCATTATAAAACCACCATCACTGCAAGTGAAGTAGAAAGAACCTTAGAGCAATTGCGACAAGAATTGATCAAACCTCACACACTGCAAGAAACTCGGTCATTATCTCAGCAGGTATATAATTGGCTGCTGCAACCAGTGGAGAAAAACTTAGCCAAATCCCAAATCAAAACTTTGGTATTTGTTCTGGATGGTTCCTTGCGAAATATTCCGATGGCTGCCCTTTACGACGGTCAACAATATCTAATTGAGAAATATGCGATCGCTTTGACTCCAGGGTTGCAGTTATTAGCCCCAAAGCCTTTATCACAGCAACAACTAAAAGTTTTGACTGCCGGAATTACTGAAGCACGCCAGGGCTTTTCTGCCCTCAGCAATGTGGCGCTTGAGTTGAATCAAATTCAGTCAGAAGTGCCCACTACAGAGCTTCTTAATCAAGAATTTACCAGCAAAACTTTCCAAAAAGAAATCAATTCTATTCTTTTCTCTGTAGTCCACCTGGCAACTCACGGTCAGTTTAGTTCCAAAGCAGAGGAGACGTTTATTCTCACCTGGGATGGTCGGATCAACGTCAATCAATTAGATAACCTACTTCGGATTCGAGATACGGAACCGAATGCGATCGAATTACTTGTTCTTAGCGCCTGCCAAACTGCTGCTGGAGATAAACGCGCTGCTTTGGGACTTGCTGGGATAGCTGTGCGGGCGGGGGCACGCAGTACCCTTGCTTCTTTGTGGAATGTGGATGATAAATCTACAGCAGAACTGATGAGTCAGTTCTACGGAGAATTAATTAGTAAACAGCTGACTAAAGCCGAAGCACTCCGTCAAGCCCAACTAGTATTATTAAAAAACCCTAAGTACCAACATCCAATATTTTGGGCACCTTACGTCTTACTAGGCAATTGGTTATAAGAGAAGGCAGGAGGAAAGAATTATGAATAAAAGCTTCCTTTCGACAAGCTTTGGAACCATAGTTCTGGCTATAAAACTCAGTTTAAAAAGAAGAATTGTATCGATTAGAGCACAGCAAGATACAAGGCATCCTTACTTTAATTCCACGCTTTTAAACGTGGGTTACTCCCAATACGGTTCGGTTAAGGTTTTTTGATGAAAATTCTAGATCGCTAAAGATGCGATAAATCGCCGTCAAGACGAAAGACCGATTATTGTAGAGACGGCGATTCATCGCGTCTTTTGTCTTAACCGAACTCCTGCCTCCTGAAAACTATTGGCAGCAGTCTACTATCGGTTCTGAAACAATATTATTCAGACCAACAGCTTGCAAGATGGTAGTCCAATCAGTACGTTTCGGGTCTATGCGGCGAAGTTCGGCTGCAACAGTGAGAGACTCGTACCAAATACCATTAGTGGCATAAAGAGCAACGCGCTGTTTTGGTGTTGCTGTTTCTAACTGACTTTTTAAAACAGCGTTGGGTTCGACTCTTTTTATCCAACCATCAACAAAAACAGGTGGTTGTTGTTGATGACAGTAAATATTGAAATACCAATGATAACGCTTACCAATTTCTAACGAGGAAGCTGTCGATGGCAGAGAGATGCTAACAACTCCTGGCGTCCCAGATAATGAAACAGGCCTTTGATATACAGTCTGCCCTGCTTCATTCTGTAGCACGAACTCTGTGGAAAATGTGGTTACATCAGGAACGTAAAACCAAAAAGTTGGATGAGAGGTAATCGTTAATCCAAAGACTAATTCCGCATTTGGGAACTGATAAACCGGAACTAATGCTGTCAGTAGCTTTTCTTTAGATGTAGTAAGTTGCTTGTCGATGTTTTCGCAGCCACGCTTTCCTCCTCCAACGCGATTACCAGGTGCGTTAATGTCATCTGGGGGAGGAGGTGTGTTAAAAATCCACGATGCAAGAATTTCAGATTTTACAGGCTGTGCTTGTACTGGCGTGAAGCATAGCGATACTAAACTGATTACAAAAGCAAGCTTAAGCTGTCGAATATCTAAATTCATCTATTTACATTAGCAAGTTTCCAATTTGATAAATATTAAGATGAGCATAATCAGCGGATTGATGAAAGCTATTTAGATATTCAAAAGCATGAAAGGTATTTTCGTAAAGCTTAGGCGATACTACCGAAAAGTTATTGATATTTTGCTGATTACTTTATCAAAATTCCTGTTTGCTTTCTCATTTTGGTGTTTTCCCCAAGCAAACCCCAGTTTGCTTTCTCATTTTCTCTAAACGCTTTCTCATTTCGGTGTTTTCCGCAAGTAAACCCCAGTTTGCTTTCTCATTTTTAGTAAATAAGTCGGCGAGAAGAAATCAAATGTTACTGCTTTGAGAAAGGCTGAAGATGACTACACTACTACTTGTAACGACCAGAACTAGCACGGCAGGAATTAACGGTATCCAAATGTCTTGCAGGAGCATAATAAAGCTACTTGCAGATATAACCCCAATTACAGCAATTACCGCCAGTCCTAAAAGCCAGGAATTATGAATGCGCCATGCCAATATCCCGCCAAAAACCGACCAGTAAAAGATCCACAAAGCGTCACCCCAAACTGGCCAAACCCATAACAGAGTTCGTCCATCTAAAACTGCACTGAGTATTTGACTCACCATTTGAGCATGAACAATAACTCCTGGCATTTCCTGTTTCTGAACGGTAGTGTAAGGGGTGGAAAAATAATCACCGGCACTTTGGTTAGTAATGCCGATAAGTACAATGCGATTCTTCACGATTTTGGGATCGATCGCACCCCTGAGCACATCTTTTAAGGTGATTTGCTCGACAGCCTTTAAGGGAGAGTCAAAGGAACGGTAATTTAGGAATATTTGATAGCCCCAGTCATCCAGTTGTTGATAGCCACCCATGTGTGAACGCAATCGCTTAAACACAACTTGGCCAATCTGCAAATCTTTTTTTTGGGTGTACTTGACAGAAATACCTTCTGCCTCTAAATAACGAAATGCCAGTTGAGCACTGAAGGCGTAAGGGGTAGTACAAGGGGATGAACTGCTTGGTTTCATCGCGATCAAATGGCGGCGGAGAATACCATCGCTGTCTTTAACAAAATCGCTAAAGCCTTGACGCGCTGTCGGAATTTCTGGAGGAGGTGAAACGCCAGGTTCATTAACTTCAGGTTCGCTGACTTTGCAAATAGCAATGAAGCGATCGCTACGCCGCATCCAATTGGCTAAAGGTGCCTCACTGGAGTCTACGGGGAAATCACGATAAATATCTAAGCCAATGGCTCGTGGTTGATACTGCTCTAGTTTCTGCACAAGGAGAGCGAGTGCTCGATCTGAGAGCGATCCTTTTCTCTGCTGCTGTTCTGGAAGCTGAAAATCATCTTCAGCGATCGCCACTACCAAAAGACGACGATCTGGTTGTTCGCTAGGACGCAGCCGCAGCAATTGATCAAAAGCTTTTAGCTCAACAGCTTGTAGTAATCCCAGATGTCGCACTCCCATTACCAAGGCTGTTACAAGCACACTTAAAACAAGCGCAGTTTGAAGACGGCGCTTGCGGGGCAATGTTTGAGGCGATCGCTCTCCAGATTGTGAGCTTGATAAGGCTTTATCAACCCAATTTTGATTAAAAACAGCAGCATAAATGCGGTTATAAACTTTTAATAAACCCTGCTGCTTAACTACCAATCCTGATAGCCGCAATTCCATTTGCTCAGGACTGCTATCTGCTGTGATTTGGCCTGTTTGCAAAATTTGCTGATAAAGCTCCAGCAATTGCTGAGTGTGCCGATAAAAAATGCGATCGCGAATCGTCCTCAGATGCTCCGGTTCATCTTGAGATTCCCAGTTGTCAATTATTTGAGAACGTACCAGTTTCTCAACATACTCTGCTTCACCATCTGGTGGAATGGGAGAAGATGCGATCGCCGTTCGCGTAGCGTCTCGCAGAGAAGGTGTTGGCGTAGCCATCGCTAACTGGCAAAGTTTCTGAGTGAGAAAAGGTTGGCCACCACTCCAAGCTAATATCTCTTGCAACACTATCTGAGGATTACCAATACCCACTAATCCCTCAGCTAATAGTTGAGCTTCATGCCATTGGAAGCCGCTTAGTTCAATTGCTCGACCAATGTTAAAAGGTGTCCGGTGTTTGTCTTGAATCAAATCGTAGGGAGTTGTTACCCCTAGCAGCGCAAAGGTAAGGCGTTGGTAAGCTGGATTATCGGCTCGTTTGTTATAACAAGCCCGAATCAAAGCTAAAAAATCATCCTTGAAGTTTAATTTGAGAATGCTATCAATTTCGTCTACAAAAATCACAATATTTTGAGACACTTCTAGCAGCAGCACTGACTCGATAAACTCACTCAAGCGTTGCACTGGTGATAGTCCAGAGCGATCGCTCCACCAAGCCAGTACTTTGAATTTGGGAATAAAGCTACGCGCCAGCCTCCGCAGTACACCCAAATACCACTCAGATGGAGTGATATCCTGGCTACTAATTGCCGTAATGTCGATAACGCCACACTCAATACTCTCTGCTTGCAGTTTACGCATTGTTTGCACTCGCAGGCTGGACTTGCCCATCTGCCGCGAGTTGAAGACATAACAAAATTCTCCAGCTTTTAGTGCATCATAAAAATCTTTGTCGGCTTGTCGCTGCACATAGCTAGGAGCATCAATTTGTAAACTCCCTCCGACTTGATATTTGTAAGGCGAGTTTTCTGCTTTGCTCGTCGAATGCATTCTAACTGAGGCGATGTTGGAAATATTGGCGGTACAAATTGCAGCGTGGCATCACTTTATTGTCATTACAATATACCACTAGACCCATACTGTGTAATTTAAACGCTGACTCCGAATCTAATTCTATCGGTACTAAACTCTTCACCACCTGGCTAAAAGCTGCCACTAAATTTGGATGATCGTCGAGATTACACAAATGCCCTCGGAGATGATCACTGTAAATTCCAGCTTCAGTTGGGGCTGTTTGCAATAACTGCTCAAGTGTAATGTCTTGATGTTGAACGTGATAAAGAGCTAGCCGGACTAAATAAGGATGTCCTCCTACCATGTCCATCAGTTTTTCGATTTGAGCATCAGTCCAATTTAGCCCTTGATGACGCGCAACTAAAATTTGGACTTGTTCTTGATTAAACTCTTGTAATTCAATGCTCAACCCAACATTAAAGGGAGATTGATTGATATTTAACGGAATATATACTTCTTTGGAATGTACCAAAACTAGCCGGAGTTTTTTCCAGAGTTCGCTGCTGCGATCGCCATACTTTGCATACTCATACCAAGCTCGTAACAGGTTAAAAAAGTCTTCAGCGATGTCACGATGGGGAAAAATGCGATCGACACCATCTAAGCTAATTACTAATGGGCTGTCGATTTCTTCTAACAAACACTCTTCAAAGTAAGCGGTGGTTTTATCCTTACTGCCATAAATGCTCCAGTAATCATCTAACTGATGAAGCTGCTTCAATTTCCTACCAACACTTTCACAGAACCAGCGTAAAAATGTATCCAAGCTAGTGAAAACTGCTTTATCTGCTAAATGGAAGCTGATGGATACTGTTTGACAGCCATGCTTTCTAGCTTCATCAAGAATCCTTGCCATTAGCGAGGTTTTGCCCATCTGCCTAGATGCTTTGATGCGAATTAGAGCACCTGGCTGCAAAATTTCTTGAAAACAGCGATCTTCAATAGGAGGGCGTTCAACATAAAAGCTAGAAGTGAGAGGGACTTGACCTACAGGGAATTCTGCTTCTGTATTCAGTTGGGGTTGTTCATTGGCGTCTGTGCTTAGTAATGCTTCCCTATTTCCTTCAATAACTGAATTATTGGATGTCGTTTTCTCCATTGTTAGTTGTGAAGATGACATCAGCTTCTGAGGCTGTAAAATAGCCTCAAACCGCTTTGGTGATGCAGTCCAGGAAAGGCGCTGCCGCTCTAATGCTGCTTGAAAATTCTTTTTACTGACCTTTTCGCCAAATGCTGCTGATAGCATCTGCCATAACTTAGGGCCAACATCATGCTGTAAGTATTCGGTAGTGTAGCCATGAGTTTGGGCTATCTCGTCATACTTCTTCCCTTGCCAAGAGCTACGCAATATTGTTACTTCAATATCTTTCAGATGTCTTTTTGTCTGAGCAACTATTGCTGCATCTAATATTTTGAATGCTGTTTCAAAGTCCATTGCTCATGGATGAATCACAACTATTTATATATAGAGCTACAGTCCGAATTTTCAACTTTCCAGATTTTTCCACAAATAATATTCAAATGGCTGAAATCAAGACTTGGACTGATTCAGCAAAGATTACTCACCTTAAATTTACTTACTTAACCTTAATTGACCTCTGGTGTCGTTTAATTTATTGAAATTAAACTCCTTAAATTATCCACATTTACCTTTTTGAGTTCAAGAGAGAACCTAGTAATAACAGCAACCGCAGTTATTTGGCATTAGACAAATCTAACTTTGTTGAGAAATTTGTCTCAAGCCAAAATCAGGTAAACAACACTCAAACTCACAACTAAATCAAAGGATATACAAAATTATGGCGATTATTAGTGGAACCCCAACCCCTGCTGACGACAAAATTATAGCTGATGCAGCAAACGATAAAATCGATGCTCTGACGGGTAATGATACGGTTTTTGGTGGCGGGGGCAATGATACTCTAATAGGCAACTTTGGTAATGATTCTCTATCAGGGGGACTTGGTAACGACTTCCTCGATGGTGGATTCAACAGAGACACCCTTGATGGTGGCACGGGTAACGACACTCTCAACGGTGGCGATGACAATGACAGCCTTTCTGGTGGGACTGGAAACAATCTCGTTAATGGCGGTGCAGGTAAAGATATTCTCATCGCTCAAAACGGGAACTTTCCGACTATAGGTGATGTTGGCGATACCCTGATTGGGGGTGCAGGTGATGATGAACTGCGTGTCGAACTTGCATCAAATTATTTCTTGACCAATAATCAGCTGTTCGTTGGTAATTTAGCCCACCAGTTTTCTGAGATAGAGAATGTCCGGCTTACTGGTACTTCGGGTAATGACACGATTAATGCGTCTCAGGCTCTGTTGTCAGGGCGAACCTTTCTCTTTGGTGGTGCAGGTAATGACACCATCATAGGTAGCCGTGGTCTTGACCAGATCAACGGTGGTGATGGTAATGACAGCATAGTAGGAGGGACGGGATTTAACTTTCTCCGTGGCAATAATGGCAATGACACCCTTATCGGTGGAAATGACGATAATAATCTTAATGGTGGAGAAGGGAATGACTTCCTCCAAGGTGGAGCCGGGAGGGATAGTTTTTCCGATAGTGCCTTTGATGGAGCGGGTGATGACCAATACATCGGGGGAGGAGATGAGGACTTCCTATTTATACAGGGCGACAATAACTTTGAAATGTTCTCATTTGTCAATGACCCAAACAAAAGCCAACTCAAAGGTGGCAAATTTGGCCCCTTTGCCAATCTCGATGACTCAGCCACAGGTACTGATACCCTCCAAAATATTGAAAACGTCGAAATCCAAGGAGGCGCTAGCAACAATCGCATAGATGCCAGTCGCACCAACCAAAATGTCAACGTATTTCTTCGTGGTTTAGATGGCAGTGATATTCTGCTAGGCGGTAGCGGTAACGATGTACTATCGGGTGGATTTGGCAACGATCGCCTTGAGGGAAACGCAGGTAACGATGTCCTAAATGGCGATCTTGGCAATGACACACTTGTCGGAGGCGCGGGTAATGATACCCTCTTTGGTAGTGGTGGCTTTAATACCGGAGAGATAGATGTTTTAACAGGAGGAGTTCTATTTCAAGGAGTTCAATCTGTTGATAACTTCAGCCTAAATAGCTCCTATCGGCAAGCTGGTCATGCTATTATCACAGATTTCTCTTTAACAGATGGGGACAAGCTCAATCTTCGCGGTTCCGCTAGCGATTACACATTTGTACAGCAAAAGTTTAGTACTGGTACTTTTACAAATTCCTCATCAATCTTAGATACGGTAATCTTCTTCGGAGCACCCGCTTTCGGTGATGTTATTGCTGTGGCCGAGGATGTCAGTTTGAGTGCGCTCACTCCTGGGATTACGTTCACTATCTAACGCTTTTAATAGGGACTTCCGAATAAAAAATAATCAATCGCGGAGTTAGCAGGGGGGGAATTTTAGAAGTTGCCAAATCATCCCACTGTTTTGCAACGCCATTTTTTGGAGTTCCCTTATATAAAGTTGCTGCCCAAAATCCCCGATTTCTTTAAAAAGTCGGGGATTTAATTCCATTACAGCAGCAGCTTAGGGACTTCCAGAAAATAAATTATCCAAATTTACTCAGATAAGATTTTTCTTTCTCCCCCTGCTCCCTGCTCCCTGCCCCCCTGCCTCCACAGCAATAGGATATTTTTTTAGTTGGAAGTCCCTTAATCATTGCTATTTTTGAATTGACGTTGCAATTGTTTTAGCGATTGATAGATATCTGGCAGGCGACTATAAACAGCGCACACCTTGAGATACATTTTGTGAGGAACGGCTGGAGTTCCAGAGACAATTTCTCCTGGTGGAACGTCGCTGTGAATTCCACTTTGAGCAGATGCGATCGCCCCATCTCCCATTTTCACTTGATTGGCTATTCCTGTTTGTCCAGCTAAAATAACGCGATTTCCCAGTTTAACACCTCCGGCCATGCCAGCTTGACCTGCGATCGCACAGCCAGCACCGATTTGGCAACCATGACCTATTTGCACTAAGTTATCAATTACTGTATTGCGACCTATCCGTGTTTCTCCAACTGCTGGGCGGTCAATGGCACTGTTGCAGCCAACTTCCACGCCATCTTCTAAAACTGTATAGCCGGATTGTTCCATTTTTAACCAACCAGTGCGGGTAGGAACAAAACCAAAGCCTTCTGCACCGATGACAGCACCACTGTGAATGACGCAATCTGCACCGATGTGGGTGCGTTCGTGGATAGTACAGTTGGCGTGTAAGGTGGTGCGATCGCCTATTTTGGCATCTGGATAAATCACCACATTGGGATGAATGATTGCGCCATTGCCAATTTCCACCCCTTGTTGAATCACAGCATGGGGGCCAATGTAAACATCACTACCAACTTTTGCGGTGGAGTGAATCACGGCGGTGGGATGAATTTCTGGGATGGGGCGATATGGTTGGTAAAAAAGTGCGATCGCTTTGGCAAACAATAATCGCGGATCTGGGGTCGCTAGCCAGACAATACCTCTCTGGTCTGCAAGCAACTGTAATTTTTCGTCCCGGGGCAAAATTAAAGCAGTAGCATTGGTCTTGCCGACAAAAGACCCAAATTTTGCACCTTCTACATAGCTAAGAGTACCGATGCTAGCTTCATCAATGGCTGTTACCCCTGTAATTTCTGGGTCATGCTCTGGGTTGCTAGTCAGGCTATGATTGGTGGTCGCGTCACCAAATTGGCGGAGGATTTCGCTGAATTTCATTGTTGGGTGTGTTCAAAATTGATCTACAATCGCAAGATAATTTTCCCTCTTTATGCTCCAATACAATAATTTTGTAGACGCGTAGCGGTGAGGCAATCAGACTGTTTCTAGTTTCGCTTCAGGTTGGATTACTTCACTGACATTCTTCTGTTGATGGCTCTCGTGAGCTTACTTTCACTGAATCTTGTCTCAATAGCGTCTTGAGGCGTTGATTATCTTCGGCGGCAATCGTTTCACCATAGTGATGAAGTTGAAAAAGCTGGCAATAACGGTTTTGTTTGGCGCAAATCAAGCAGCCATAGGCATGATTGCCGTTAGTACCGCATAGCCGATGTCCCATCACCGGGCCGAGAGAAATATTTTGCTCGCTAGCAACAGTGCTGATAATTGAGCGCACTTTGGACTCAAACTCCAATGACAAGTATTGCTTACGTCCTGGTTGTGTACGATCCCATTCTGGAACGATTAATTCCTGTTTTAACAGACTCGCTTCAATCTCTTCAGACATCACAAGCCCAGATAGAATAACGTGACGGGAAACATGAGGCAATAATGTACGTGCTAATTGCCACATTAAGGCTTCATCAAACCACTCTTCAACCAGTGGACGCAGATACCAACAACAGGGAATGCCTAGGTTTACTAAATCTTGCAACAACTGTACCCGACTCTGAATTGAGGCTTGCTCATAGCCTGGTTTCAAGGGTGGTAGACTAACAAAGACAGTGACTCGAAGTGAATGAGGTCGCTCTAGAGTTGTTTTGAGGCGTTCTAGAAAAGATTGACCCGGATGGACTTTGGTAGTTATGTAGACCATGTTGGCAGCTTTGCGGTCAATCAGTGCATCCAGAATTGATAGTACGCGTTCTCGATGGGCTGGAATAAAAGGGTCAGAGTAATCGCACAGTGAAATTGGAAAGCCCTTTTGTCCCTCCTGAGTAGCAAAAATGCAATCTAGCAAAAGATCGAGCAGGTCAACTGGAGATGAGACATCCTGAAAGTTTTGTGGATAATGATGCCAGTCACGGTCTTGATGACAGACACAATAGGCACATTCAATCGGGCAACGGTTCTGGACATTTGGTAGAAATGGATTCAGGCTGAAGTATTTTACAGCACGCTCCTCATCAGGAATACCAAGTGCTGGAAAGCCATGCAGCATATACTGGCTTCTCTGCAACGTAATTTCAGGCGCAGCTTTTTTATCAGTATTCATATATTTTTTATGAAAAAAGTAATACACCCAGAAAAATTTGTCTTCTCTAGGGTGGCTGGTGTGAATGTAGAGTGGCAAGGTGGGAAATGCTGGAGGATTAATAAGAATTTTGATAAGTAAATATAATTAAGTAGCGATCGCTTGTTCCTAAAGAACTGGTAAATGGGTTCGGGTTAACACGGAGAAAAATCTCCGCGTCTTTGTGTCACTCCAAATCCATCAATTTTGGATCGGCAGACTATTCGTGGCTAGTCGCCATTGCCACGCCTGCTAAATAACCGGTTGTCCAAGCGCTTTGGAAGTTAAACCCACCGGTAACGCCATCAATATCTAAGATTTCTCCGGCAAAATAAAGACCAGGAACTAACCGACTTTCCATTGTCTTGAAGTTGACTTCTTTGAGCTTGACACCGCCACAGGTAACAAATTCTTCTTTGAAGGCTCCTTTACCATTGATTAAGTATTGTCCCTGAGTAAGTTCTTGCACCAGTTGATTTAAGGTTTTACTAGATATTTCTGCCCAACGGTCTTCTGTGGTAATGCCTGCACGAGCAATGATATATTGCCAGAGACGATGGGGTAGATCGACGCCGCGATGCAATGCGATCGCTTTTTTTCCCCATTCATCCTTAACTGCTAAAACTTTTTCTCGCACTTGTTCTTGTTGCAAATCAGGCAGCCAATTAATCAGTAATCTGGCTTGATAGCGGCTTTCGTGCAGAACTCTCGCACCCCAAGCAGAAAGCTTCAGAACTGCGGGACCACTTAAACCCCAGTGGGTAATTAGCAATGGCCCAGTTTGTTGTAATTGGGATTTTCCGCCCGCAGATAACCGTAACTGAGCAGGGTTAACACTAACTCCAGCCAATTCCCGCAGCTTTTGATCGACAATGTTAAAGGTAAATAACGAGGGTACTGGCGGTTCAATTTGATGACCTAACTCTCGGACAATTTTATAACCCGCAAGGCTACTGCCGGTCGCCAGAAGTAGGCGATCGCATTTAATCGTCTCTTCCGACTTCAGAATAATATCAAAACCCCCATCTGCTAAGGTTTTCACTGAAGTGACAGGTGTACCGATACGGAGTTTTACCCCAGATGTCGCCACCGCTTTAATCAGACATTCCACAATGGTTTCTGAAGTATTGGTTACAGGAAACATCCGGCCATCAGCTTCAGTTTTTAGATAGACTCCACCAGCAGCAAACCAAGCTACTGTATCTTGAGGCCCAAACCGAGTCAAAGCACCCCGCAAAGCTTTTGCACCTCTGGGGTAATTTTGCACTAACTCCTCAGGATCAAAGCAAGCGTGAGTGACGTTACAGCGTCCGCCACCAGAAATTAGCACTTTCGCTAGGGGTTGGCGACTGGCTTCGAGTAAAGTAACTTGGGCACCAGGATTGGCTTTAGCACAAGCGATCGCGCCAAAAAATCCTGCTGCCCCACCCCCAATAACTACGATTCGTAACGGTAGCAAATTCTAAAATTTCTCAATAGCACGTACTTTACTAGGCTAGCCGTTATTTTCACTCTTCAACCAGTTCAAATTGGTCTTTTGTGGCACCGCAAACTGGACATGACCAATCATCCGGTATATCTTCAAACACTGTTCCCGATGCTATGTCGCTATCTGGATCGCCTACTTCTGGGTCATATTCATAGCCGCAAACACTACATATATACTTTGCCATGTTCGTTTCCCCTAATAAATAGTTGGCATTGCTTCACTATTAAATACTTTTGGCAGTGAGTCAAAATAGGCAGGCTACAATTCTTAAACGAGACTACGGCATGAAAATCAAACCGCTTCGCGGAGTCATTTGTCATTAGTCATTTGTCATTGGTCATTTTAAAAACGCCACCATGTCCTTTGAGCGTAACTGATAATCCCGATCGCGATCGCCCCTAGTAGCAGTAGCCAAATAATTCCACCTGGAATAAAAGTGAGAATACCAAAGCCTCTCAGTACCCAGACGGCGACACTAACGCCGAGAAGAATACCAAAAATCTGGATTAATCTACGATTTAAAGAAGATTGACTCACCTAATTTTCCTCTCAACTCAACAGACATTACACTTGATATTGATAATTAAGATATGAAGTTACGATAAAGTTGCAGTTTTATCAGAAATAACACGTAAAAATCGAGAGATGCTATCCAAACATTGAGATAAGGTGCTTGAGATTAGGTCGTGTTTGTGCCATTCTAGCTGTAAACAATGCAGTTTTTCATCTACAAGTATTCTTCCGATCAGCTTCATTTAAGTATTAATTGTGTTAATAGTGATAAGAAACACATTTTTTCCAGTAAAGTAACTGAAATAATTACCAAAAAATCACTGTTTCCGGAAAAGATAGGCATTACACTGGAACTAAAATTTAATGGGTTGGATCTAATCAAGTTTTATGGCTTGTAGTTTCAACTCCATTTAGGTGGATGAGTTGAGGAGTAACTTAAATCATTATGTCTGCGTCTTATATATCAGACTCAATTATTGCAGGTTCAGATATGGCTTGGAATCAAGACAAGCAAAATTTGCTGGTACAGGGTGAAATTTTGGTAGAAACGCGATCGCACAAGACATGGGGTGGCGCTGTGACAGCCTGGATGTATTTGCCGATGGTGCGATCGCAAGTTTGGCAGCAATTAACTGATTATCCCCGGTGGGTGCAATATTTTCCCGATATCACTAAAAGTGAGGTAGTACATAAAGGTGAAGTCAAACGCCTCTATCAAGCAGCACAAAAAGCCTTCTTCTTTTTCACGGCTCAAGTAGAAATTTATCTCAACGTTGCAGAAGTGTTGGGGCAGCAAATTCAATTTCGTATGGAAAAAGGAACTTTTGAGGACTTTAACGCCAATTTAGAACTCAAAGATTGCGGTAATGGCACAATACTCGCTTACACTGTGCAAGCTACACCTCTTATTCCAATTCCATCAATTTTCATTCAACAAGCAATGAACTTAGAGTTGCCTGCAAACATGCGTAAAATGCGACAAGTGCTTTGTAAGAGTCAATAAAAGCAATGTCACAGGCAAAAATAGGGCGCACAGCTAGCTGTGCGCCCATGCGATATATCGTGTTCGGGTAAAGACTTATCATTTAGACCGCAGTTCTTGCTGGGGGCAGGGAGCAGGGGAAAAGAAGCTTTTACAATTTTTGCACAGATGTGGTAATCATAAGTGATTAACCGGACTTGATAATACAGCAGTTTTCTTTTGCATAAAGTACAAAAAATAATTAAATTTCATATAATTATCAAGAATATTTTTCCTACTATTAAATTTGTGAAAAATGTCACAAAAAAACGCAAAGACGCGTTTGTTTAACTTTGCGTCTTTGCGCGAGGATATTACTTACTGAATTAGCTAGTAAATATCTCAACAGGTAAGCGACTAAAAGAAAGACGCTCATTTTGGACATCTACAAAAATGGTGTTGCCGTCGTTGAATTCGCCGCGCAAGATGGATTTAGCAATTTGAGTTTCTAACTCGCGTTGAATCGCTCGCTTCAGTGGACGCGCTCCATATACGGGGTCATATCCTACTTCTGCTAAAAAGTCAAGTGCACTATCCGAGAGCTTGAGGGATATTTTGCGATCGCTAAGTCTTTGCCGCAATCTCTCCACTTGCAACAGCACAATATGCCGCAATTCTTTCTTATCTAAACCGTGGAAGATGATGATTTCGTCAATCCGGTTTAGGAACTCTGGACGGAAACTATTCCGCATCGCTTCCATCACCCGACGGCGCATTTCGTCGTAGTGGGCGTTATCCCCAGCGACATCAAGAATGTACTGCGAACCGATGTTGCTGGTCATGATGATAATAGCGTTCTTAAAGTCTACCTTATGTCCTTGGGCATCAGTAACGCGTCCATCATCAAGAATTTGCAAAAAGATATTAAATACATCGGGGTGTGCTTTCTCGATTTCGTCGAAGAGAATCACTGAGTAAGGACGACGACGAATCGCTTCTGTAAGTTGTCCCCCTTCTTCATAACCCACGTATCCTGGAGGCGCACCGATTAACCGGGAGACGGCGTGTTTCTCCATGTACTCCGACATATCGATTCGCACCAGCGCATCTTCGCTATCGAACATATACGCCGCCAGCGCTTTTGCCAATTCAGTTTTACCCACACCCGTAGGCCCAAGGAAAATAAAGCTAGCGATGGGACGATTAGGATCAGCCAGTCCAGCCCGCGATCGCTGAATTGCATCCGCTACAGCTGTGACTGCTTCTTCTTGTCCAACCACCCGGCGGTGCAGTTCATCTTCTAAATGCAGCAGTTTTTCTTTCTCTGATTCCACCAACTTGCTGATGGGAATTCCTGTCCATTTAGAAATAATTTCGGCAATATCAGCTTCTGTGACTTCTTCCCGTAATAGTGATTTACCACTTCTTTGGGCGCTTGCCAATTCAGCTTCTACTGCTTCCAATTGACGATGCAAACTGGTTAAATTACCGTATTTCAACTCAGCAGCGCGGTTCAGGTCGTAGTCGCGTTCTGCTTGCTGAATCTCTAAGTTGACCCGTTCAATCTCTTTTTTAACAGACTGAATTTTGTCAATGATATCTTTTTCAGACTGCCATTGAGTATTCAGTGTTCTTTGTTCTTCTTTGAGATCGGCAATTTCTTTTTCCAGTCTTTCTAGGCGTTCGCGAGAAGCGGCATCGCTTTCTTTTTGTAGCGATAGCTTCTCCATTTCCAATTGCAGAATCTTGCGATCGATTTCGTCGAGTTCTTCTGGTTTGGAGGTAATCTCCATTTTTAATCTCGCGGCGGCTTCATCTACCAAGTCAATGGCTTTATCAGGGAGGAAGCGATCGCTAATATAACGACTCGACAATACAGCGGCGGCAACTAAAGCACTATCAGAAATCTTCACCCCGTGGTGGTTTTCATAACGTTCTCTCAACCCACGCAAAATCGAAATACTATCTTCTACACTAGGCTGATCGACATAAACCTGCTGGAAGCGTCTTTCTAGTGCGGCATCTTTTTCGATATGTTTGCGGTATTCATCTAGAGTTGTCGCCCCAATACAGCGCAATTCGCCCCGCGCCAACATCGGTTTTAACAAGTTACCAGCATCCATCGCGCCTTGGGTTGCACCAGCACCGACAACGGTGTGAATTTCATCAATAAATAAAACAATATTACCGCCAGATTCAGTAACTTCTTTTAATACTGCTTTCAAGCGTTCTTCAAATTCACCCCGAAATTTGGCCCCTGCAATCAAAGCACCCATATCTAAAGAAATCAACTTGCGGTCTTTGAGGGATTGGGGTACATCACCTGCAATAATGCGCTGTGCTAATCCTTCAGCGATCGCAGTTTTACCAACACCTGGTTCGCCAATTAGCACAGGATTATTCTTAGTGCGGCGAGAGAGAATTTGGACAGTGCGACGAATCTCATCATCTCGCCCAATCACTGGATCGAGTTGACCTTTACGCGCAGCTTCTGTGAGGTCACGCCCGTATTTTTCCAGTGCTTCGTATTTGCCTTCTGGATTTTGATCGGTCACTTTTTGGCTCCCCCGAACTTGTTTAATAATATTTTTGAGTTTGCCTTCGTCTAAACCAAACTCTTGGAATAAAGCTTTGCCAAAGCGGTCATCTTTAGCGTAAGCCAACAATAAGTGTTCAATTGAAATATATTCGTCTTGAAACTCTTTGCGATATCCGTCTGCTCGATCTAGAAGTGTATCCAAGCTGCGTCCTAAGTAGACAGAACTGCTGCTACCAGATACTTTCGGCTGACGTTGAAAAAATTGTTCAGTGCGATCGCGCAGTTTTTGGAGGTTAACACCCGCCTTGGTGAGAATCCCAGTTGCTAGACCATCTTGTTCTAGCAGTGCTTTCATCAGGTGTTCACTTTCAATTTGCTGTTGTTGATATTGTTTAACAATATCGGGGGTATGGGCGATCGCTTCCCAGGCTTTTTCTGTAAATTGGTTAGGATTAGTAGGTTGCATATAGGCGGGCTTTTAGAGAAACTACTCTAGACGCACAAGGCATAGAGAGACAAATAGTCTCTCACAAAGACATTGTAAAAAAAGGTAAGCTTTTAGCTGGATCGGTCTTCACGTCTTTGTAGAGTAGTAGTATTACCGCTCTTGCTAGTTTTTATGCCGTCTTTTGGTTGATCTACAAACAACTTTTCAAGGCTAAACATAAACTAAAGCGATCGCCCTGAGCATCCTATAGGAATCCGATTTGATTTCTGAAAAAATCTAAGTATCTGTAGGGTGTGTTATCGGCGAGAGTACGGCACCAAA
>NZ_JAVRBN020000063.1:0-27172 GCF_034531305.2 Nostoc sp. ChiQUE02
TAAACGGGCAACCAACTTTCTAGGTGCAATTTATCTGGCTGCTTCTGTCATCTGGCTCAATTGATGACACGCCCTAACAGCACAAGCCAGTTTTTCTGAAGTCCCGACTGAGTATTTACAGGGTGCAGCTGCTTTGGGAATTTCTCGCTGGGCAACAATCAGAAGCGTTGTTTTAACGGCTGCTAAATCTGGTATATTTTCTGGTTTGATTTTAGGAACGGGACGGGCCATTGGCGAAACGATGGCAGTCTTGATGGTTTGTGGCAATGTTGTCCAAATACCCACAAGCTTATTTGACCCCGTTCGCACCCTCACTGCCAATATTGCTTTAGAAATGGCTTATGCCACAGGAAATCACCGTTCAGCATTGTTTGTCAGTGGCTTGTTGCTGATGGTGGCGATCGCCGCTTTAGTAGGCGTTGCCGAAGTTATAAGCAGGAAAAACATTTATGGCTAAAAAATCGCTTCCACTACCTACCCTTGTCCTTTGGGCGATCGCTTTATTTGTTAGTGCCGTTTTCTGCTGGATTTTAGGCGATATCGTGTGGCACGGTGTAGGGCACATTTCCTGGGAATTTTTGACAACTGAACCTCGAAATGCGGGACGCGAGGGAGGAATTGCCCCAATTCTGATTTCTACTTGTCTGATATTGGGGGTTTGTATGGCGGTTTCTCTCCCCCTTGGTGTTGGTACTGCCGTATTTTTAGCCGAGTTTACAGCCACTGAAAGTATCTTTGGGCGTTTAGTGCGTCGCAGTTTGGATGTGTTGGCAGGAGTACCATCTATTGTTTTTGGCTTGTTTGGCAACGCCTTTTTCTCGATTAAGTTGGGATTGGGCTTTTCGATTTTGTCCGGTGGGTTGACTTTGGCTTGTATGGTGTTGCCAATCCTGATTCGTTCCACAGAAGCAGGATTTCGGGCTGTTCCGGCTGAGTATCGATTAGGGGCAGCCGCTTTGGGATTATCACGCACCACCACATTATGGAAACTGCTATTACCAGCAGCGACACCTGGGTTAGTTGTAGGTTTAGTGCTGGGAATTGGTAGAGCGATCGCTGAGACCGCCGCACTGATTTTTACCAGTGGTTATGTAGATCGAATGCCAGAGTCATTACTCGATTCGGGGCGATCGCTATCGATTCACATTTTCGATTTATCAATGAATGTAGCTGGCGGGGATGCTAACGCCTACGCCTCTGCCTTGGTGTTGTTGATTTTATTGTTGCTGGTAAATGGTACCGCAACGTGGACAGCCCAATTTTGGTTAGGTAGGAGGATTACATCTTCATGAACAAATTGCAACTTACACAAAATTCTCGGTTATCTCTGCCTTCAATGCAAACCGAGCAACTGAGTTTATATTATGGCAAAAAAGCTGCTTTTACAGACGTAACCATGCCGATTGCAGCAGGTAAGATTACTGCACTGGTGGGGCCTTCTGGCTGTGGCAAAACCAGTTTTTTGAGTTGTCTCAATCGCTTGACTGATTTAATACCTCATACCAAAGTTGTAGGAAGCATTCGTTTAGATGGTTTAGAAATTCTCAATCATCGGATAGATGCGTTAGCTCCGCTCGCCGAAGGCATCGCCCTACGTCGGCGTGTGGGTACAATCTTTCAAAAACCCAATCCTTTCCCCTTCTCAATCTGGAAGAATCTGGCATTTGGGCTACAAGAACACGGGATCAAAAACCGCGAAAAACTTGATTGGCTGATTGAAACCACGCTTCAAGATGTCGGATTGTGGAACGAAGTCAAGGATCGACTTCATACCTCTGCCTTATCTCTGTCTGGCGGACAAAAGCAGCGTTTGTGTATTGCTCGTGCTTTAGTTCTGCAACCAGAAGTTTTATTATTTGATGAACCCTGTAGTGCCCTCGATCCGATTTCTAGTGGGGTAGTTGAGGATTTAATTGCCAGTTTGCGAGAACGTTACACAGTGGTAATTGTCACCCACAACCTCGCTCAAGCTAGACGCATTGGCGATTACGCTGCCCTGTTTTGGGTACAAGCAGAAGTGGGAAGATTAATCGAGTATGGTACAGTCGAACAGATTTTTACCTCACCACAGCATGATTTGACGGCTGGTTATGTGAATGGTATTCGCGGGTAGTTTTCACATCATTGCAATAGACATCTTGCAAAAATATATCTTTGCACTTTTAACTTTTAGGGTAAAGGGTAAGGGGAAAGGATTTTGAGTTTCTTTACCCTTTTCCCCCTCACCCCGACAAATGCAAGAAGTCTAATAATTGCAGTAATCCTGTCTAAAATCCGTCTAGTTAACTTTTATATTTTTAAATTTTTCTGCCCACTTATTTAGGCAGGAAGCCAGGTGTGTAACCAACTATCTCGGCGCTTTGCGAAGTCGTAAAGCAAATCTTGCCGTTTTTCGCGCAGGCAGGAGAGGGCTTGATGTTGGGGCATGGCAGTGCTAGCTAGCCCTTTGAGAATTGTGAGTTGGCGTTGCCAAGTGGCTAAATCTTCGACGGGTTCCACAAAGCGGGCGGATACCTGTTGCCCAGCTAATAATGTGTCATAGCAGTGATCGTCAGAGAAAAACTCTGGCGGATGCAGTGTATAAAACATCGAATTTCGATAAGATAAGGGGGCCCGCTCACTAAACAATGCTAATCGCTCTGCTGCGCCAGAGATATCTGTGTCTTTATTGGCTGCTTGCCAGAAGGGAGTAGATAGACGGCGATTGAACTTGTAGTGAATTCCGAGAAACCAACGCAGGGCATCCCAACGATCGCTAATTTTGCGGTTGAGTACAGATTTCACTCCCTCATCTTGCTTTGATGCTGGAAAGTTGGTAAGTAGGAGTTCCAATTCGAGAACGATCATGTGGATGGCTGTCGATTCTAACGGTTCGACAAACCCATAAGAATTGCCGATCGCCACAACGTTGCCTTTCCAAAAATGCTCATGCCGCCCGGAACGAAACTTCACAAGCCAAGGATCGCCCATCCCCGGATTTTTGGCACGCATTTCCTCTAGGGCTTGATCGGCACTACAAAATGCTGAAGAAAACACATATCCCCGATGATCGGCATCCTCAAAAGGAATATTCCAGCACCAACCATTGTTCATGGTTTCGGCGAGAGTGTAAGGTTTAATGGTGCCATTATGAGGGACGGTAGCAGCGATCGCTCGATCGGTGCTGAGGGTATCTTGGTAACTCACGAATTTTGAGCCAAGTTTTTGCTCTAGCAACATCGAGCGAAAGCCGGAACAATCAATATATAAATCGTAAGTTAGTTTACGCCCATCCTCAGCGATTAGATGGCTAATGGTTTCACCATCGGCAGACATCTGGGCATCAGAAATTTGCACATCAATATGTTGTATCCCGGCAGCGATCGCTTCCTCTTGTAGATAACGAACAAACCGCCGATTATCGAGGTGATACGCCCAGCGAATCTGGTGAAGTAGAGACAACGGAGTACCATCGCCCCGATCAAAAATGGGAGCGCGATCGCCACTCATCAGCATTGCCCCTAATGACTGATTATTCAGCGTTGAATCATAGAGAAGCGATTCTAGCAAGCGTCCGCGCTGAAACGGAAACGTAAATTCATAATCACCGGGTAGTCCCCACTGGAACTTAATTCCCAGCTTCCATGTAGGAAGCACGCGCTGATAAAAATCAACGATGTCTAGCCCTAAAAAGCGGGGACTATGGAGAAACTTAACGAGTTCAGGAGTAGTTGCCTCGCCCACACCAATCACCGGGATAGCACTCGATTCCAGCAAAGTCACCTTGATATCTGGTCTGAGAGCGCGAAAGGCTAAAGCCGTGAGATAACCAGCTGTACCACCACCCAAAATGCCCACCGTTTGGTAAGGATCGGCTGCTGCACGGATTGTAGCATTGGGTGAGTTCGGCCAGATCCGACCGATTTCTTGGGCAGCCGCAGCGATCGCAGTTCGTTGTAGCACTCCCAACGGTTCATCTAATTGCGATGTACACTCCTGACATTCACCACTAGGAAGTAGCCGCTTGACGGTGCGTAGGCATAGCCCGCCGTAGGCATCGCCTTGCCGACTAATTTTCACAACGCTGGTTGCGCGAGTTGGCGTTAAGTTCAAACCTAAGATGGAAATCGCTTCTTTAATACAAGCCTGCGCTATGGAAGGCAAAAGTGGACTATCTGCCTGGGCAAGGATGGGGGTTGACAGTTGCGGCAAAATATCCTGTAAAACCGATGGAATAGCTTCTAAGGTAATGACTCGACAACCAAAACAAGCGGTTCCCCGAATGACTGTTGGGCCGATGAGTGCTGTTTCTGGGGAAGCAGTGACAAATAAACACGGTGTGCCACTGGCTAGGGCTGACTTGTTGACATCAAATAGTGCTTGATACGGTACACCTTCCAAAGCACAGATTACAAAGTCGAATTCTTGAAAGAGTTCACATAGCCCAGAAACACTCACAGCGTCTAGACTATTTTCAGACACTTTCAAAGAGCCATTGAGAAGTATCCGTTCTTGCTGAATGGCGAGAAATTCCGGCGTTTGACAGGAAGCAAAATCTGTGAATGACAAAGCGCGGTGATTTTGAAAACCTGCGGTAGCAAAGGTTTGATTGAGAGTATCGAGTAACTGGTGATTGCCTAAAATAGCGATCGCCTTTTGGCGTACTTGTTCAGGGACTATTGGCAATTCCCAATCATAATTTGGGGGTGCAGTTGCAGTTACTACTTCCTCTACGATATGCAACTTACTTAAAGCCAAGACGATCTCATGTAAATAGTTGCGATCGTAAGAATTTGCAAGTTCAGCATAAATTGCCTCAAGCGATCGCACTCCATCGATCAGCGCCAGCAGTTCGCGGATGGTGTTAGCACCAATGCCTTCGAGGACGAATGCTTCATTGCCCACCCAGCTACAAACTTCACCCGTCTCACTGAGGATTAAATGGGCATTGGGGTTAAGGCGAGGCACTTGGGGAATGGTATTTATGAAGTCAGCCATTGACATTTTCTTTCTTTAACAACCTGAATCGCCTCATGGATTGATAAGGCGTTAGTACACTGCTTGGTGAAATAGTTTTGGATTTGTCGCCAACGATCTAAATCTAAAGTGTCATTGTGGCATTGATACTTCGTAGCCACTCGTTGACCCATGAGCAGATTCAGATAACCGTTGTATCCAAAAACACTATTGGGGCGGAGCAGAATTTGACCAATGCTTGATGGGCCATTGTGTTGAAAAAAGTCTACTATTGCTTCTGCATCACCAATATCAGTTTGATGCCAGCAGTGTTGCCAGAATTCTGATTCTACTCGGCGATTGAATTTAAAGTGAATCGATAAAAAATCACGAATATCATCCCACTTTTGGGCGATCGCTCGATTCGCAAGATTAATTAATGCTGGGGTGGGTTGCTGGTCGGAATCAATCAACACATCGCACACAAATTTGATGGTTTCACCAATCATGTGTAATCCTGTCGATTCTAGAGGTTCTACGAAACCGGAAGCGTTGCCCACAGCGACGACATTATTTACCCAGAATCGTTGATGTCGTCCTGACTTAAACCTAATAAGACTATGCTCATCACTCATCAGAGGATTGTGACGTTTCATCTCTTGTAGAGCATCATCATCATTGATAAAAGCGGATGAATATACATAGCCACGGTTGACTTTATCCGGCAAATCAATTTGCCAACACCAGCCACTCTGCATAGTTTGGGCAGTTGTGAAGGGGTTGATTGCATCATCTCGCATCCATGTGCCTGTGACAGCAGAATCGCAAAACAAGCTACTGGCAAAACTGCAAAAGGGTTCTTGCAGAATATCTCCTAGCAACGCCGAGCGAAAACCAGAACAATCGACGAATAGATCGCCAGCCTGCATTGTGCCATCATCAAACTTTAGTTGGCGAATATAGCCATTTTCGGCGACTTCAATATTTACAACAGGTTTATCAATAATCTTGATACCAATTTCTGTTGCTCTTCTTTCTAAATAAGAAACGAAACTAACATTTTCAATATGGTATCCAAAGCGTTCATCAACTACGAAATCCCCATTTTCTCTACGGAAGCAAGGCGACTTGTACTGCTCCATCAACAGTGAGTAAAGGCTGGATTCTGTCGTTGAATCAAGGCAATAGTAAGCAGTGCTTTTGCTCAAAACACTGAGTTTATCTGCCAGATGAGTCACAAAAGGATAGTTGAAGTGAGACTGGCTAGAATCTCCCCAAATAAACTTAATTCCTAGTTTCCAAATAGGTTGGGTTTCTTCATAAAATTGCTCTCGATTTAATTCTAAGTACTGATGCAGAAACCAAGGTATCCAAGCGGTAGTCGCTTCACCCACTCCAATTATGGGGATGGTTGTGGAATGGACTACGACCACGTTCAAAGCTGGCATTTTCACCTTTAATGCTAAGGCAGAGAGAAATCCAGCACTTCCTCCGCCAAAAACTACAACATTGTGTATTGTCTTTTCCACACGTATGACCAGAAATGTTAATGATAACTATCTAATCTCAGTAATGCTCTAGATTACAGTATGCAAGCTTAATCGAATTTAGGAATTATTTGCTACCAATCTTAGCAATTGATATTTACTTCTTAACTTCTTTAAACATTTCCATCTTTTGCTGTTTAAATCGGCTAGGATTTTTTGACAGTACAGCTACGGAAACAATTCTCATGCGTGTCACTATCTGTGGTCATGCTGCTTTATACATCGAAACTACGGATCAACGCATCTTGCTCGATCCATGCTTTTCGGATACACTCGTCGGAGGCACGCTTACGTACTATCCGGGTCGGGTATTTGAGTTAGACAAATTGCCAAACTTAACAGCTTTGGTGGTAACTCATGGACACTTCGATCACTTTCATCTAGAAACGCTTCAGAAACTACCGCGCGAACTGCCCGTAATTACTGCGGATGAACCTGCACTAGTCGAACAGCTGCAAAAGATTGGGTTCTCAAAAATAATTATCTGTCAACCTTGGCAAGCGATCGCTCTTGGACAAACTTACTTGCTCCCCACTCCTTCAGACCACGAAGAACCGGAGTTTGGGCTATTAGTTCGAGATGCAACGGGGACATTCTGGCACATGGCAGATGCAGAAGTGACGGCGAAAATTGGCGAACGAATCACGCAAGAATACGGTGCCATCGATCTAATTTCAACCAAGTATCAGCCAGTAGTGCGTTCCAGTATGGGCTATCTGCGCGGTATGGGAGCAACCTTTGATAGACAAGGGGTAGTTAGTTGGTTGGAAGCGGCCTGTGCTTGCAACCCTGCTTTGGTTTTCCCTTACGCTTCTGGTCTGTGCTTTAGTGGTCGGCACGCCTGGTTTAACCGCTATGCGTTTCCCTTAAGTTCAGAAGAAACAGTTCGCTTGTTGCAACGTCGGCTTGGTTCCCCAGAGCGAGCGATAACGGTGCGTCCCGGTGATGCGATCGAGCTGCGATCTGGGCAGTCCCCGCAGCGACATGAACAGTCATGCGATTTTGTTCGGGCAAAGCCATCTCCTGAGTTGCGTTGGGAACCAATCGATATCAGCACTCTTACAGGATTGTCCACACCTGAAGAACGGCGTAATTTGCAAGAAAAACTGGATACATTGCTGGCAGGATCTTTTATTTCGTGGTTTAAACAAAAGGTCAAACAAGCTGATAGCAGCTGGGCTAGTTTCCCTGCCGAGCAGGTTGTTTGGCAGTTAGTGGTTCATGCTGGAGATGGAGAACGGCTAAATTATGCCATTGATTTTCGCTTACAGGATTTTTCCGTGTTAGCGGGTGAGCATCCAGAAGCAAACTTCTTTACCCACATCGCCGGACAAGCTCTTGACGATGTGATGACGGGTAAAATGCCAGGGCTAATTTTTTGGCTGGCGGGTGAGGCTCGTAGTTATGAAAAGGTCATTTGTGTACGCAATGGTCGTTTCGAGTCGCCTAAGTGGCCCAAAACACCCGAAGATTTCCCATCAGACCCACTTACTTACTATCTCCGTCATTTTGGGACTGGAGAAACTTCTCTCGTTGAGTCTGAATTAGCTGATGGTGAGTTGGAGAAAGCATCAAATTTCCCCGAAAGTAGCGATGATATTCAGATTCTCACCCGCTTAGGTGAGAACGAAGAAGTGATGAGTAAAAAAGTCCTACTGGCTTATTTGGCAGTTCAAGAAGCAGAGCGCTTGGGGCTGAAGATTTCGGATGCGGAAATTCAAACAATGTCTGACTCCTTTCGAGAGCAGTTTGATTTGCTCGATAACCACGATACAGAGCAATGGTTAAAGGAAGCAGGATTGAGTCTTGAGGGATACTCAGCTGTGATGCGAGATTTTACCGCAGTACTGAAGTTGGAGCAACATTACACTAGGGCGATCGAGCCACTGCTCACCAATCATCGCCGCGTGGCTACAGCGAGATTTACCCGCTCACCACGGGATATCAACGATTGATGAATCATCCCAGTAAACAATTTGAGCTTAGCCCCGTTGGCATCTTGCGGGCTGCTGCTTGGCCAATTGAGAGTATTCAAGGTTTTGGCAATCAAGAACTCGCAAGCCTAGCGTTAGCAGCCAGCCGTACAAAGGATGCTGATATCTGGAAAGAATATTCAACTGCATATCAGCAGGTGCATGAAGACAATCGCCAGCAGCTTTGGCAGATGACCGCAGCAGATTCATGGTTTATGAAAGCCCTGCTGTTATCTAATCCCTCTCTCGTCACGGAGGTGCAGCGTGTAGCTTTACAAAGGCAGGGAAAACGGACTAAAAAAATTCGCCATCTGGAGACAGCGCTGTATCGTTACCTAGCACGGGCTGCGGGACGAACGACACCTTATGGTTTATGGGCTGGTGTAAGTTTAGTCGAGTTTACTAAGACAGCGCAGCATAATCAGGCAGAAGCTCAGTATTCATTTACACCTGACCTCCGTCCTTTTCAAACAATATTGCGATCGCTAGCTCAACGTTCAATTTATCGTCAAAATGCAACTTGGCGATTGAATCCTACCTTGAAGCGACAAGCAGATGGTTCCTGGCGCTTTTGGGGACGCACTCCAGAGGGGTTAGTTGAGCAGCGTGAAATCGAGTCTCAGGAAATTGTAGACATCCTCTTGGAAGAACTGACTAAATTGGAGCTAGGAACATTAGACGAACTAACCAAAACAGTGTCAGCCTCACCTCGCTGGAACCAGGCAGCCGGAATACAAGATATTCTACATCTCTTCATTGATGGAGGTGTGCTTTTAGGCGGACTTGACTTACCCCAGCGATTTGAAAATTGTTGGGAAGCATTAGCAGTTGTGGCAGACAAGCTGATTGAGCCGGATCGCGGTCTTTGGAACAACGCGATCCAAGAACTGCATTCCCTTTGCGATACTCTGGCGGCAAAGCTTGATTTCATGTCTCTGGATGCACTTGCGGATTATCTACAACAAGCAAAAACCTATATTCAAGAACTCGCCCAAGCCCTTGGTGTTTCACACGTTGAGCTATCCGATCTAGTGCTGCACTGTGATTTGGGGCTACCGTTTCGGATTAGCATTGATGAGGCGCAGCAAAACATTTTGCTGCAAACACTCGCGGATTACGAGCGCTGCTGGATTCAGGGTGCGAGTCCAGCTTCGGCAATGCGGATGGCGTTTCGCGAGCGGCTGAAACAGGAATTTGCGGCGGGTATTGCACTTGGCGGTCTCAAATCCACCCTGGTTTCCGAAATGAGAACAGCTCATCGCCATCCTGAAGTCATCACTCGGTTGCAGGTGTGGGAGCGATCGCTGTCGCAAAATAAAGAGGTAGTCGTTCTCGAAACCAGTAGTAATTCGCCAAAGTCGGCTCTGTCCACAGCCCCTTTCGGTTGCTTGTTCGCGGGTTTATTCGAGTCTTTCCAACTGGTAGTTCATGGGATTAGTGACGATCCTGTGCAAATATTTGCCCGATTTAAAGACTTACTCAATGGAAATAATTTACTACATTCTTGGTTTCAACAGAGACTTGACTGTTTAGCAAGCCAACATCAAATTCAGGTCGCAGAATTACAAAGTCCCTTTGAGCCAAACCCAAATGTGCTAGCTCGTCCCAATTTCAACATTCTTCCCATTGAGTTGTGGGGCGCGAATAAAGATAGTTTATCTCTAGTCGATGCAAAAATCTTTCTAGATCCAAAAACACAGTTGCCCTTTTTAAAACTGCGATCGGCTTCGCACAACCCTGTTGCAGTGTTTTGGTTTTCCTTGGCTGCGGTTAATGCCCGTGACCCCATCTCTGAGCAGTTACTTTGGACTACTTTTCAAGATAACCCGATGGCAATCTTTCGCGCTGCTACAGTGCCGATGCAGATTGAACTGACTGCACCTCATTTCACTCCTCGTGTTCAGCTACCAAAAGAAGCGATCGTCCGTCCTCGGCGGACAGTTTTGAGTGGGCAAGTCTTAGCAGAACTCGTCCAATTGACTGGAATAGAGCGCTTTGCCAAATGGCAGCAATTAGCTGCTGAGTATGACTGGCCGATGCTGCTCAATCTGCAAATAGAAGATAAGCCTTCACTCCTTTTACATCGGGACAGCCCTTTAGCCCTGGAGTCCTTTTTCAAAAAAGACTTACAAAAACACACGCGATGGCTAATTGTAGAAGAGTTAGTCAATCAACCTTGGCTAGTTGACTCTAAAGGGCAGCATTATATGGCAGAACTTGCCTTACCCTTTGCCCGTACCGAACATGGGTGGTCGTCGCGTAGAAATGAAACGCCGATTATGAACGTGGCTGGCTGAAAAAGAAACAGGACTTACGAAAATCGAACTACAGAAGATGCAGAGGACACGGAGGAGAATAAGAGTTTTAGAGATGTCTTGCGTAAGTTCTAAGAAAAGAGAAATAGGCGTACAGCAACTTATTCCGTGCTTTAGACCCCCTTAAAAAGGGGGACTTTGATTCCGGTTCCCCCCTTTTTAAGGGGGGTTAGGGGGGATCAACAAATGCCTCAAATTACAGCCAACCACTTTTAAAACATCACCTTAAGTGCTTTAGGCCAGGGGTAACGTTAAATTGTAGATTTTTAACTTTTAATTAATAACTTGCTTATGATACGTCAAAGATTAAGCAGCAGCATTAAATTTCAACTCATCTATCAGGACGAAACCAAGTTTGGTAGTGCTGTGACTGGACAATGTGACACCACCATCCGTCGCTACTGCGCTAGCATCACAGCACACCGCAATCGATATGGTCTTGCAAATGTGGTGGCTTATGCGCGTGAATTACTGGCACAGACAATGGTTCCGGGTGGTCTGGCAGATTTGTATCAGCGTCCTAATATCCTTTTAGAAGATTGGCTATATCCCGATCCCAAAGCCGTTAAACCCGTTGCGCTTGAGCTAGAACGCAATATTGGCGAAGGCGAAACTATCGTCATGCAAAAATTATCTCCCAATCTCCTATCTGACCTAGCTTTATATCTAGGGGAATGGCAAGAAGGAAGTAATGCTCCAACTACAACCATTGCTCGCGAGTTATGGAACGCATTGGGTGATTATGGCGCACTGGTTGAAGTTAACGAACTATCCGTCAAACCGCAACTGGGCCATGCCACTTTTGTCGGTCACTCCACCCTCCGGCTCAGTGATGGCAACTTTAGCATTCTCTTCGATCCATTTCTGTTGCCTAAGTCTGAAGTTTATCCGCCAAATTACCAACCCCTCAGCTTAGAGGAAATGGGACAACCCGATGCAGTATTTATCACCCATTCTCACCCCGATCATTTTGATTTAGGAACCTTGTTACGAGTTGTTGCTAACACACCAATCTTTGTTCCCGAAGTTAAGCGAGAATCTGTACTGGCAATTGATATGGCGTTGCGGCTGCGTCAGCTTGGGTTTGAGAATATTCACACACTACGCTGGTTTGACGAAACTCAAATTGGTGGAATGCGAGTGATTGCCCTGCCCTTCTATGGGGAACAGCCAACGGTTGCTCAAGCCCTCCACCCAGAGATTCGCAATGAGGGCAACACCTACCTAATTGAGTACTGCGATCGCCGTGTTGCGCTCACAGCAGATTCAGGGACTGACTGTCTAGGAGATGTCAAAAAACTCGCAGCCGTAGCCTTAGAGCGTTATGGTTCCCTTGATACTTTATTTGGTGGATATCGAGGTTTCGGACTGTATCCGATTCAGTATCTCTTTTCATCAGTCGCTCGCTATCTTCCTTTTGTGCCAGAGAAAAGCTGGCAAGTCCGCCAACAGATGATGTGCGATGCGGATGATTTAATTGATGTAGCGGAAATTTGGAATGCCAAACAAATTGTACCGTACTCTGATGGCGGTGCGCCTTGGTTTTGGCAGCGCGGTCTTGGCCCTTGTCTTGATGGATCGCAAGCACATATTATGGCAGTCGATCCAACCCCAGAGCATGTTTGCCAGATAGCAACTGTGCGCTCTGGAACCCGCAAAGATGGAGCGATCGCTTCTCCTGTATCGATTTGCTTGCTTCGCCCTGGAGATGCCCTTGCGTTTGCTCAAGAGGATACACAAGTAGTTCAAAACCAATCTTGGCCATATCTTTAATTAACTTACCACTGCATCGGCTCTTATAGGCATGATGGGGACGGCTTTTTGGCTGCGCCTACCCTTGGGGTTTCCTCTAAGAATACTGAATTTACATTAATTACTCAAGAATCAATATCAATACAAATCACTGTAACGTATGGATTAATTACTGATTCCGGTACATCAATTGTTAATTCTCCTAACGGATTAGAATTGAGGATAGAATCAATAATTGCACAGCGACTTGTGTAGTTTAGTGCTGTGCCGTCAGCAAGAACAAACACCGATTTTACTTGTTTGATTAGTATACCCCTAACTGATATTGTTTCGTAAGGTTTCATTAATAGGTGTAGATAAATGCGATTGCCCTTACGAGTTGAGGAACCATAAAATTGCCACGGTTCTAATCCTGGGGTTGTATCAAGTATACTTTCAGAGTGGCTCTCCATCCAATCTGCTATATCTTTGAGACGCTTTAACTGCTCAGGAGGGATTTGTCCATTACCCATTGGACTAACATTGAGTAAGAGGTTCCCTCCTTTGCCTGCTACTTCGCAAAGGGTATGAATCAATTGACGAGAGGATTTGAAATTGCGATCGTCTGGGTTATATCCCCAACTCTCGTTAATAGTCAGACAGGTTTCCCAAGGATGATCCGGTGGATGAGGAGGAATAAACTGCTCAGGAGTTTCAAAGTCTCCACAATTTGGTAGGCGATCGTTAATGAGAATATTCGGTTGTAAATCACGAATCATTTTTGCTAATTCTTGAGCCTGCCATTGCTCTGGAGTGCGTTCCCAACTTCCGTCAAACCAAATGATGTCAATTTGACCATAGTTGGTCAATAATTCTCGTATCTGATTGAACATAAATTGGATATATCGCTCCCACTGTTGCGCTGTAGGTTGAGGTAGCTGGTCAAAGCGATAAGGTTTATCTGCTTCTGTAAAAGCTGGATAGTCTGGATGATGCCAGTCACTAAGCGAAAAATAAAGACCAATACGCAATCCCACAGAGCGCATCGCTTCGACATATTCACGTACAATATCTTTTTTGTAAGGTGCAGATGCAATTGAAAAGCCTGATTCTTGGGTATGAAATAGGGCAAAACCATTATGATGCTTGGTTGTTAATATGGCATATTTCATTCCTAGACTTTTTGCTAAATCTGCCCATTCTTGGGGATTATATTGCTGTGGATTGAAAGTATTAGCTGTGTAGTGATATTTTTCAACTGGAATATCTTTGCAAAAAGGAAGGCTGAATACACCCCCAACTAACGGCCAAGATAACTCACATCCTTGTTGAGAACTATGTCCCCAATGAATAAACATCCCCAATCGAGCTGTATCAAACCAGTTATTCATCATGGTGAAATTTGGCAATAATTCTGCTTAATAAAGGAGAAATAGCTCCCTTTGCATATTAGTACATATACAGATTTTGATTGTTATTATTTGTTGACTGAGGTGAAAATGCGTAGGCGTAGCCCGCCGCAGGCATCGCTCTCTTAGCGAGGCGTAGCCCATCGCCCCCTTTTCCCTAGCACTAGAGACAAGCGCTTGCTTGGCGTGGGTATAAGGTAAGGTGTTATGTAAATATGTATGCCTCAAAATCTGCCGTACCGATTGCACAGGTGCGCCTTGGTCTAAACTATGGCTAGCATAGGCGTAGCCCGCCTTTGGCATCGCCCTATAAAAGTTTCTTAGAGGAAACCTCTATAGTTGGCACAAGAAATTCTAAAACTGTCTTGAGAGAAAACTTATGGTTATTACACAAATACGTAAACTTGGACGTTCAGAACTAGAAGTATCACCACTATCTTTTGGTGGCAACGTGTTTGGCTGGACAATTGATGAGAATAGTTCATTTGAGATTTTAGATCGTTTTATAGCGGCTGGAGGTAATTTTATTGATACAGCTGATGTGTATTCCAAGTGGGTTACAGGAAATCAAGGCGGAGAGTCTGAGACAATTTTAGGAAAATGGCTCAAGCAGCGTGGTCATCGTCACCAAGTGGTGATTGCAACTAAGGTTGGCAACGATATGGGTGTTAAAGGCAAAGGGCTTTCTCGTAAACACATTCAACAAGCTGTTGAAGACTCATTGCAAAGGTTACAAACCGATTATATTGATCTATATCAATCACATATCGACGATGAAAACACTCCACTTGAAGAAACTCTTGAAACCTACGCAGAATTGATTCGTCAGGGAAAAGTACGTGCGATTGGTGCTTCAAATTATAGTGCAGAGCGTCTATTACAGGCATTAGAAATTAGCCGTCAATATGGCTATCCTCGCTACGAAAGCCTTCAGCCCCGTTATAACTTGTATGACCGAGATGGTTATGAGCAGGGTTTACAACAAATCTGCCAAGAACAAGAAATTGGTGTGATTAGCTATTCCTCTCTGTGCAGTGGCTTTCTCTCTGGGAAATACCGCTCAGAAAAAGATTTGTCTATTAGTCTTCGTGGTAGTTCTGTAAAAAGATATTTAAACCCTCGTGGTTTGCGAATTCTAGAGGCAATTGATCGGGTGGCAAAGACCTATAATTCTACTCCTACTCAAGTTTCTCTAGCGTGGCTCATTGCTAATCCTACCATTACCGCTCCCATTGTTAGCGCAACAAAGGTTGAGCAACTCAACGATATCATCAAAGCTGCCAATATAAAGCTCGACCAAGATGCTATTGACCTTCTCAATCAAGCCAGTTCCTCAGACAGCTAGTACCGCTACCTTGAAAGTCAATAGTCAACAGTTATCCCCCAAATCGCGTACTATTTAAGCCAATACGTTAACAGGGAAAATGAAAACATACTCAATTAACTTTCGAGAAAAATAATTATGGTTGACCAATCAATATAAAAGCTGCCCAATCTAATGAGTAAGGATAATGTTTCATTGTAGTCAACATGGCTTGACGCAATGCTGCTGCTTTATCAGTCTGGTGTTGAATGTTGCGATAAAACTCGGTCATTAATAAAGCAGTTGGTTCATCGGGTACTGCCCATAATGAGACTACTACACTAGGAACTCGCGCAGCAACTAAGGCACGAGATAACCCTACTACTCCATCTCCAGTAATTTTACCTCGCCCGGTGTTGCAAGCACTGAGAACAACTAGTTCAGCGTTTAATTTGAGGTCAAGAATCTCACTGGCAGTCAGGATACCATTTTCTTCTGTGGAGCTTTGCCTTTGGACTGTAGGATCGGGAGCTAGAGCGATCGCACCTGGTACTCCTAAGCCGCGAAAGTCGCTCAATAAGCCGTGGGTAGCTAAATGAACTAGGTTTGAATTGCTCATTTGTTGAATCACCCTAGATTTGTTAGCATTCGCACCAATCAGGGCTTTTGTCTGGAAAATTTGAGCGATCGCTTTGGCTTCTTGTTCAGCACCAGGGAGGGGTGGCAATTCTTCGGCTGGTTCGCCTACTTGAGTGACAATTTTCGGCATAGTTGGATTGCCGACAATCAAATTTGAGTCAGAATTCTTACTTGCGCCTGACTTTTTTCGTAGTTTATATGTGATATCTAAAACTTGAATGGAAGGTGAAATTGAAATGGTATGCTGTTCAATTAAGAATTTACCTGTGGTATCTTGAAGCGTGGCAAAAGGAACGAGAAAAAGCGATCGCTGAGGGATCAATATTACACGGGCATTTGCGTCTTGAGGAAGCAGATCGTTAATAGGTTGAATCAATAATTGATGGAGTTGATGTAAGGGGTTTTTATCACTTACGGAAGATGTGTTACTACTTCTTTCCAAAGTAGGATTTCTCATATTGAGCAACTCACGAGTTTTAGAAACTAAATCTGTTACCCCTTTTGGATAACAAAATTGGGGATTTTGACACTGCCAAAGAGGTTTTAGATCGACTCGACGGAGAGTAATATTGCCTGTGGGTTGGACAACCCAGATTAAAAGTTCAGATTCGTGAGTTTCTAGCTTTCCCTCAACTAGAAAATTTCCCGGCACGATGGAATACTCTACCAAAGTTGCATGATGATTTTGAGCAACTTTTTTAATCTCTGCAATCGTGGGTGAAGCAAGATTTGGAGTCGGCGCTTCTTTTTGGGTAGGAACAGCTAAAAGGCGACGAGAGAGTAATTCGGCAAGGGCACGCCCCCGCCCTCGCTCAGATACTTCTAAGGCGGTTTCAGGTTGGTTTTGGGCAACTAATACGGATTGCAGATTGCTATAAGGTGCATTCTGGGTTTCAAAGATGGAGATTTTAAAGCCATCATTACTGCCTAGCCTAGCTCGCAAGGATTCCCAAATTTCAATTGCTTCTTGGAGGGTTTTGGCTGCCCCTGCTAGGTTTCCTGATTGGAGGCGAACTGCTGCGGCATTAATTTTCGCAATGCCTTGTTCTTGATGGTTATTGCGCGAGGAAGCATACTGAAAATATTTCCCGTAGGACTCTAGGGCTTTGTCAAGGTTGCCCATCTGAAAGTAGACGAGTCCTTGATTACCACGAATGCGATACAGAATATCGGCATCGTGTAGCTTCTCCCAAGAAATTTTCCAACCTTGCTCGTAAAGGGCGATCGCTTTGTTATAGTCTCCTTGAAAATAAGCTACTCCTCCTAAATTTGCTAGGGCTTCAGCTTCGGAACGCAAGTCTTTAAGTTGACGAGCGATCGCTAAACGTTGCTGGTGATAATCGCTAGCTTTTGGATAGTCGCCTTGATTTTGGTAAATAATGCCCAAGTTACCCAAAGCAAATGATTCTAGGGATTGCTCCTTAATTTGCTGGGCTAGGGTTAACGCTTGCTGTTGATAGTCAATCGCTTTTTTTGCATCTCCCACAGCTTGATAGAGAATCCCCAAGTCGCTCAGTGCTTTGGCTTCCCCTGCTTTATCTTTAATTTTTCGAGATAAAGCCAGACGTTTTTGGTGAAATGTGATCGCTTTTACATACAAGTCTGCTCCATAATAAGCATTGCCTAAATTTCCTAATGCTTGGGCTTCTTGGGTTTGTGCTGTGTTGCTATTTTGTTTGCGATCGTGAATTAATGTCCAATAATCATTTAAATAATCTATCGCCTCAGCATAATAATTTCCTTGTTGGACATGAGCAAGCCCCAAATTTCCTAAAAGAATTACTTCTAATTCTGAATAAGCATTTTGTTTACTAATTTCTAATCCTTGTTTATAGTAATTAATTGCTTTGTCATACTCGCCTTGCAGATGGTGAGATAATCCTAATGCTGCTAAAGTTTTAGCTATTTTATGTGCATCTCCACTAGTGCGTGCTACATCTAAATCAGATTCAGAGATAGACTCGTTTGAGAAACCATCTAGGGAAAAGTAGGCAATTCCAGTATTGCTAACTCGTTCCCCTTCCCATTGCAGATGCTGAAGAGGTTGGTAGAGCGTGAGAATTTGGACTTTTTGAGTAGTATCTGGAATAGAATCGTTTTTTGGCAGTTCTCCCAGCTTTTGAATTTTATTGTGTGTAGCTTTCTCTAAAGATTTGGCAGTAATAATTTGCTGCCACATTAAAGTTAGCAGAGCCAAGGAAACGGGAAGAAAAAGAGTTAAACTAATTTTTTTAAGGAATATTTGCATAAAACTACGCAGGCAAATTTTGGTTGTGTAGCTGTGTTAATCAGAGCGCTAAGGCTTTCATTACGATGCTTTCCAAATAGTATTAGGCAACAAAGTTATTCTTTGAGAAGCGTGACAGCATCTGGTTTCAAGTATTCCCCTAGCAGTGCACTTTCTAACAACTTCTAGTAAAGTGAATCTGGGCACGAGTTTTTCCCGGATGCTCTGGTTGTCCTGCTAGAACACCGATTCAGTAATCGCAAAACAAAAGAAAAATCAGCCCTATAGGACGGGAGCATATTCAAAGACAAATGAAATGACCACTTTTCTGATTCGCATTAACCGCGATACAGGGAAACGTGGGGCTAAGATGGACTGGGCATTGGATACCAGTTGTCAGATTGACGGGCAAAGGAATTGGTCTATCAATAATCTACGTTCCGATCTGCGTTAGCGAAGCTTAACGAAGTTATCGCTACAATTAGGGACTTCCAATTAAAAAAATATCCCATCGCTTTGAAGGCAGGGGCTAGTAAGTCAAAAGGTAAAAGTAAAAAGTAAAAAGAAAAGAATTAAATTTCAAGACTTCATCAGTTCTCTTTTGCCTTTTGCCTTTTTACTTTTGACTTCATCTTGGGGAGGTAGTGCGGTCTTCTCTACGAGACGCTGCGCGATGGGGTTTCCCCAAGTAGAGCAACTGCCGTGGAGCAGGGGGCAGGGGGAGGGAAAGTTGTTTTGAAAGATTGAAATTGGATAATTT
Source organism: Nostoc sp. ChiQUE02 (assembly GCF_034531305.2). Lineage (NCBI taxonomy): Bacteria > Bacillati > Cyanobacteriota > Cyanophyceae > Nostocales > Nostocaceae > Nostoc > Nostoc sp. ChiQUE02. The sequence goes on from NZ_JAVRBN020000063.1 coordinate 18,840, forward strand.
ATTTTTTGGAGTTCCCTTAAAGCTTTTATTACTCAACGGTCAATACGGTTCGGATAAGCTCTTGAGGCAGGGGGGCAGGGGGGCAGGGGAGCAGGGGATGCAGAGGAGGCAAGAGGATTATTGTTCAGTAATTCTTCTCTCCCCATGCTTCTTTTCTACCGCTGCCTCAAGAGCCTGCCTCAACCAAAAAATTCCTTAACCGAACGGTATTGACTCAACGGTATGCCTGCGTTACTCATCTGGGTGAGCGCGGTACGCCTGAAGCTGTGGCTACTCACGCCAATTATCCCAGCCTGTTTACAAGCTCCTCTCAAAATCCTAGAGGCTGAGTCTTCGCGTAAACCCTGTAACCCACAGCGTACACCCGATCTAAGCCCCAGCAATAGCCGTTTCTACGTCTAAAGATACAAGTTTATTTAATTTTGAGAGATTAATCACAGATTAATGAGATATTAAGTTGAAAAACTAATTCAGATAGAAACTTATGACAACCGAGCAAGAGCTTCAATCTCTTTTTAATACCTTAGATAGCGATCAAGACGGCAAAGTATCCATTAATGATCTTTTTTTAAGTCCTGGCTTAAGTGCAATCATTTCATCAGAAACAAATACCAGTAGTCCCCAGGAATTGCTAGTAAATTATGATTCAGACGAAGACGGTAGTATTACCTTTGAAGAGTTAAAGGAAGCAGTTGAGAAAGCAAATAATTTAAACTAGCAACCCAATCCCTAACACCCAATACCCAAAAATCCCTCTCTAGCACACGCTTTGAGGGATTTGCAATTTTCATGGTCATTGGTGACTCGCTAGCCCAAAAGAGATGACCTTGGACAGGATTTGCGATAACAGTATTTGTTCCTTTCCTATTAAGGGATTAATTCCTCTTGTCATCTCAAAATAAGCGAACGTACAGCGATCAAGGCGTTAATTCCTTTTACTGCCTCAAAATCAGCGAACGCACAGTTATTTATGGGGATATTAATTTTTAATTTTTAATTCCCCGAAGGGGGCACACTGGCAAAAACTTTAATCCGAACAAGCATCAGCTAGGTAGGCAGTAGCATCGTCTGCGAGTGCGACGATCGTTTCCTGACTGAGTGAAGGCTCAGAAAATAGAAAATTCAAAAACATCTTTTTCTGAAACCTTAATGCCTCAACCACAAAAACACCTGGAAACGCCGATGCTGAAGCTACAGCATTAATTTCTTCGAGTTCAAATACTCCATACTGATGAGAAATATTGACTAAACCAAGCTTAGTGACTCCAACGCTAGCCATTACTTGATTTAGGAGTATCCCCCTCGTTGCCACTGCTAGTCCAGATGCTAGCATCATGCTAAATAGATCGTTGCGCTGGATATTCGTAGCGATTTCTTGTTTCACATCGCGTGCTAAATCCCAAAAAGACATACTTGGTTTTAGGGTGTGAAATGTAAAAGTCGATGAAGCTAACGACCCCATCTGCAACGCCATGATGTAAGGTAACAATCAAAAAGCTGACTGTTGATTCTTTTGGTTCGCCAACAGGCTGAACCAATACAGCACGCATGAGATATTCAAGACCCCCCCTTCCCCGTCGTAGTACCTTAGTTTTTAAGGGATTTGATGCTTTACCTGTGCGGTTCTAATGAGTCAGCTACCCATAAACTCAGAAACACCTGAACAGTTGTCTACCAATGACTTAGCAGGAGATCGGACAGAACTAGCTAAATACCGCAGTCGGGCGGCAGCAGACCGCACATTAATGGCGTGGATACGCACCTGTCTTTCGTTGATTGGTTTTGGTTTTGGTATTCCCACCATTGTGAGTGCGATTGAAAATACTCGTCTTAGTCATCATCTTAACCCAGTCAAATTTTCGGTGATTGTGGGGTTGTCTTTCATTGGTACAGGAATGTTGGCAATGGTTTTAGGGTTAAGAGAACACCATCGGTTACTTAAACAAATCCAAAATAATCGCTATACCTACGAAACCTCTCACAGTGCGGAAATTATCGGAGTGGCTTTACTCATAATTGGCTTAGTTAGTTTTATTGGTGTGCTAATTAGGGCAATGAATTTATAAATTAACCTCTCCTAAAGAGGAGATAGAATTTCGGGGCTTTTGTTAAAAATTACATATTCTCAAGAGGTCAGATTTATGTCTCTGCGTGAATACAAACCCGGAAATACTTTCCCCGGTGTCATCGGTCGGACAGTTGATAAATCCAGTCCAGCTTGGCCAGAACCGTTGCGATCTAAAGAAGGTACACCCAACGTTCTATTTATCGTTTTCGATGATACAGGCTTTGGGCAATTTGGATGTTACGGAAGTCCCATCAAAACACCCAACCTAGACGCACTAGCCGCCAATGGTTTGCGCTACAACAATCTACACACGACGGCGTTGTGTTCACCCACCCGTTCTTGTCTTCTGACTGGGCGCAATCACCATTCCAACGCCATGTCCTGCATTACAGAAGGGTCTACGGGTTATCCCGGTGGTAATGGGAATATTCCCTTTGAGAATGGGTTTCTCTCGGAGATATTATCACAGAAGGGTTATAACACTTATGCGATCGGGAAATGGCATTTAACGCCCGCAGACCAGATATCTGCGGTCGGCCCCTATGATCGCTGGCCTCTTGGTCGCGGTTTTGAACGTTTTTATGGTTTTTTAGGCGGAGAAACCCACCAGTATTACCCAGATTTGGTTTATGACAACCACACAGTTAAGCCAGAAAAGACCCCCGCAGAAGGCTACCATTTGACCGCAGACTTGGCAGACAAGGCAATTAGCTTTATCGCTGATGCCAAGCAGGTTGCCCCCGATAAACCCTTTTTCATGTATTTCTGTCCTGGTGCGATGCACGCCCCCCATCATGTGCCGAAAGAATGGGCTGATGCCTACGCCGGACAGTTTGATGATGGCTGGGAAGTTTACAGGGAAAAGGTTTTTGCCCGTCAGCAGGAAATGGGGATTGTCCCCGCAGATGCCGAACTCTCCCGCCATGATCCCGATGTCCAGCATTGGGATTCCCTCTCAGCCGCAGAAAAACGGCTTTATGCCCGGATGATGGAAGTATATGCTGGCTTTTTAACCCACACTGACCACCATATCGGTCGCTTACTCGATTTTCTTAAATCTATTGGTGAGTTCGAGAATACTATAATTATGGTGATTTCGGATAATGGGGCAAGTTCTGAAGGAGGGCCAACTGGTTCAGTTAATGAGAATCTCTTTTTTAACAATGTGCCAGAATCCCTAGAGGAAAATCTCAAGGCACTAGATAAGCTAGGTAGTCCAGAAACTTTCAACCATTATGCTTGGGGTTGGACTTGGGCAGGTAATACGCCTTTCCGTCGTTGGAAACGGGAAACTTATCGGGGTGGAATCAGCGATCCCTTGATAGTCCATTGGAATCAAGGCATTGAGGCAAAAGGTGAAATCCGTACTCAGTACGCTCATGCTATTGACCTAGTACCTACTGTGCTGGAATTACTGGAAATTGAACCACCAACAACGATTAAGGGTGTTACTCAATCTTCCATTGAAGGTGTCAGTTTTGCCCATACTTTTAATCATAGTACCGTACCTACTAAGCACCTGACCCAATATTTCGAGATGATGGGACATCGTTCTCTTTACTATGATGGTTGGCGGGCGGTTTGTCCTTGGCCTGGCCCCTCATTTGCAGAAGCAGGTCAGTTTTTTGGTGCGGCCATTTCGGCGGAAACTCTGACGGATTTGGATACCCATCATTGGGAACTGTATCACGTTGCCTCAGATTTTTCAGAAAATCATAATATTGCGGCTGATAATCGCCCTAAATTAATTGAAATGATTGCCACTTGGTACGTAGAGGCGGGTAAATACAATGTGTTGCCTGTGGATGGCAGAGGCGTACAACGATTTGCAGAAGAACGTCCTCAGATTGCCGTCAATCGTAGCCGCTATACTTACTATCCTGATACTCAGGCAATCCCAGCCAATACTGCCGTCAAGTTGCTCAATCGTTCTCACAGTATTACGGCTGATGTGGAAATTTCCACAGGTGGTGCAGAAGGAGTATTACTGGCTCACGGAGGTAATGATAGTGGCTACTCCTTCTATGTCAAAGATGGCAAACTGCACTGGGTTCATAATTATGTAGCGCGATCGCTCTATCATGTCGAGTCTGGGTCATCTGTGCCGGAAGGTCGTCACCAGTTGCGCTTTGAGTTTAAAGTCACGGGTCAACCAGATTTAGCCAAGGGGAAAGGAACGCCGGGTCGCGCCGAACTTTATATCGATGGGAAATTAGTTGGGCAAGCCGAGGTCCCTGTAACTACTCCCTTAGCACTAGGTCTGACCAGTGGTGTGACTTGTGGAATTGCCCCTGGTGCGCCTGTAACACCCGATTATGAACCGCCCTTCAAGTTTACGGGCAAGATTTATAGTGTGATAGTGGATGTTAGTGGAGATTTGATTCACGATAAGGAAGCTGAAATGCGTACCATTATGGCACGACAGTAGAGAGTCAATAACCCCACTCTGAAGCTACGGTGTATACACAAGTCCTAAAATCCTTGCCTGGTAAGATGCAAGCCTTAGTAGGCAAGATTTTGAGTTTATCAAGCTGATTATCAATAGTGTCATATTATTGATATAGAATTAACGAAAAATCAAGGATTTTAAAAATAATTTTCCGTTCTTTTCCCTCTATTTGATTCTCAATCCGACTTGTGTATACACGGTAGACTCTGAATAGAGGTATATAGCAATACTTTCAGCCATTTAACCATCGTAATTTGGCTACAGTATTGTACAGGCCGCATATTTGACCTCGCTACAATCGCCTCATGTGACCATTTTTCAAGGCTGGTGACAGGCGCGGCGGAACCTTCACCCTCATCAACTGCTTTGACTCCTACACCCGAAACTGAATTTTCAACTAACAACGAAGCGGAATTACTTTGTTCTACAAGCTCTGGTGTTTGATTAGCGATCGCAGAATTTAAAGATTTTTTATTTTGGGCAGCAGACGCGGCGGAACAAGTGCCTTCATGAAAATCTTTCGGCTCAACACCACAATCTTGATTTTCAGCCAATAACGAAGTGGAAAGGCTATGTTGGGTTTGTTCTTCCAAGTCAGTTAAATTCTGTGCGACGGGCGCGGCGGCACAAGCACCTCCATGACAGTCCTTCGGCTCAACACCACAATTCTGGTTTTCAGCTAACGAAGAAGCAGATTCACCCTGTACAGCATCCACAAGCGTTAGCGTCGTGCAGTCCGTTGCCACAGGCAAGTCTTTCTCTTTCTCTGACACGCTTTCAACAATCTGAGGCGAAGCGCCCCCCAAGGGCGCGTGAGCCGTCTCCTCAACTTGCAAAATCTCATTTAGCGTGTCAGAGAAACATCTCACCAACTCATTTGATGAGTTGGTGAGATGTTCCTGAGTAGTTCGTGAGGGTTTGCATAACCCTTGCTCTGGCTGACTTTGACCTAAAATAGGTGCTTGATTTAAAGCACGCATTTCTTCACAGCCAGCATCTTTCTCTGAATCCCTGGCATTTGGTTCTCGTTTTTCAGAATTTAGTTCTCGTTTTTCAGCATTTGGTTGCTGATTAAGAGAATTGGCTTTTTCCCAGAACTCTTTCATTCGGCTGCCATGCAAATTCTTCACCATCCACTTCACTGTCTCCCGGCCATCCTGAATCGACTTGTCCGGCTTGAAGATGAAAAGTCCACTGTCGGAGAGAATTTTCTTCGCAGAGATAAAAGTACTGTACCCTAAAGCAGAAGTTAGCGGCATCCACCGAGAACCATAAGGGTCAGCCGTCCAACACTCCTGCCACAATTGCGTAACTGAAGGCTTTTGTTGCGAAGCCCATAACATATCTTCTATGGGAATAATCACATGAAGCCTTTTATATGGGGATTGTGGTTTACTAGCGGTAGCTTTTTTGGGCTTGGGTCTTGTAATAGTTGCAGTCATTTTACAATCTCCTGTTATGTTGACGCACGGAAATTTCCCCCACTGTGATGCGGGGCTTGGTATTTGTATTTGGTTGTCTAAAAAATCACCAAAACATTGGAAGTTTATTGAGGTTGCCAGAATCGCAACTCGTCTCGGAAATACCTGTCAGTTTTCTTGGACTGGTTTCGCCAGTGATCCCAGGCAACCACCAGTTCCTCGCCTAAGTCTTGTACCACCTCACCCCTCTCGACATACAAAGTACGGTATGGGTCAGCGTGAGCAACTATAGAACCAAGCCCGATTATGGGAAGTTCAGTAGATGCCGTTTGAAGTGCGGTAATTAATTCTGTTTCCTGGGTGGTCAATTCCGCCCAATAGTCTGATTTAATCACCTCATACTCTTGGGCAATATCCCAAAACTCTTGCCAGCTACACCCTGGTTTAGCTAGCACTGCCCTAATATCGCTAACCGCCTGGGGCAACATTTCCAATTGTTCGGCACGGTAGGCAATCGCAACTGGTGTAGGTTCACTCCCCAAAATTATCGCCGCAGCCTCTAACGCTTGGGTATTGTTCATCGCACTGGCAAGATTCTTCAACGCCATGCCCATGAGCCGCAGACATTCTTGGGCATTTTCCTTGGGTGGTTCCTGCGCTAGCGATCGCAGATCAATAGTTTTCTCCAAGGCTTGCTTCACCTGCTTGTTTAAAACTTTGGTCGCTTGCTGGGTCATGGTATTTCCCCATTGTTGCAAAGGATGTTGCTCTACAGCGTTTTCCAAATCTTGAATACGCTGCCTAAGCTGTTGGTTCTCAGTCTCCAACTGCCGTAATGATTCCATCTCATCCAATCGCTGCTGCAATTGAACGTTTTGCTCCCTTTGTTGCTTGTATAGATTTTGCAGAGATTGGATTTGTTCAAGTAATTGAGCTTCGGCTCTGCCAGTAGCTTCTGCTTGTAAACCAATTCTCAATTCCTGGGAAAGTCGCTCTAACTCTTGCTGATGCTGTTCTTTAATTTGGGCAATTGCTTCAGTATATTCTGGTGGATAAGTCTGCTCTCTGGGAAAGGGAACGCTGGCAGCATCTAAATCAGCATTATTGATCAGCAGCCTCTCACCATCCGCAAAGGTAACAATCTGCTGCCAGTGATTTGGTGCGTCTGCTTCAATCACTCCCGATTCCCCATAACGAGGATGTGAAAGGGAAGAAACAGTCACAGAATTACACAATTGCGTATTGGGGTTTTCAGTTTTTGTGCTATTGGTTCTAGTGGGTGACGTATTGTTCGGAACGACCTTCTGAACTGCTTTAGCGAAGTCTGCGGCAGTGGGGAAGGGTTTTTCTTTGGCTGCGATCGCAACAGCTTCGTGTAACTTATCAGGAGTTTTAGCCAGCCGGAGTAAGGGGCGAGTTTGAGAGGGTTTAGTAATCTTTTCCCTGAGTTCCTCTGGCAGAGTATCAACTACTTTCTTCGCAGACAGCAAATCTCTGACCCGGCGATATCCCCCGTGTTTAGTCAACTCACTTTCGCAGTAAGCTTCTAAGGGCAAGGAAATGCAACCGCCTGCACCCGAACGCAAAAAGGGTTTGCAAATTACCAAACTTAACTAATTTCAATCAACCACAAAACCAAGTGCCACCGGGACTAGCAGCCGGAAGCCAAACTTGTAATGCTCAAGCCAGCGAGGATGATCTCGATGACCTACCAAGTCTTAAAAAACTGGTTATTTAGTGCCATTCGTCTAGAAATCAAAGATTTTACAGCAAAGCTGAATTTAGTAGAGTGTCCTCTTCCGAACACAGCACTTCCTTACACATCCCCTGATGCTGCCGTCTGCTGTCTTGAGAATGCTCTTAGCAACTAGCTTTGATGGCTACGCCAAATCAAAAAGAGAGCGTTGTACTAAACCAGAACGTTGTTTGCACACATAACAAAAGCGATCGCCCCTCCGACCAAGAAGTAAGCGATCGCTTTTTACCCTTTTATCAAGGAACTCTATTATGCCTTATACAACACATACACAGCAAGCAATTCCTAGTTCTTCTGTTGATGAGCAAGCCCTCGCCCAAGCAGAACTGTACAGTCACCTCGAATCCCAAGCCGAAGCTGTAGCTCCAACCCAAGATCCTCTCACCAGCAGAGATCGCCGCATCATTGGCGAGATTATCCAAGTCCAACCCGAATCCGTTCGTACTATCTGGATTGAAGGCGGAATTACGGTATGGGTGCAGTTATACCAATTCACGAAAAACCTGATACAAATAAAGCATCAAGAATAAAACCCCAACCTGTAATTGAAGCAACGATTGATGTGTTTAATTTCTCAAGACGCTGCCAGATAACTTGTCTTAACTCATCTAAATTAGCAAAGCATTCCCAACTTAAATG
>NZ_JAVRBN020000064.1:0-24545 GCF_034531305.2 Nostoc sp. ChiQUE02
TCAGCAGCACTCTCAATTGAGCATCTTGAAGAATAAAGTGCAAACGTTCAGTTGGATATTCTGGGTCAAGTGGCAGATATGCACCGCCTGCTTTGAGAATTCCCAACAGTCCTACAACCATTTCTAAAGAACGCTCTACGCAAATACCTACTAACTCATTGGCTCTCACGCCCAAAGATCGCAAGTAATACGCCAATTGGTTTGCACGAGAATTCAACTCGTAGTAGGTGAGTTGTTCGTTTTCAAATACTATCGCCACGGCATCAGGGGTACGCTCTACTTGTTCCTCAAACAACTGATGGATACATTTATCAGAAGGATAATCTACTCCTGTATCATTCCAGTCAATTAATAACTGCTGTTGCTCAACTGCTGTCAGCATTGGCAATTGAGAAATTCGCTCTTGGGGATTTGCCACAATTCCCTCAAGCAGTGTCACAAAATGATCCGCCATCCGCTCAATGGTGCTGCTATCAAACAAGTCGGTATTGTACTCCAACACTCCCGCCAGTCCAGTCGCAGTATTTTCCATTGCTAAAGTTAAATCAAACTTAGAAGTTGCACTTTCTACTAGCAATGGATTGACAGTTAACCCAGTCAAGTCTACTTGAGACATGGGTACATTTTGGAGGACAAACATTACCTGAAACAGTGGTGTATGGCTTAAGTTCCGTTCTGGCTGCAATGCTTCCACCAACATTTCAAAGGGCAAGTCTTGATGAGCATAAGCTCCTAGAGCCATTTCCCGAACACGAGTGAGTAATTCGCTAAAGCTAGGATTGCCTGATAAATCAGTCCGCATCACTAAGGTGTTGACAAAAAAGCCAATTAACCCTTCTATCTCACCGCGATTCCGATTAGCAATAGGAGATCCAATCAGAATATCTGCTACACCTGTGTAGCGGTAAAGTAATGTATCATAAGCTGCCAACAGCGTCATAAAGAGGGTACAACCTTGTTGCTGACTAAGTTGTGTCAGCTTAGTAGTTAGTTCCTCAGAAAGTGCAAAATGTTGGTATGCCCCGGCAAAAGTCTGCACAGTTGGTCTGGGTCGGTCTGTGGGCAGCGACAATAAAGCTGGTGCATCTTTGAGTTGTTTTTGCCAATAACTTAATTGACTTTGCAGTACATCTCCTTGAAACCACTGTCTCTGCCACAGTGCAAAATCTGCGTACTGAATCGGCAGTGGCTCTAATGGTGTGGGCTGATCATGAGAATAAGCATTGTATAGGGCTGCTAGTTCTTGGACAAACACACCCATTGACCAGCCATCACTAACAATGTGGTGCATACACACTAACAACAAGTGTTCTGTCTCATTCAGGACTACTAATGTTACCCTCACTAATAGTTGCGTTGCCAACTCAAAGGGCTGAATCGCTTGTTGTTGCGCTAATTGCTGTGAAGCTATTTTTTGTTCGCTTGTTGGCAGATGTTGTAAATCAACTACTGATACTGTCCAATTCGTTTGTGTTTGAATAACTTGAGAAGGTTTTCCATCAACGATCGCAAAGTTGGTGCGTAATGCTTCGTGACGATGAAGAATTTCAATTAAGCTTTGTTCTAAGGTAGCAACATTCAGAGTTCCGGCTAGACGCAAAGCTATAAGTAAGTTGTAGAAGCCACTGTTCGGGTTTAACTGGTCTAAAAACCATAAACGCTGTTGAGCATAAGACAGTGGTAATTCTGCGTTCTTTGGTCTTGGTAAGATGGGTGGTGCTGTTAGTTCTAAATCCTGTTGCTGCGATCGCTGAATATGTTGTGATAATTGGGCAACTGTGGGCGCAGCAAATAAGCTACGCAATGGTAGTTCTACCTTCAAGCTGGTACGCACGCGAGAGATCAGTTGCGTTGCTAGTAGCGAGTGTCCCCCAAGTTCAAAGAAGTTGTCATGTATCCCCACAAGCTCTACTTTTAAGACTTGTGCCCAAATTAGTGACAGTATTTCTTCGATTGGGTTACGTGGGGCAACATATTTGTCCAATAATTGGCTGTGTAAATCAGGTGCAGGTAAGGCGCGGCGATCTAGTTTCCCGTTGGGGGTAAGCGGTAAGGCTTCTAGGATAACTATTGCACTTGGAACCATATACTCAGGTAACTTTGATTTTAGGAAGTTACGCACTTCGCTTACTGTAAGTGTACTTCGACTTCGCTCAGTACAAGTCTGCTCTTTTTGAGGTACAACGTAAGCGGCTAGATATTTGTTACCAGGAATATCTTCGCGGGCGATCGCACAAGATGCCTGCACATCACCAAGTTGACTCAGTACTGCTTCAATTTCGCCCAACTCGATGCGGAAACCACGAATTTTAACTTGATTGTCTATACGTCCTAAAGATTCGATGTTACCGTCAGGTAAATAGCGTCCTAAGTCCCCTGTTTTATAAAGACGGGAATCCGGCTCATCGCTAAAGGGGTTGGGGATGAATTTCTCTTGTGTTAACTCAGTACGGTTGAAGTAGCCTTGCGCTAAAAGTACACCACTTATATACAATTCTCCTGGTACACCAATGGGTACAGGCTGTAAGAACTTGTCTAGGATGTAAATTTGTGTATTGGCTATGGGACGACCAATATAAGGAAGTAGCGGCCAAGTTTCTACTGAATTATTCAGAATAAAACTGGTAGCTAAATGACTCTCTGATGGCCCATACTGATTGTGCAATGTACAATCAGTTAGTTTACTAAACCATTGAGAAATGGCGGGAGTAATTTGCAACTGTTCCCCAGAAGTAATGATTTCCCGTAAATGAGTATTCACTAATTCACTACTTACAGCAACCTCAGCTAATTGCTGTAAGCCAACAAAGGCGAGAAACATTCTCTCAACTGCTTTTTCTTGGAGAAAACCTAACAAAGCTGAGGCATCTTGGCGTAATTCTTCCCCAATTAAGAACAATGTGCCACCCGAACACCAAGTCGTGAAGATTTCTTGGAAGGAAACATCAAAGCTAATCGAAGCAAATTGCAGCGTTTTTGCTCCACGAGCAATTTTCAGATTTTCCCCATGCCACAAGATATGATTGCAAAGGGCAAGCTGAGTCATAGCTATACCCTTGGGTTGACCTGTAGAACCAGAAGTATAAATTATATAAAGTAAGTTATGCGCTTGTACACCAGAGATAAGATTGTCCTGACTGCACTGAGAAATTAGTCCAGCGTCAGTATCCAAACAAACAAGCTTTGCTTGATTTGGGGGCAGTCTGTCAATAAGTGACTGTTGGGTTAGCAATACTGAAGCTTGAGTATCTTCTAAAATAAAGCTCAAACGTTCAGCCGGATACTCTGGGTCAAGTGGCACATAAGCAGCACCCGCTTTCAGAATCCCCAAGAGTCCGATCACCATCTCTAAAGAACGCTCTACACAAAGACCGACCAGGACATCAGCTGCTACACCCAAAGATTGCAAGTGATGCGCCAACTGGTTAGCGCGGTAGTTCAATTCATGGTAGGTAAGTTGTTGGTTTTCAAACTCCACTGCCACTGCATTGGGTGTACGCTCCACCTCCTCTTCAAACAACTGATGGATGCACTTATGTAGTGGATAATCTGCCTGAGTATCGTTCCAGTCAACTAATAACTGCTGTTGCTCAACTTCGCTCAGTAGAGGCAATTGTGAGATTTGCTGTTCTGGGTTAGCAATAATACTTTCAAGCAATGTCACAAAATGACTCGTCATTCGCTCAATGGTACTACTATCAAACAAGTCAGTGTTGTATTCCCACAACCCTACCATTCCATTGGCAGCGTTCTGCATGATCAAAGTTAAATCAAACCTTGAAGTTATACCTTTTATTGGCAATTCCCTAACAGTTAACCCAGTCAGTTCTAATTGAGACATGGGCGCATTCTGAAGGACAAACATTACCTGAAATAGTGGTGTATAACTGAGATCCCGTTCTGGCTGCAATGCTTCTACCAACATTTCAAAAGGCAAATTCTGATGAGAGTATGCCTGCATTGCCATGTCGCGGACACGACCTAGTAATTCGCTAAAACTAGGATTACCTGAGACATCAGTCCGCATCACTAAAGTGTTGACAAAAAAGCCAATTAACCCTTCTATTTCACTGCGATCGCGGTTTGCAATTGGCGAACCCACCAAAATGTCTTCTGTACCTGTGTAGCGGTAAATCAAGGTATCATAAGCTGCCAACAGAGTCATAAACAAAGTTACCCCTTGCTCTTGGCTCAGTTTTGTCAGCTTACTAGTTAGTTCTTCAGAAAGTGCAAAATATTGATGTGTCCCGTTGTAAGTCTGCACAGCCGGTCTAGGTCGGTCTGTGGGTAGCGACAATAAGGCTGGCGCTGAAGCCAATTGTTTTTGCCAGTAACTCAATTGGCTTTGTAGTACTTCCCCTTGCAACCACTGTCTTTGCCACAGTGCGAAATCTGCATATTGAATCGGCAGTGGCGTTAATGGTGACGTTTGACCTTGAGAATAAGCATTGTACAGTGCTACTAATTCCTGAACAAACACACCCATTGACCAGCCATCAGAAACAATGTGATGCATACACAGTAATAAGACGTGTTCTGTCTCAGACTGCACTACTAATGTCGCTCTCACTAATGCTTGTGTTGCTAAATTAAAGGGTTGAATCGCTTCTTGTTGCGCTAATTGCTGGGTGGCGATTTCTCGTTCAGTTGTAGATAAATGCTCCAAATCAACAATAGATACTGTCCAACTACTTTCTGTTTGAATGATTTGTGTTGGCTCTCCATCAACTGTAATGAAATTAGTGCGTAAGGCTTCGTGGCGAAAAATTATTTCTTGTAAGCTTTGTTCTAATGCGGCAACATTAAGAGTTCCTGCTAAATGCAAAGCTAGGGGCATATTATAGAATGGACTGTCTGGCTCAAATTGGTCTAAAAACCACAGACGCTGTTGAGCATAAGACAGTGCTAATTCTGCATTCTCTGCCCTTGGTAAAATAGGTGGTGCAAACTGTTCTGAGTTTTGTTGCTGTAACTGCCCAATCAAATGCGCCAATTGGGCCACAGTTGGAGCAGCAAATAACTCACGCAATGCTAGCTCCACTTTGAAGATGTTGCGGATGCGTGAAACTAGTTGCGTTGCTAGTAGCGAATGTCCCCCTAGTTCAAAAAAGTTATCATTAATACCTACTTGCTCTACTTTCAGGACGTGCGCCCAAATTTGTGCTAGTAGTTCTTCATTTGGGCTACGTGGGGCTACATATTTGTCCGATAATTGGCTGTGTAAATCAGGTGTGGGTAGGGCGCGGCGGTCTACTTTGCCGCTGGGGGTAAATGGTAGAGCTTCTAGGATGACTATTGCAGAAGGCACCATGTACTCTGGTAACTTTTCCTTTAAGAAGCAGCGGAGGTCGCTAATTGTAAGTGTCTGCTCTTTTTGAGACACAATGTAGGCGACTAGGCTTTTGTTTCCAGGAATGTCTTCACGAGCGATGACACAAGATGCTTGTATATAGGGATATTGGCTCAATACTGTTTCAATTTCGCCCAATTCAATACGGAAGCCGCGGATTTTAACTTGATTGTCAATTCGTCCCAAGTATTCGATATTGCCATTGGGTAAATAGCGGGCTAAATCCCCAGTTTTATATAATCTACTCCCTCTATCCGGTGAGCAAAGCCGAACCGCCGCCTCTTCAAACGGATTGGGGATGAATTTCTCTTGGGTTAATTCAGGACGGTTAAGGTAGCCTTGTGCTAATGTCGCACCGCCAATGTGCAATTCTCCTGGCACACCAATGGGAACAGGTTGTAAATGCTTGTCTAAAATATATACAGTCTTGTTAGCCAGAGGGCAACCAATAGGAACTTTTTTCAGATTGGTGTCTTTGCTAAACTGGAAAGGAATTTCAAATAGGGTTGCTGTGATGGTTGCTTCTGTAGGGCCATAGGCGTTGAGCAAACGAACACCAGACATTAGGCTTTGTTGCCAAAGAGCTACATGTTCGGGCAACATTACGTCTCCACCAACAATCACAAGTCTCAGTTGGCTGTTTGCATCATCTAATATTTTTGTTTTGGCTGACTCTTGAGCTAGTTGCTGCCAATAGGCTGTTGGAAGATTAACAACAGTGAGTCCAAAATCCAAAATTATTTTTTGGAAGTTTGTTGGAGTCCATACATCTGAGCCTCGAAGTACCAAGGTTGCGCCAGCTATTAGTGTAGGAAATATCTGTTCTAATGAGGCATCGAAGTTGATTGAGGCAAACTGGAGTATGCGATCGCTCTGTACAAGTTCATAAGTCTGTTGAATAATACAGCAGTGGTTAGCGATCGCGCCATGTGAGATCGTGACCCCTTTGGGTTTGCCTGTAGAACCAGAGGTGTAAATCACATAAGCTAAGTTAGTGGCTTGCACAAGTGCGATCGCATTATCCTGGCTGGACTGAGAAATAAATTGCCAGTCAGTATCTAAACATACAACCTGCCCTTGATGCTGAGGCAACTTTTCCAAGAGTTGCTGTTGTGTCAGCAGCACTAGAACTTGAGCATCTTCTAACATAAAGCGCAAGCGGTCTTCGGGATACTCAGGATCAAGTGGCACATAAGCCCCACCCGCCTTGAGAATCCCTAAAAGTCCCACGACCATTTCTAAAGAACGCTCTACACATAACCCTACCAACACATCGGCTCCCACGCCCAGAGACTTCAGGTAGTGCGCCAACTGGTTAGCACGACAATTCAACTGCTGGTAAGTGAGTTGTTCATTTTCAAACACAACTGCCACTGCATCAGGAGTACGCTCTACCTGCTCCTCAAAGAACTGATGAATACATTTATCTTGGGGATAATCTACCCCTGTATCATTCCACTCAACCAATAACTGTTGTTGCTCAACTTCTGTCAACAGAGGTAATTGCCAAATCTGCTCTTGAGGATTAGCTACAATACCTTCCAGCAAGGCCACAAAATGAAGAGCCATGCGCGTGATTGTAGTAGCCTCAAACAAATCAGTATTGTATTGCCAGGATAGCTGGAAAATTCCCTTAGCTTCCTTCACCAGTAAACTCAGATCAAAGTCTGCACCTCGTTGTCCAGCACCTACGTCAAAGTATGGCTCCATCTGAAGCACTTGTTCTTGACTGTGCAATGAATTCTCTGTTGGTTCACACCAACCTTGTACTTGCCAAGTGAAACTAACTTGACACAAAGGAGAACGACTGGGATCTCGTTGTGGCTGGAGTTGTTCTGCTAACAGAGAAAAAGGGTAATCTTGATGCCTTTGGGCTTCTCTAACTGTCTTGCTGATTTGAGCGAGAAATTCTTTGAATGTGGCGTTTTCTTGTACAGAAGTTCGTAAAACCATCAGGTTAACGAAGTAGCCAACAGTGTCTTTAAACTTTCCACCTCCCCGACCTCTCATCGGGCTGCCAATGAGGATGTCTGTTTGATTAGTGTAGCGGTAAAGTAGGACGTAAAATGCTGCTAATAGAATCTGATAAAGGCTTGTTCCAGAAGCTAGAGCTAGATGCTTGAGTTTTTGAATTAACTGTTCATCTAGTTTTAAAATATGTGCTGCCCCTTGATAAGTCTTTAAGGCCGGGCGGGGTTTGTCTGTAAGCAAATTCAAAATTGGCAATTCGCCGGCTAATTGTTGTTGCCAGTATTGCCAAAGTTTTTCTCCCTTGGAACCCGATAGTATTTCTGACTGCCAACGGATAAACTGTAGATAAGATTTATTTCCGCTTAAATAATCTGCTGTCTCTTTTTGCTGTTGACTAACTTGCTCGATTTCATTGGTATACAGAGCTTGAAATTCACTCAGCAGTAAATCAAAAGACCACATATCGCCTGCAATGTGGTGCATTGTTAGCAAAAGAATGTGTTCTTTTTCTGAGAGAGTAAAGAAATTAACCCTCAAAACTGGATCTTTTTCTAAGTTAAAAGGGCGGTCAGTTATCGTAAATATTTTTTCTTTTAAGTAATCTTCACTCCAATTACTGGCATCTGTTACTTCAATAGCAAAACTATGCTGTTGGTTGATTTCCTGTACAGGTTTGCCTTTGTAATTTGTATATTTCGTTTTGAGAATAGGATTAAGTTCAATAATTTTTTCCCATACACGATTGACAGTAGTGATATTTAGATAAGAATTAATTTTGGCGGTAATAAATATATTATAAGCAACGCTCTCTGGAGCAATTTGGTAAATAAACCACATTGCTTCTTGGCCATAAGAGAGTGGGGAACTTGTTTTTATAATTCTATCCATTAGAACTCCTTAAAATCCTGACAATCTTGGTTATAAAAATACAAATAATGCACAAATAGAATATTTGCTAGTAAAAAAACCTTTGTTTAGATGAACTTACTCTTTTTGCCACTGTTACATTGGAAGTATTAGAACTGTTTTTCTCGGCTAATATCTAGCTTTTGTACCAAGATATATTTCGCTCTTATGAGAGTGAAACTAGCTAAATATAATTATGCTCAAGTTGAGTTGAGATTAACTAACAAATAGCCATTAGAATTATTTATCGAAAACTTAAACTTTTTTTGAAATTTAAATATCTTGAGTATCGGTAAACTTTTCTGCGCTAAATTCATTTTTTCAGTTTGATTTTTTGCTCTTTTGTAATCGGTAAATTTTTAATTTATTTGAGGAGAACTTGAACAGATTCGGTTTTGCTACGTTCTTTATGAATAGCCTTAATACACTTGTCGCTTAATAAGGTAAAGTGAACTATCATTGACTGGAATGAAACAGGAAAATGCTAGATAACAATCAGGTAATAAAAGTAGACCGCCTATAATTAAAATTATTAATTTGTAAGTAACATCATAATTTATTTTTAATCATTCAGTAGATATATCAGATAGATAATCCCAGTTTTGTAAATAAAACGCAAGATCAGTTAAGACATTTAAGAAGATATTTAAGAAAACAGTTAAGAAAGTTAGGAAAGTTAAGAAAGTTAAGCACATAGATATTTAAAATATACGCCTTATGTGAATTAAGCCACAGGATACTGTTCAAAAGTAAGGACATCAATGCCTAAACGCTGAAGCAGAAAAATACGCAGAGTATGACTGGTCATTTTAGCGGCAACATGGACGCAGATACCATCAACTTTCTTCCTCAGTAGACGTTCCAAATTGCGTCCGGTATTTTGTACCTCGTTAAATACACCTTCAACACGCTCGCGCAGGCTATTTAATAAACCCTCAAACGCTTGTTGAAGCTGATTAGCTCGTTTTGGGGTAAAAATTTGATTACCCGTAGTTTTGAAGATATCGCTTTGCCATTCACAGCCGATAAATCCTTTATCTGCAAGGATACAGCGGACAGAAACCGACGCCGCCGACTGTACTCACCAGCACGACAGCTTGGTTTGTCTGGTGGTAGCGATGAACCTGTAGCTGAGAGATTCAATTTTAAAATCACCTAATGGATTAAAAAGTGTAATAGTTACTAAAGCAAAACGTCAAAAAGGAAATTTCAAGACCAGTTATAAATTTGAGTAAGTTCAGGCTTTTTATTACCAGTTAACAATCGCATTTTCTTGATTTAGAATGGTTGCATCATGATTTTAATAATTTTTTAGTTCAAAACACAACTTACTTTTTTATTAACTCGCTTAACCAATATTGCTCGCTTAAGCTCTTTGGGCATTATAGACAAGGATATTTCAAAGGTTTGAGCCTACTTTTTTCCTTAACTGAGCAGTATTCCTGTCTTAACTATCTCAAGAATTTACTTAAATGTCTTAACTTTCCTTGATTTTTATTTTTAGCTAAGAGAAGATAAGTCTGCAAATGATATAGTGATTGACTGCACTATCTCTTGGGCGATCGGTCTCTAGTTATCTAAAAACACATAATTTTTTATCCAAGAAATTTGCTTTATTCATATAAGAATTCAG
This sequence comes from Nostoc sp. ChiQUE02, assembly GCF_034531305.2. Lineage (NCBI taxonomy): Bacteria > Bacillati > Cyanobacteriota > Cyanophyceae > Nostocales > Nostocaceae > Nostoc > Nostoc sp. ChiQUE02. The sequence continues at coordinate 9,861 of NZ_JAVRBN020000064.1, forward strand.
TTTTTATTTATCTTTACAAATCTGTTGCGAAAAATGATGAACCATGCTAATTAAAAATAAATTAAGTGAGGAATTATATGTTGCATCGCTAAAAATCTTAACCTAAATATATCAAAGTTAAATTAATAACTCAATGAAGAGGGAGTCAGTGCTGTAATTGAGAAAGATTGACAATGGCACAAAAATTGAAAATTAGCTACTTCCGAAAGAGGGATGAAACAGGGCGATCGCTCTTAGAGAATGCAAGTAAATATAAAATAAGTGAAACTTAAACAATAGTAAAAATAATGGAAATCATAATTAAATAGTATGAGATTATTATATATAGTTAATACTATCGTTTCTAAAAGTAGAAACATCCTCGTTTATAATGATTGACTTGATTATGAGATATCAAGTCGGTGGTAGCCTGAATTATGATAACTCTACATATATTGTCCGTCAAGCAGACGAACAACTTTATACTGGATTAAAGACAGGAGATTTTTGTTATGTCTTCAACTGCCACCAAACAGGTAAATCATCTCTACTACACCGGACTATTCATCGGTTAGAAAAAGAAAATTATATATGTGTTTATCTAAATTCATTCCTATTAGGTACTAATCAAATTACACCTATACAATGGTATAAGGGCATTATTATCAGCTTGTTGCACAAGTTAAATCTGACAGAGCAGATCAACTTTGAAAATTGGTGGAAGCAACAATCAGAGCTTGAGCCTGTACAAAAACTATATAAATTTGTTGAACAGGTGTTGCTGAAAGAAGTTAAAAATAATTCCATTTTCATTTTTATTGATAATATTAATAGTGTGCTAAGTTTAAATTTTCCAGTTAACAATTTTTTTATCTGGATTCGTTACTGTTATGAGCAGCAAGCATACAACCCAAGTTTTCAACGCTTGGGTTTTGCTTTATTTGGTGTAGCCAGTCCATCTAACCTAATTGTTGATCGACATCGAACTCCCTTTAACATTGGTAAAGCAATTAAATTATGCGACTTTCAATTACATGAAGCTATGCCCCTGCTTGAAGGTTTAGAAGAAGTAGTCAGCCAGCCACAGGCAATATTGCAGTATATTATTCATTGGACAAGAGGACAGCCGTTTCTCACCCAAAAGCTTTGTCAGTTAGTTGTGCAAGTTGCCTTAGAAAGTTATAAGGAAACAATTACCATACCGAACGGTGCTGAAGGATATTGGGTAGAACAATTGGTGCGATCGCGCATTATTCAACATTGGGAATTCCAAGATGAACCTGAACATCTCCGTACCATAAGAGATCGCTTACTTTTTGACGAACACAAAGCAGGAAAGCTATTAAATATTTATCAACAGGTGTTACAAGTAGAGAAACTAAGGAATAGAAACCCGATAGAGAACTTGATACCAGCCGATAATAGTGAAGAACAGACAGAACTCTTGCTATCTGGTTTAGTGGGAAATTATAACGGCTATCTGAGAGTTAAAAATCCGATTTACCGGAGTGTTTTCACTCCTCAATGGGTATCAAGACAGTTAGAAAATCTTCCCTTTTCTTGGTAGAAGCTAGTAATCAGAATACATCTGTTAGGCAAGTTCTGCATTGCTTGTCTAATAAAAAATTATAAAATATAGGACTCATATTTGATTTTTGAAATATACGTAGGGTGCCTTATGCCTCTGGCTAACGCACCGTCCGAAGGCTTTGGTGCCGTACTCTCGCCGATAACACACCCTACAGATACTTAAATTTTTTCAGAAATCAAATCGGATTCCTATACTATTAAATTATACACCATCTACTCGTATATCTTTGGACTTTGCTTGTGCATAATTTCTGCCAATTTTTCAACCAAGTCTTGATTACAAGTAGTTCCACAACTATCAATACTTAGTATTTAGAGTTCTACTAAAGCGATAATATTTTTGCTACACTCAACAGAAAGTCATAAATTATACAAGCTAAAAATATTACATTATTTATTCAATCACATTTGTACAAATTCAGGTAAATACAAGGACTTCATTTCTTCAGAGAGTTTTTGCAAGACTACCATCAAAACACCGAGTGAAAAAGTAGGAAAGGTAGGAAAAGTAGGAAAAATAGATAATTGATGTCAGTGTTTATTATCAAGCTAGTATAATGTACTTAGCTTATTAGAGTTCCAATGGATTTAAGAGAAAATGAAATTGAAGAGTATCAAAAATTACTACAGGAGATTATACTTTCAGTATGTAAATAGAAAAAATTATTGCTTGTGACACTCATTTATAATAAATATCTGGAACAGCAATGTATAAAACTAAACGCAAACGAGGAGTTGTACTAACTACCACAGGAATTAAACGGTTACAATCAGCAATTCTTTCTGTGGAGATAGTAGAAAATAAAGGCGAACACTTGAGTTTAGAAGAAATAAGCTCGCGCATTCATGTTTCTACTAGAACTTTGAGTAAATTATGGTCTTTAAGTGAAAGTGTAGATCAAAAAACTATAAAACTCTGCTTTAGCGCTTTTAATCTAGAATTACATAGCGAAGACTACACCATAGTCAACAAAGTAAATGAGACTGAAACATCTAAGTTATTGTCTACTACAAATATAGAAGAAGATTTATCTCAACGTTCCGAATTAACCTCATTTGTCGAAGAGCATCATACACAAACTGAACAGATAGAAAATCTTTGGTCATACCCGGATGGCCCCGTACCTTTAGATTCTCACTTTTATATTGAACGTCCTCCACTAGAGAGAAAAGTTTATCGAGAAATAACTACTAGTGGCTGCGTGATTCGGATTAGGTCTCCCAAACAGATGGGTAAAAGTTCTCTTGTGTTGCGGCTTTGTGCCTTTGCACAGAAACTTGGGTATCAGACTGTGAATCTGAATTGCTACCAATTTGATAGTGAGTGTTTAACTGATTTAAATAAACTGTTGCGTCGTCTTTGCTGGAAAATTGCAACTCAATTAGGTATTGACCCCAACCTCAAGGAAAAGTGGAATGAAGAAATTGGTTACAACTTGAGTAGCGGCTTCTATTTAGAAAACTATTTGCTCGAGCAATGTCAAAGCCCAGTAGTTTTAGTGTTGAATGAAATTGACCGTTTTTTTGAATATCCTCACATTTGTCAAGAGTTTTTTGCTTTGTTGAGGTCATGGTGTGAGGAAGCACGACACAATCCCAATTGGCAAAAGCTGAGGTTAGTAATGGTTTACTCAACCGAAGACTATATCTCTATGGATATTAACCTCTCTCCTTTTAATATTGGTCTACCTATTCGTCTGAACGATTTTACTCAACCACAAGTAGAAGATTTAGCTAGGCGGTATAGTTTAGACTCGTTTAAAGCTAAAGATTTTGCCCAACTAATGTCACTAGTAGGGGGACATCCAGCACTAATTCAGATTAGTTTGTACTATCTTAGGTTTCAAGAAATGACCCTGCAAGAAATAATAGAGGAAGCGATCGCCAATGGTGGCATCTACCGCGATCATTTATGGCGACACTGGCTCAAACTGCAAGAAAATCCTAGACTGGCAAAGACTTATACTGAAATTCTGGCAGCAACGCAAGGTATTTCTCTTAATCCTATTGACACTTATAAGCTTGAAGGTTTGGGATTAATTCGCTTTGAGGGCGATCGCGTCTTACCCCGTTACGGACTCTACCAGGCCTATTTTGCAAAACAGCTATCGACAATTGTTTGATAAAGTAACTATAAGGCACTCACTCAATATCAAGTACTGCGTAGGCGCAGCCCAACCTAGGCATCGCAGTAGTACAGGATCAAATTCGAGAAAATTTTAGTTCTGCGTTTTCAACAAGAGCAGTTAATAGCTGTTTGATATCAAATATTTAGCTATAATCTATTTTCAGTTTAAAATAATTTTTTGCTAACTTTCTTAACTACCTTAACTTTCCTTGCATTTTCGCTTCTTAGCTGAGAATATTTAAATGCTTAGATACCAATAGCAGTACATCAGCAATTATAGAAAGAATTTAATGGGTAAATAGTAATTATAAACCTGGGCAATAATTCTTTCATTTATAAATTGCATCTGAAATTTTACTTTGTGGACTACATCCATACATTAAAAATCGACAATCTTAAGCAGATTCTGGTTGTTGCTTGCGTGGCTTAGTTGTAGTTTTTCTAACGACGGGATAGCGAATTCTACGTTGTCGTGGTGTTCCTGATTTCCAGCCACAGGACTTTCCGCGAAGTTTGGGTGGACTGTTAATCCTTATATACCATCTGCTCTGATTTCATCTGAATATTTAAGGTTTTCTCTTGGGATGATTTGATTCCTCTTCCTGGGGTGTTTTTTTGTTTTCGCTCTTTTTCAGGATGTCTCCAGACGGTGGTTTCGATCTTCAAAAAATAGTTCTACTAAACGCTGAAGACTTGGTAATAGAATTTCATGAGATACTTTGGCTTCTAATAACCCTTCTAAAACAAGGGTGCTATCCTCGGCAGTTACGCCATAGCCTTGCTGATATTCCCATAAAAGGTCACGCCGATTTTTTAACGTAGAAAAATCCAGGTGAGGAGTAAATTGAAATCATTTTTTCCTCATTCTTAAATCTTAAAATAAAGCTGTGCTGTAAGAATTACAATATTTACTTTTAATAATTTATCTACAAATTACTAGTCATTATGTTAATGTTTTTATTTGATAATCGCACTTAGATATGAGATATCAAGTAGGGGGGAGTCTCCGCAGTGACGACCCCACATACGTTACCCGTCAGGCAGATGAACAACTCTATGCCAGCTTGAAAGCTGGCAATTTCTGTTATGTCTTCAACTCTCGTCAGATGGGCAAGTCATCGTTACTACAACGCACAAGTTATCGTCTTAAGGAAGAAGGGCATAGCTGTGTTTACTTAGATATGACTCGTTTGGGTATTGAAGATACTACACCAGATCAATGGTATAAAGGCATTATTATCAGCTTATTATATAGCTTAAAATTAGCGTCACAAATTGACTTTCAGCGTTGGTGGGAAATGCAAGCAGGTATTTCCTCGGTGCAAAAACTACAGCTATTTGTTGAAGATATCTTACTACCAAATCTCAAAAGCGATTCTTTCTTAGATGGCAAAGCCAAACGCATTTTCATCTTTATTGATGAGATTGATAGCTTGCTAAGTTTAAATTTCCCAATTAACGACTTTTTTGCTTGGATTCGTCAGTGCTATAATCTACGGCCACATAACTCAAACTTTGAACGCTTGGGATTTGCACTATTTGGTGTAGCTAGTCCCTCCGACTTGATTGCTGATAAACGCCGCACGCCCTTTAACCTTGGTAAAGCAATTGAATTACAGGGCTTTGATCTGCATGAAGCCACGCCCTTGCTTCCGGGATTAGAAGAAGTAGTCAGTCAACCACAAGCAATACTACAAGAGGTGATTTATTGGACAAAGGGACAACCTTTTCTGACACAAAAACTCTGTGAGTTAATTACTGAAGTTGCCTTTGAAACTACTACAGGAAAGATTACCCTACCTCCAGGTACAGAAGCATTGTGGGTAGAGCAATTAGTGCTTAAGCAGATTATTCAAAATTGGCAGTCACAAGACGAACCCGAACATTTGCGTACTATTCGCGATCGCCTCTTATTCGACGAACAACAGGCAGGGCGGTTGTTGGGTATTTATCAACAGGTATTACAAGCAGAAGAGGATCTTGAGCAGGGGAGCCAGAGAGCGGGGGAGCAGGGGAGCGGGGGAGAAGAGTTTTCCCCTTTGCATCTTCATTTTGTTCCAAGTGATGATAGTCGAGAACAGACACAACTGTTGTTGTCCGGTTTAGTAGAAAGACACAACGGCTATCTCAAAATTAAAAATCCTATCTATCGAAATGTTTTTAATGCCCAATGGGTGTTAAGACAACTAGATAATCTCCGTCCCTACTCGCAAACATTCAACGCTTGGGTAGCATCGCATTACAAAGATGAATCGCGTCTGTTGCGAGGACAAGCTTTAAAAGATACTCAAAATTGGGTACAGGGCAAGAGTCTGAGCGATTTAGATTATCAATTTTTAGCCGCAAGTGTTGAATGCGACAGGCGTGAAGTGCAAATGGCATTAGAGGCAGCACGGCTTCAAGAAGTAGAAGCAAGACTCATACAAGAGAAAAAAACGGCTTTAGAGATAGAAGCAAGACTAGCACAAGAGAAAAAAACAGCTTTATTGCAGAGATATCTACTAGTTGCAGTAACTATTGGGTTGCTCGTTTCTAGTAATTTGGGGATAGGAACTTTCATTTTGTATCATCAGACTCGCAAAAGTGAAACTCAAGCCAAAAACAGTGAAATTCGAGCGCTTGTATCTTCCTCTCTTGGATTGTTTGCTTCAAATCGCAGATTGGATGCACTTATAGAAGCAATCAAAGCAAAAAAAAGACTGCAAAAATTAGGTAAATCAAATACTAATTTTGCACCTCAAGTGGAGAATGCACTGCAACAAGCAGTTTATGGTGCAGATGAGTACAACCGTTTTTCGGGGCATACCGCAGCTGTAATGGCTGTAGATATTAGCCCTGACAGTTCTCTGGTTGCTTCAGCTAGTATGGATAGAACAATCAAACTGTGGCGACGTGATGGCCGAGAAATTGCTACTCTCAAAGGTCATCAGGGAGCAGTTAAATCAGTTAAATTTAGTCCTGACGGTCAGATACTTGCATCAGCGAGTGAGGATGGTTCTATTATACTTTGGCAGCACGCTCCTAAAAACGCATCGTGGCGCATTTATAAGACATTCCAAGCTCATACAGCTTCAGTTTTGGGAATTGCATTTAGTCGGGATGGTCAAACTATTGCCTCTGCAAGTTGGGATACAACGGTAAAAGTCTGGCAGCGAGATGGTCAACTGCTAAGAACATTTCAAAATTACACAAAGGGATTTCGGGAAGTTGCTTTTAGTCCTGACAACCAGATCATTGCTGCTGGGAGTTTTGACGGGACAGTAAAACTCTGGAGACGAGACACATCAGGCTGGCAGAACGCCAAAACTCTACAACCTCTCCAAGGTCATACATCTTGGGTTCTGGGCATAGCTTTTAGCCCTGACGGCAAGACCATTGCTTCGGTGAGTGAAGATACAACTGTCAAACTTTGGCAGCGAGACAGCACAGATGGTAGTTATCGTCTTTATAAAACACTCAAAGGTCATAGTGCGGGAGTTTCGGGAGTCGCGTTTAGTTCCAATGGTCAGACTATTGCCTCCGCTAGTCTCGACAAAACTATAAAACTTTGGGACATTGATGGCATAGAACAGAGAACGCTCAGAGGACATAGTGCATCTGTTTGGGGAGTTACTTTCAGTCCTGACGGTAGCTTTATAGCTTCGGCAGGTGCAGAAAACCTTGTGAGACTTTGGCAGAGTGAAAATCCATTCCAAAAGAGTGCCATAGCTCATAAAGGCGGGATTTGGTCAATAGCGATCGCCTCCGACAGTTCCACCATCGCCACAGCCAGCCACGAAAATACTGTGAAATTTTGGAGTCGTCAAGGCAAATTACAGAAAACTTTGACCCAAAAAGGCTCAGTCTCCCAGGTTTCTTTCAGTGAGGATAACAAGTTAATTGCTCTTCCTAGTGAAGATGATACGGTACAACTCAAGCGGCGAGATGGTACGTTAATCGCTAGTTACAAAAACCCTCATGGCAAAATCACCGGAGCGTTATTAAGTCCCGATGGTCGAGCGATCGCCATACCTAATTCTGACAATAATGTTCAAATATGGCGTGTAGGTCAACCTACGCTACAGATTCTCAAAGGGCATCAAGCCGAAATATGGGAAGTTGCATTTAGCCCTGACAGTCAACTGATTGCTTCTGCTAGTGAGGATGGTACTGTTAAACTATGGACGCTAAAAGGTAAGTTACTCAGCACATTTGTCGGACATTCGGCGGCAGTATGGACAGTCGCCTTTAGTCCTGACGGTAAGATGGTTGCTTCTGGAAGTGGCGACAATACCATTAAGCTGTGGACACTTGAAGGCAAGTTGCTGCAAACATTCATTGGTCACACAGCTGCAATTTGGGGAGTAGCGTTTAGTCCCGACGGTAAAAGGCTTGCTTCTGGAAGTGGAGATGGAACCGTCAAGCTTTGGAAACTTGATGGTACAGAACTAACTACCCTGAGAGGCCATACCGCAGCGATTAGGCAAATTGCAATCAGCCGCGATGGAAAAATCCTTGCTTCCGGTGGTGATGACAACACGCTCATTCTTTGGAACTTGCCGCGAATTCTCAAGCTAGATGCACTGACTTATGGTTGCAAGTTAGTACAGGATTATTTAAAAACTAATACAGCATTTGAAAAAGGCGAAACTCCTGCGGAGTCGCTGCGCGATCGCTCATGCAATCACTCTCAGAACTATTAGAAATATTTCTTAATAGAAATAGAGATCGCTTCCTCATCTCCATGAATCGAATAGTAAAACATCATCGAAGCCACCATCTGAGTAGCAAGTGCAACTACTATGACCCCTGAAGACTCTCAACGACTAGAAGCCTGCTTGCTGGAAGCAGCAGAGATTCTTTACCGGAACACTCAGGCTGAATGGTAAATTAGTAACTAAGCGAAATTCAGTTTTAGTTTCTACATCACAGAAATTAATGACTCTATAGGCTTGAGCATCATCAGATGCACCTACTTTGATTAATCCACTTGCATCATCAAATTCTAGTAACGAAATTGTTTTTAATCCGCAAAACAAAGTATTTGTTTTCTTGTACTAATTCTTGGATGAATTTTAATCCTGCAAAACCTCTATCCATTACCCCAACAGCATTTGTTGGTAAACTAGACATCATTTTATAACCAAATTTATAATCATGCTCATGCCCAAAATTGATGAAGTTATCTGATGGACTTCCAGTAGCTAGATTTAGGGGACTAAAAAGTTTGACTTGATGGTGTCCTAGTATCCATAACAATTTACTGGTGAGAGTGATAATTGTTGAGTCAATTGGACAAATTGCATATTTATCGTGCATTTTTTTTTGAACTTTATTCTGTACTAATTCATTTAATTTTTGGTAAATTTCTTGAAATGGTTTTTGACTTCGATGTAAATTTGCTTTAGAGAAAGTAGAAATATCTACCTTAAATCCTGTATTGTTTAATCTGTTAAACAAATCTCGCATACTTGTTAAGCTGTTATCCATAGCATAAGATAACCAGCATTCAAAGAACAGACGACTGTTCAATACTGGATAATCGTTTTTTGGCAGTCCTCTCAAGATACCTTTGACAATCTTGGGAAATGAATTTATAATCACTATCAAATATATATACTTTAATCTTCCGCCCAAAATTTAACATATTTTGGGCTGTTTTTATCGGATTTTTCTTAACATTCAACACTTTTGGGTAAAAACGAGTTAAATTCAAGTTCTAGTTAGTCTAGTGGCACTAAACTGGGTTAGCACAATAAATTTTGCAAGCTCTAAGATTTTCTAACCTCTCTATGCATAAGATTAATATTATTCAAATTAATCTTATAAATTAATTTCAAGAAGTCTACTACCAAAATACGGGAACGTAGAATTTGTACAGACTTAATATGTTACCTAGATTTTTAAGTTAACATTACAAGAAGGGGAAAAATATTAATTGATTTTTATACCAGCAATTCTCTGATTTTTATTGCTTATTATAAACTTTGAGCTATTAATTTCAATAATTTCATAATTTTCTGTTATAAATATAGAGCAGACGCTAACTATCATATCTGCCAAATATACTTTAGATAATATCAGTAATTGCAAATTGAAAAATGATTTAGGAACAGTTTTGACAATTAAACATAATCTTTTATCATTTACGTGCCATACACCAGTAAATTTATTACCCGTGATCAATTCGCTGGGTTTAGAAAAAAGAAACGTTTGAATTCTAGTTTGCTCATAAGTCATATCATCTTTAAGTTCAATAGAAATTTTTTCCCAATTTGTATTAAAACGCCATTTTCCAAAAAGTAAAATTTCTATTTGTGTATCAGACAGATTCATATTATTCATTGGCTTTCTCTCCTATTATTAAATAATGTGCGATTCACTCATGAGAAAGTTTCATGACAAGTTTTGGCACGAGTAAAAAATAAATGCATCTGCCATACTAGCCAAGATCCAACTCGCCAAGCTGCCATTGACAAGGGAGCTGTAGATGAATGTGAAGGTATGTCTAATATATTTTGGTCATAATGTAACCATTTAACTGGCAGATGTCCCATCGGTGTCGTTGGGGATAATTTAAAAGTTAGTTGGTCGTAATTTAACCAGTTTCCCTCTTTTCGCCAACCCAGGCGATCGCCAAGTCTTTTTTCTGTTTCATAATCTATTTGACCGCCTATTTCGTTCCAAATACTTTGCTGAACACTAAAGCCAAAGTAACCATGACTGTATTGTTGCCAAAGTTGATCAATTTTATGAAAAGCTTGACATGAAAAGTTAAGAATATCTTCTTTATTAACTTCATTCCAATCATTCTTGCCCATAACTTGTAGCATTAATTTAGCTGTTTCAATATCAGCTTCTTGCCACTTGTACTGTGTAAGAAGATTTTGCAATTTAGTGTAATCAATATTCCAATTACTTTTAAATTCTGTGACAAACTCAATATCCTTATCATTATTAGGTTGTTCCGGCAGTTCTATTTTCTCGATAAAAAGTTGAGAATAATCAGAAGCAATATCTGTTTCTTCTATTCCTAGCACTTTCTTTTGAGCAACCAGTTGAGTAGACATATAATTAGATATAAGGTAAATCGCTTGATTTAAAGTTATCTCCTCTTTACTAAAATAAAAGTCCTGAACCTGCAAATCTAATAATTTTGACTGGAAGAAAGCATCTTGGAGTCTATCTTTTTTATCATAACTTGCTACTAATAAATTCAGAATGTCGTGAGACATAGTACTAGTATCTTGTATCGTTAGTAGATTAACTTGAGAATTTAAAGTACTACTTGCTAAATTTTGAATTTCTCCTACGATTGCGTAAAAATCTGCATCTACTTTTACTACATCATCTATTAAAGATTGAAACGGACTAAAGTAATCTTGTAGAGACTTTTCTAGATTAATTGCTGTTTCAGCTATTTTTGCGATTTCTTGACGAATTTTTGTAGCTCTAACTTGGTATTCATAAATTTCTTGATACACCTCTATATCTTTAAGTATTTTCTGAATAGCTTGCTTTTGATTTTTGGTATCTTCCGCTAAATTTTTAATTCCTTCACTGAGTAGCTTTATTTTTTCTAATATTAAAAAGTTAGTATTACTTAACAGCAAAATAGATTTTAAATTTTCTTCTTCTTCCCATTTTAAGTTATCAATTATTTGAGAATTTTTATGATTCTTTATCTCTAGCTTATTTCTTTCTTCATTTACTTTTCTAATTTCATCATATTTTTGGTTAAACAAATTTTTCCAGTCATCTATAAATTTTAATAAAAAACTTTGATAACTATTTTTATAATTTTCTAAAAAATCAAGAAGTTGAGTATAATCTCTAATTAATAATTTAACCTCTGCTAAAGTTTCTCCTTGACTAATTTCTTTTTTCCATTTAATTACTCCCCAAAAATAAGAATGATATTTAGTACCTTCTTTAATTAAGCTTTGGCATTTTCTAATTTTTCTTTGAACTTTTTTTAGTTTGGGATTTTTTAAAGTAGGAAATTTGTAATGTTTTTCATAAATCGTAATAGATTCATAAGTAACTAATTGTTTTTGCTTTATAGATAGCAGCATCGCTTGTTTTTAAATATACAAATAGTTACTAAACTCTTACTCATTTCAATTAAGATTTTTGTGATTACATTAAGTCAAGATATCCTTTTTAAAGCAGACAAAATTACTTGACCTTAGCTGTTTTGCATAATTTCCATACCAGCATTTTATCTGGTGATTCTATAAGCTGTATTCCGATTTTTTCTAAGACTTGCTTTGAACTTATATTATCGCGATCGCATCCAGCAGTCACGCTTTGCACATTAGGTTGAGATAACGCCCAATCTAGCTTTCGTAGCTTCAGACGCCTATCCCTGTTGTCGATATAATAACCAATTTCCAGGGAACCGCTAAGTAAACATATAGGCTTAATCTATTACCCATTTCAATACCTCCGGGTTTTTGTTATAGCGGTAGGTTACACCATCCTTAGTAGTCACAGACTTTTCTTGACTAGCCTTGCTTCTGATAGTAGTAAGAGAATAGTCTGTTAATGTCTGAAGCTCTTTATGAGAAAGTCCTATAAGTGTAGCGCTTGCTGCTGATTCTGGTTTCATTTTGAATTCATTTTTCGGGTAAATATCTATCGTAATTTGCTCTTTTTCAAGTGGTTTAATAGCAATTCCTTTTTGCAATTGATAATCTTGTATAGAAACAAGTTGCCAATTAGATTCTTGTAAAAGCTCTAACACCCATTGATGATAATTAAATAAACTTTCTCTATGACCAACGCTGATAAAAGTTGTTTTCGTTGATTGTAACTGTTGATATAAATTTCCTTCATTATTCAAATCTAAAGCACTCGTTGCTTCATCTAAAATAGTGAAACTAGGATGTGTAATTAATAGCCGCGCAAAAGCGAGGCGTTGTTGTTCTCCTAAAGACAATATATTTTCCCAAGGAACTTCAGTATCAAAGCCATCTACGCGGCTAAGTAAGTGTTGCAGGTTAACTTGTTGCAAAATGTGTTCAAGTTCTTTGTCGCTCATTTTCCTGTCTGTGTGAGGATAGAGCAACTGTTCGCGCAAAGTCCCTAAAATGATATAAGGGCGTTGGGGTAAGAATAATACTTCTTTTAGGGGAGGACGCACTAGAAGACCAGTTCCCGCATTCCATAAACCAGCGATCGCTCTTAACAAAGAACTTTTACCCCTACCACTAGGGCCAACAATCAATAACCCTTCACCTGGCTGAACAGTTAGTGACAAGTTTTCGACGATTATCTGTTCATAATTTGGCGTTTGTAAAGTGACATTCTCAAAAGCTAAACGTTCTTCTTCTATAATTTTAATAGTATTTACGTTCTCTGGTTGTTTACTAGCAGCCTGTAGCGCATCTGAAAACTCTGCTAAACGCTTTACATAGCTAGAAAATCGTCCTGAAATTCCAAACTCAGATATTAGTTCTCCTAAAGCACTAGAAAACATAAAGCAAGCAAAACTAGCTTGGTTAATTTGTCCATAATCAATTTGGTCTTGAAGAAATAAAGGTGTAAGAATGAACATCGAGAATACACTAATGGCAGACTGATATGCTCTACCAAAAGCGTCTTGTCCCCTCTCTAAATTCAGCCTGCGTTCAGCAGTTTTTAAAACATTATTAAATCGCCGCTGAATTATATTGAATTCTTCATCTTCTCCCTGAAAAAAAGCGATTGATTCGGCGTGATTACGAACATGAGTTAAGCAATATGCAAAATCTGCTTTAAATGCAATTTCTTCTTGGTTAATTTTATTTATTGCTTGATTAAAGTAAACAGCTATTAAATTACCTATAATTGTATAAATAACTAAATAAATTGCGATTTGTGAAGAAACTATCCAAATAATTATCAAAGCGCTTCCCATTTCTAAAGATTTTTCTAGTAAAGAAGATGAGAATCTTAAGCCAATACTAGTAATAGGTTCTATCTCTTGGGATAAGCGTTGATCTGGATTATCTATATCAGATTTAAAATTGATTTTATAATAAGCTTGATTGCTGAAATATTTTTCTAAAACATGAATATTTAGCCATTTGTACCAGTCAATAATTATTTTTTTTCTAATATATCTCAAAAGAGTTACTAACAAGACCATCCCGACAATAATGAGACTGGACAGCCATAAAGTACTATTATATTTATCAAGGTCTCTCTGTTCAATAACAATATCAATTACATAGCGATTCCAGTAACTATTTGCAGCATTTGCACCGACAATTACGACTATTAATAATACTAAGACAATGAGCATTGCCCATGAGCGAATCACATCTGAAAATGCTCTTCCTTCTGCTTTTGTTGGATACCAATAAGGTCCGGCAACTACTTTCACATCCTGCCAAAATTGAATTAAGGCTGAAAAAGGATTTATTGTATTTTGCTCACGCACAGATGGAGTTTGCATATTCTAAAAATGTAGCCGTTACTAATTACACTAGGAATTTGGAAATGACCTTTGAGAATTAAGTTAGACTCAGAGGCCATTTTTCCTTTTAGAGAATGTCTGAAAACTTTTATGGTGTTGTATTCGAGATTTGTAGATCCCCCTAAATTCCCCTTTCTAAGGAGGACTTAAATGTCCTCCCTTTTTAAGGGGAGCCAGCTACGCTGTAAGCATTAAGGCAGGGTAGCAACTGGCGTGGCCTAGGGGGGAGCAAATCGAATGCACTAGTACAGCACGGCGTCAATAAAGCAACTATTTCAAATCGTTCAAAAGCTTGTCTTCTAAGCTTTTTGACTTTTGACTTTTGAATGCGTGACTTCCGTTTTGCGGTACTAGGTCAATGGTTCGTCATCAACAATTTCGACTGTTCTCGGAAAAGGGCCTTGATCAGGCTCAGTAACGACTACTGGGCTAATATGATGTTTCAGTTTGAGTTTTAACTCATCTGAAATGGGCAATTCTTGAATTTCTTTGAGAAGAAATCTGACAGATTCAGTTTTGCTACGTTCTGTATAGATGAGCTTGAGAA
>NZ_JAVRBN020000065.1:0-24130 GCF_034531305.2 Nostoc sp. ChiQUE02
TGTCATCGTTTCCCTGTTGCCTATTTTTCTTCAGCAGTTATCATTCCAGTTTACCTAATTGGTGACACGCCCTAGTTTTCTGTGGCCAGTGCCATTAAATATGCCAGCATTAGCTCAATATTGCCACCCAAATCCGAAGCAAGTCGTCTAGGCTAGTTTGTCAGCATACTCGTCATCATAATCGCGCATTAATTCACATCCTTAGGTTCGTTTGTCATACAACTTGTATGACAAACATAATATACTTCCTACCTCGTCAACAACTTCCGCCGTAAATTATCCAACGCTGCATTTGCACTGACATGACGAATTAAAGCTCGACCTCGCACTGTACCAAACTGATACTCAAAACTTGCCACTTCATCCTTTGGCCCAGCTAAACCAATGTAAACTAAACCCACTGGCTTAGTATCTGTCCCTCCAGTTGGGCCAGCAATACCAGTGATACTCAATCCCCAAGTGGTTCCAAGTCGAGTTTTTACCCCAACTGCCATTTGCTCTGCAACGGTAGCGCTTACCGCCCCAAATCTATCTAAATCTCCCTGGTTAACCCCCAGCAGCCCAACCTTCACCGAATTGTCATAAGAAATTACACCACCCCAAAAGTAATCAGAACTCCCTGAAATCTCAGTCAACATTTGCCCTAAACCGCCACCAGTGCAAGATTCTGCGACCGAGAGCGTTTCTTTCGATGCCCGCAACAACTGACCAACCACGGAAGCAAGAGTATCATTATTAACGCCGTAAAAATCCAGTCCGGCAATTTCTTTAAGTTGTTTTTCAATGGGCGCAATTAACGTTTCTGCTGCTACTTCTGAAGTTGCTTTAGCTGAGACTCGCAATCTTACTTCCCCCTTACCTGCATAAGGGGCTACTGTGGGATTTGGCAACTTCAAATAGGAAGCAACTTTTTCTGCCAAAGCAGATTCACCAATACCCCAAAATTTTAAACTCCGACTGTAAATAATTTCTTTACCCCAACCTTGACTTTTGAGAAATGGCACGGCTGTTTCTTCCCACATCAGGTGCATTTCACTGGGAACACCGGGAAAGGTAAAAATCGTGATTTCAGGACGAGGTTGCCAAATAATACCGGGTGCTGTTCCAGTGAGGTTGGGTAGAATTTCTGCACCTTGAGGAATCAAAGCCTGCTTGCGGTTACTTGGTGACATAATCCGACCACGTTGGGCAAATTTTTGGGTTATGTCTTCGATGATGTCAGAGCGTTCTACCAGCGGGACTTTAAAAAAATCGGCGATGGTTTCGCAGGTGAGATCATCTGGGGTTGGGCCAAGTCCACCAGTGAAAATAAGAATTTGCGCTCTGGAAATAGCAATTTCTATAACTTGCTTCAACCGTTCTGGATTATCCCCAACCACTGTTTGATAGTAGTGGGGAATCCCTAGCTGGGCTAATTGTTGCGCTAAAAATTGAGCATTGCCGTTGAGAATATCTCCTAGCAATAGTTCAGTACCAACACAAATAATTTCTGCACTCATTGGATTGGGAAAAGGGAGTAGGGAGTGGGGGATGAGGGACCAGGGGAGGCAGGGGAGGCGGGCGGAGTAGGGGGCAAGGAGGAGAATAAAAAATTACCTCTTTTCTTTACCCTCTGCTCCCTGCTCCCTGCCCCTCTGCTTCTTCCCCATGCCTTATGCTAGTGCTGGTACAGGAATTTCCAGGTGAGTATATAAGGGGAAGCGATCGCACAATGCCGCTACCCGTTGCCGACAATCTTGGGTTACTACGTCGGAATCTGGAGAAAGCAGGCGATCGCTAATAATATTTGCAATCTCGGTAAATTCTGCTACTCCCAAGCCCCGCGTGGTCATTGCTGGTGAACCTAACCTCAGACCACTGGTAACAAATGGTGATTGCGGATCGAAGGGAATAGTATTTTTGTTAGCAGTAATATTCACAGTACTGACTAGCTGATCTGCCTGCTTCCCAGTTAGACCTACAGAACGTAAATCTACTAATATCAAATGGTTGTCAGTGCCATTAGACACTAATTTCAAGCCCCGGTTTTGTAGTTGTTCGGCCAAGGCACGAGCATTTTCAATCACTTGGGCAGAATAGGTTTTAAACTCAGGCTTTAGGACTTCTCCAAAAGCTACTGCCTTACCAGCAATGACGTGTTCCAATGGCCCGCCTTGGGTGCCAGGAAAAACAGATTTATCCAGCTTTTTACCTAGTTCTGCGTCGCTGGTCAAAATTAAACCACCTCTAGGGCCGCGTAGAGTCTTATGTGTAGTTGTTGTGACCACATGACAATGAGGAATGGGATCGGGATGAAGACCACTAGCAACTAAACCAGCAATGTGGGCAATATCCGCCAGTAAGTAAGCGCCGATTTCATCAGCAATGCTACGGAACTTTTCAAAGTCAATTATACGAGGATAAGCCGAATAACCACAAATCAGTAGCTTAGGACGCTCCCTCAGCGCCAGCTCCCGAATTTGCTCATAGTCAAGTTGCTCTGTTTGTTGACTGACACCGTAATGGCTAACTTGGAACCACTTACCTGAGACATTTACAGGTGAACCGTGGGTGAGATGTCCTCCATGAGACAAATCCATCCCCATAATTTTGTCCCCTGGTTCCAGCAGTGATAGGAACACTGCAAAATTCGCTTGTGCGCCAGAATGGGGTTGCACATTCGCATGAGCAGCACCGAATATCTGTTTAGCGCGGCCGATCGCTAGTTGCTCGATTTTGTCGATAAACTCACAACCGCCATAGTAGCGTTTACCAGGTAATCCCTCAGCATATTTATTTGTCAGTACCGAACCTTGAGCCGCTAGTACAGCAGCCGAGGTAAAGTTTTCGCTAGCAATCAACTCCAAATGGTCTCGTTGACGCTGTAGTTCATTGTTGATTAACTCCGCGATCGCCGGATCACTGGAGGAAAGAAAGTCTGAATTAGTCCTAGTCACTTCAATTATCCTTATGGAAATTTGTACAACGGCTGATTTTGGTTGGACGCAGCACCTAAATAACAGTCAAGAGCAATGGTTTTTGACTGCTGTAGAGAGGCGATTAATCGTCTCCGTACTGTGGAGGTTTATTTGTGCCAACTTATTTATTATTAGACCCAAGCTCAATTAATGCATTAATTATCATAACGTTGCTTTTTGAAATCCTCACCTTACTGCGTGTTGTGAGGTCGTTAGACAGTACTCTTTATCGAGCTGTATTAAATGCAGCGATCGCTGTTCTGTGGGAGAAAGAGCAAAAGAAAGGCGATCACTTCGGTGTGACTATGGAGGAAATTCCGAGCCAGGAGTTGGGAATATATACTGAAGTGGTCAGAGATCATAGCCCTACTTATCATTTGTGAACAACAAAATTCCCGACTTCTCTAAGAATTCGGGAACCTGAGGCTTTGGATTTTCACAAATCAAATAGGATTCATATAGCGATTTTGATAGTAAACCAAAATCTGGCTAACTCGTTGCCGACTTTCTAAACCAGAGTTTGCTGTCCACGAGAGGCTCAAGCCACCAATTTGACTTTGATTGTAATCAAACTGTTGGGATGCCTGGGGAATTAAATCCACTTCCACCCCTTCAACTTGACGTAAATGCGCTGCTATTTCTCTATAGACTGCTAAAGGTAAACCAGCGAATTCAATTTTTTCCTTAGTCTCCATCTTTATGAAGCTCCCACACTAAAAGGATTTTGGGGAGGCGTTGTCACTGAAATAGGATTGCCGCTAGCAGATGCAGCTGACGGCGTTGAGTTGACAGCCCCTTCCCCTACCATTTTGGCAACTTCGATACCATATTGTTCCAAAATCACGATGGGGTTGTAGCCCTGATTCATTTCAATACGTTTAACGAGTACGCCATTTGCTAATCGCTGTCCCGCCTGCACATAGCGACTTGTCGGCTCATCGGGTACTTTGATAATTGCCTGTGGTTCCTTACTAATTAGAACTACACCAGTCACAACCACTGCCCTTGCTAACTCAGGCTGTGCTGGCGGTGGCAATACAGAGACTAAAGTGGGGTTGGGGACAACTTGAGGCAAAACCTTAGGCAAGACTGAAGTCAAGGTAGAATTGACTTTTTTTGGTACAGATTTCTGTTGATTTAAAGCTATACTGCGTGCTGGAAGTTTTCGTCCTGCTAGTGATGGAGTAGGTAGCTTAGGCAATATGGGAACTGGTCTTCCAGATGTTTTAGACATTCCGGGAACCGTCTGCCCGAAAAGTTGTGCAAAAGGGTCACTTCGATCTTTTGATAGCACAAGTTCCCGTGCCCGTTCTGTAGCATTAGTGGATTGAATCAAGTTAACAGATGCAGGAGTAACTTGTGAAACCTGTTTGGCAGGTATCACTGGATTCTTAAAGGATTGAGCCGCTGGTGGCGACTTTTTTGCTATTTTGGGAATCGGCACAGGATTGATGGCTTGTTGTGTATCTTCAGAAGCACATCCAGCGATCGCCAAAGTTAAAATAGCTGCAATTGTAATTTTTGAAGTTCTGCCCATGAGCTGTTCTCAAAAGCCATTGGAAAATTGAAAAGTGGAAATCAACATGCCTAAAATTTGTATCAAAGGCAAAGTATGTTCCCTTTATAACCTAATTTTTTACATTTCAAGGGTTATTTTTAGCACTGCCTGCCCAGCATAACTGCGGCTTGGCGTTTGTTGCAGTTAGTCCTCTGCCACACCCATAAGCTGTTTCATCAAATCTAGGCCTTTCTTGACTCTACGGGAAACCGTTACTACACTGATGCCCAGATGTTCTGCAACTTGTTTTTGTGTCAAATCTTGCAAAAACACACATTCCAACACATCGCGGGTGCGTTTTTCTAGCTGAACTAATGCTTGTTGTAAGCGAAGTTGGTCTTCTTGTGCCAGTTGAAAACTACGATAGTTAGGATCTGGAACCAATTCTCCCAAGCAGGTAGAGCCTTCTTCTCCATCTTGGATTGGGACATCGAGACTCAAGGGAGCGCGATTGACCCATGCTAATTTAATTTCTTGCCATTCGTTTGGAGAAATTTCCAGTGCTGCTGCTAATTCCGAGTCGGTCGGTTGGCGATTATGTTTTTCACGCCAAGAACGTGATACTCCTATTGCTTGCTGTTGGAGCGCTAACCATCTCCGAGGAATTCGCACGGTGACACCTTTATCTCGGAGATAGTGTTGAATTTCACCCCGAATATAGGGAAGAGCATAGGAACTGAGGGCATGTCCCTTAGAAAGTTCAAATCTTTCAATAGCCCTGATTAAACCCAAACATCCAACCTGGAGCAAATCATCGTAGGTTTCATGACATTGATTTGTCCAGTAGTGAGCTTCTTTTCTCACAAGTCCAAAATTGAGTTTTACCAGTTGATTGCGGACATTTTCTGACGGAGATTGCTGATATTCTCGCAACAACTGCCAAATTTCGTGTTTTAGTTCAGTGGTGACTGTGGTAGGCATAGCACCGGGTTTATTGAGCAAATAATGAATCAATTATTCGCTTTTAAATTAAGCTGCGATCGCACTACTTCAAAGACAACATCTCGCTATTTTTTCTAGTAAATACTATGGTTGATAACAAAGCTTTTCTAGAATAAATTTTATATATTGCTTGACAATCGAGCAAAATTTAAATGGGCGAAATCGGTATTTAGTTTGTTATTTATCTTTGGTATGACCTGTAGGTTTTTTAGAACTACATAGGAATAAAATATAAAATTAATTACTAAATTTCAAACCGAGATTGTACTTAATTTGAATTAATTAATGGTGAAGTTAATTTATAGAAATAAAACAACAGTAGTTGGGTTTTTGTTGGATAAGCAAAAGTTGAATTTACAGTAAAATTACGTGCCCATTCAATGGAAATTTATCTAATAATTAAAAATTACTAATATTTTTTAAAAAATTCTATGTATAATTACGCAAGCCAATAAAAAAAAGGGTATCTCACCCTTTTTGTACTTAAGTGTATAGTCTTTTAATGAAAGGGAAAAGGTTAAAGGGATGAATCAAGCCACCCACAAAACCGAAGTATCAAACTTTTCCCAATCCAAGGATTATTTCGCTCGCAATTTTGCTCGGCTTTAACTTTTCCCCATCTTTGTAAAAAACCTATCTACCCTCCTGAAAAAGAGGGTAGATAAGTTAACTTTTGTGAACAAACCTGTTACTTACAGAATTGTAGTTCTGAGTGCCAGTCAGTTCCGTTACTTCAGAGGATTTAGCCACGAGTCGGTTCAACCCGTGCATAAAATAGACCGCGAATCTTCACTTCTTTAGGTTCGCCAGCACCTAAATCTGTATCAGATGGCTGTTCGCTCTCGAAAGTACCAGCAATTTCACCACTAGAATTATCTACTTTGGCGATTTGCAGAGAAATCTTGCCATTGAGATTTTCAGCACGCTTGACATTAGTGCGAGTAAGTTCTTCATCATCTGCTTGGGCGGGGAGAGCCACGGCATTATCGTAGCCACTGACGACACCACGACCTTTGGGATCTAAGAAGGCAGCGCCACGATAGGAAGGAACTTTAAAGGTGCCTTCAAAGTCCGTGGAGGTGTTAATACTGCTCAAACTGGGTTGGGTTTGAGCAACCAAGTTTTTGATGGTGAAGAGGAAAGGTACTCGCTCACCACCAGGAAGTTGCACAGTGATGGCTTGGAAGTCAAGACCATCAGTTTCTACAAAAGTCAGGCTATTATCTGGGTTGATTTTTAGGTTACCTTGCACCTGGTCAATGGTGGAAGTGTATCTGGTCAGCAATTTGCCAGCAACAAATTCTGCTTCCTGCCGTTTATTAGCAGGTTCTTCTTTGATGAAGAAGCTAGTTGGTTCCAAGCAAAGTTCTTTGATGGCATAAGACTGGCTAGAATCAATGGGAATGGAACCACGGCTTGTTTCTGCTAGTTGGGGGCATTTATTAGCCAAGCCAGTGCCACGAATTTGATCGTAAGTGAGTACATCTCTACCACTACTACTAGCAGGAGCATCACTACAAGCAGTTATTAGCCCCAAGCACAAAGCCAAGAATGCAACAATTAAAGCGCGATACCTCATGGTCAACCTCAATCTCAAAAATTAATATCTAAGTTGTAAAACTGCATCGAAGCTTTGATCTCTAATGAGAAGCCGCTACTCTGCTAAAAGCTACCTTTGGTCAGACACAGCTTTGCTCTGATTAAGAGAGTTGAAGCAAGTGTCTGGGCGTCTAGGTTGTCAGCCGCTGCTCAAACTTTTCTCTGCTAAACGTAGTTAAACGTGTCGCTCTCTTTAGCTTGGGGTTTACACCCCAAGCTAAGTAGCACACTGCATCCATTGTGGATGTGTGTTACTAGAGGAGCAAAAACCAGCAGTTTTACTGTTGGTGGCATTTGTTTAGAGTTGGGAGGGTGGGTAAGTAACCCCCACACAGAGCAGCATAAATGCTTACCTCGAAGAGGGGTGTCTGCTTCGCATTTTGCTCTTGCATATCGCAAAAGCGGCGTCGCCCAAGTCTTTTTGTATCATGTATGTGACGCCACTACATACAGCCCATTGTTTGATGGGGAAATCAGCCAGATCATACGATTTTTTTTAACTCAAAATCAAAGTACTCAAAATCCAAGAAAGTCTCATCCCGATCGCATCTAGCTGCTGTGGAGGCTATGCTAAAGGTTAATACGCTCTTTTAGGAGCGATCGCAATTGTTTTTTATAAAGATACAAATCTAGTTATATTCACCTTGACTAGGGCAAGCACGAGGGCGCGGGGACAGAGAAACAGGGGTGATTAGAGGAATCGTACTGGCAAACTAGGGAAAATTAAAAATCTCCGGTAAATTTGAGTTGGCCTCATTTATACGGAAAGGGTGGCATGAACAATAACAAAAATAATGAATCGGAGAAGTTGTCCTGTAAACTGCAAGCGATCGCAACCGTGGTGTATGATGCAGCTACAGCTTGTGAAGACGATACTGTAGCTCTTTTGGCTTTGCTGCGGCAATTAGAGCAGTTACACCGAGAGATCCGGGATGGGGTTTTTCAAGAGAGTTTGCCTGTTAACCGTCGGCAACTCTACTCACTGCTGAAAGATATTGAGTCTGAGGGAGGCTGGCCTTATATTGAGCGCATGAGACTACAAGCATTTTTAGCGAATTTGCCACAACAGACTCCCGAAGAAAATAGCCATGAAGTTTTGGAGAGCGATCGCTCCTTTGGCTGATGATCTCGAAATAAATTTCTAACTCTGAATTAACAACTCTGAATCGCCTCATCAACCGCTAAACCAAGAGCGGTTGCTCATTGAGGCTTCAACTTAATTCCTAATTATTAATTCATAATTCATAATTAAAAAGGGTTTGTACGGGTTATCCCATCACAAAGAAGGCGATCGCGCTTTTCAAGATTGCGGTTGTGCTTGAGGTAATCGCCCACCCAGTCGCAACCACGAACAACCAAATCATCAAGGTGTAAATTCCATAGAATTATCGTGTTGTCATCACTAGCTGATGCTAGTGTTTGACCATCTGGGCTAAAACTGACACTTAATACCGGAGCACGATGCCCATTGAGACTTTTAATTAATTTGCCTTTACGGCTCCAAAGTTTCACTGTACTGTCCCAACTGGCAGCGGCTAGCAATTCACCATTGGGACTGAAAGTCACAGCATTGACACTATCGCTGTACCCCTTCAATAGGGTTTTTAACAACGTCCCATCCCGTCGCCAGAGTTTCACAGTGTTATCCCAGCTAGCAGAAGCCAGCAACTCGTCGGTGGGACTAAAGCTGACACCCAATACCCAACTGTCATGAGGCGAAAAAGTTTTAAGCAAAGTACCATCCGTGCGCCAAAGTTTCACAGTTTGGTCATCACTGGCAGAGGCTAAAACTTGACTATCGGGGCTGAAATTCACGCTATTTACCCAACCTTGATGCCCCATTAAAGTTTTGAGCAACTTGCCCTCACGGTTCCAAAGTTTCACTGTTTTATCTTTGCTAGCTGATGCCAAAAACTGACCATCAGGGCTAAAATTCACGCTCATTACACTATCGTTATGTCCGTGGAGAGTCATGATTAAAGTACCGTCAAGCCGCCAAAGTTTTACAGTTTTGTCATAACTTCCTGAAGCCAGCATTTCACCTTTTGGGTCAAAACTGACACTAGGAACTTTATTTGTGTGCCCTACCAAAGTTTTGTAAAGTCGGGTTTTTACCTCGCCACTACTGGTGTATCGTTGCCAAAGTTTAACAGTGCGATCGCTACTACCAGAAGCTAGCATCTGACCGTTGGGACTCCAAGTAACGCTCAAAACTCGATCCTGATGCCCTCGAAGAATAGACGGTGTTGGGGCATCTAAACTCCATAGTTTCACGCTTTTGTCGAAACTTCCTGAAGCCAGTAATTTGTTATTTGGACTGAAAGCGATGCTGACAACAGCATCGCTATGTCCTTTGAAGGTTTTAAGTAAGGTACCAGTGGTACTCCAGAGGTTTATGGTATTGTCTTCACCTGCGGAAGCTAACTTTTTACTATCGGAACTAAAGCTCAAACTCCAGACTGTACTGCTATGTTGCCGTAAAGTTTTGTAAGGACGAAAGTCAAAACCGTCTTTAGTGCTGTTACTTTCCCGCCGCCAAAGTTTTACTGTCTTATCTCGACCTGTTGACGCCAACAATTTACCGTCCGGGCTGAAAACAGCTACAACCACACCCTGCTGATGTCCCTGCAAAGTTGTAACGAGTCTACCGTCCCGCCGCCAAATTTTCACTGTTTTGTCGTCGCTGGCTGAGGCGATGAATTGACTATCGGGACTGAAGTTTACCCAGTTAACCCACCCTCGATGTCCTCTTAGTATTGTTACTAAGCTACCGTCTTTGTGCCAGAGTTTTACGGTTTTATCTTTACTGCCAGTAGCTAACAACTCGCCATCAGGACTGAAATTAACGCTATAAACCCAATCTTCATGTCCTTTTAAGGTTTTATATGGCTTGCGGTCAAATTCACCTGTAACCGGGTTTTTGTGCCAGATTTGCACTGTTTTGTCGAGGCTGGCGGAGGCTAGGGTTTGACCATCAGGGCTAAAACTTACACAGGTGACAGCATCAGTGTGGCCATTGAGGGTTTGGAGTAAGGTACCGTCAAGACGCCAAAGTTTCACTGTCTGATCTCGGCTACCTGATGCTAGCAACTGACCATCCGGGCTGAAAGTTACTCCCCAGACAATATCAGTGTGCCCTTCCAAGCGGTTAACCTCCGTTACCCCATAAATTGCCTGTTGTAGGGCTGTCACCACCCGCATTCGGGTATCTGGCTGCACTCCATCTGCCTGTTTAAGCCCTCTCCAAGCCCGCAAACTTTCTAATAGGGCATCAAACTCTTTATTTGAGGCGAACAAAGCTTCGCTAGCAGCAGTGAGCGCACTGATTTTCAAGTTTGTTTCACTGCGTTCAGCTCGTAGAGTTTGGCGGATTGCTGCTCTTTTTTGCAAGTCGGCTTGCCACCATAATGCTGCTATTGTTCCCCCCATGATTGCCAGGACTGCACCTGCTAAACGTGCTTCTCGCAGTCGCCGTTGTAATACCAAATTAAGTTGCTTTTGACTAAGTTTTTGGGCTACTTCAGCTCTAGTTTTTTCAAGTTTGATTTTTTCTAATTCTGCGAGTATACCATAGTTGTTTTTTTGGCGAATTGGTTCAACTAAATAATCGTGAACCAACTGGTAGCGATCGCCTAACTCTTCTCTGACTAGCAACACCAAACCTGAACCCACTAATATTTCTAAAATCAGTTCTCCAACTGTGTCAAAGCTTGATATTGTATCTAGATCATAATTATTAACTAATGCAGCGGCTAAATCAGCTTTAGTTTTTAAAGGTCGCGTCCCCTTTTCATCAGTTAACTCAAATAATAATTTCCAACTTAACTCTTCATTTTCCTGACCGCAGTCTTTGATAACTTCCCCAAGCCAGCGTTCCACCAACTTTTCCGAGCCACCGCAAAGCTTATATTCTCCAAGTGTGGTAATGTTTTCTATTTGTAGTTGAGCACCAACTATTTGTAATTCAATTGGATGTACTTCGTCTAGTTCTCCTGTCAAATCCTGGACTAATCGGTTAATTAATTCATCACTCAGTTCATAATGTGAACGTTGAGTAAGACTGTGAATTATAGCTTTAGCATCCTGGCTAGTGAATTTTCCTAAATAGTAGCGAATGTCCTTATCGAGGATATTTTTATTAATTACACCTAAATCATATAATCCAGTACTATTTTTCTGGCTCAAACGTTCAAATTCTAATAAATTATGTAAATAATCTTCTCTTAGGCAAAGAATAATTTTTACAAATGAAATATTTAAACATTCACTAAAAAATTTGTAGAATTCTATTCTTTGTATGGATGGATTACTAATAAAGAAAAATTCTTCAAACTGGTCTAATATTATAATTATTGTATAATTGCGCTCAGATGCTAACCGAATTTTTTCTAAAATTATTGTGGGTGTAGAGTCAAGATTAACCGATATTCCTGTGTATGCCAGCGCTTGGTTTATACTGCTGATTAAGATTGTAATCCAATCAGTATAAACAGACAAAACAATAGGTATGGGGATGCGCTCACCAATAATTTTTCCCTTTAGTGCTGGAACTAAACCAGCTTTGAGAATTGAACTTTTCCCTACACCTGATGGGCCATAAATTACTGTGAGTTTATAGTCAGCGCGGGTAATTCTTTCAATTAAGCGATTGACATCTTGTTGTCGTCCAGAAGCAGATATTTCTTGGGCAATTTCTTCAGGAATAAATGGTATTTTGTGAGGTTCCAGTACTGGGTTAATTCTGGGGCGTTGTGGCTGCAATTGACTTGCTCCGATGAAGGCACGAAAGCCATACTGATGTTCTATTTGAATTTTTTCTTGCTTCAGCTTAAAGGCTTCTGTATAGTCATGACGCTCAAAAAAGTAAAGCGATCGCAGTTCTTCTAAAATCTCCAAGTAAAGTGATGGCTGATGTTGTAGCTCACAAACTACCCTTGCCCATTCCAAGTTATTGATAGCCTCCTCCCACTCACCTAGATGCCGCTGTGTACGTGCTAGCAAGAGAAGATACCAACTTTCTTGTCGTCGTGTTCGCAAAGCGTCTCGTAGAGAAATTTCTGTTGCTTCTTCGGAGATAGAAAGTGCTGTATTCGCTAATTCATGAGCTAGTACCCAATTCGACTCAGAAGCCGCCACATTTGCCAAAAAGCCATAATTTTGAGCAACTTGTGCAGGAGTTCCATAAGTTTTATGTAGATGTAATGACTTTTGAGTTAATTCTTTTAAATCATCCCAAGCTTGTAAACGTTGCAGCATTTCACAAGCAGGCAAAATAAATTTAGCAACTAAGTCTTCTCTTTGTACCTCTTCTAATAGCTCCAAGCATTGTTTAAACCACAAGAGAGCATGTTCGCAATAGCTACTAGTATTCTGGTATAAATCTGCCATTCGGTGATAACACAGCCCCAGGTGGAATATTACTATTGCTTGCTTGAGTAAAGACGAGGGAGGCGTAGGGTGATGACATGAGAGGGGGAAAGAAGAATTACTCTCCCACTCTGCTACTCTCCTCGCTTCCTGCTGCCACAACGCTAGGCTTTTTTGATAATTGGCTAAAGCACCATTAATTTGATCGTTGGCGTATTTATCTCGCCCCAAGACAAATTCTAAACTAGCTTCTAATCCTGGTGTTAATTGAACACCATACAGGCGCAGTAAATCATTACGGGCTGATTCTATTTCGTGGCGGTGTTGAGATTTGGGATCTAAATCTAGAAAGGCATTAGATAAAAATGTTTCAGCACCTGCTTCCAAAACTTTGGCAAATAGAGATTCTGCTTCTTGGTGGATCAAAGCAATTAAATCTGCTTTGGTCATTTCAAATTTAATAGTAGTTGCAGCCCAACTTTTGAAATCAGGTGCTAATCTTGAAAGCAGTGATGCTACTTCATCTTGTAACCACAACACCACTGGAAATGGAAAAGTCGCAGCATAGATATCTCGTGCTTGGTTGATGCCTGTAAGTAAGTTTTCCAGGTCGATAATTGACTCAATACCGAAAACCATCACAGCAGATGGCAAAGAGTCTGTAAGGACGGCAGGATTATCTAAAGATAGTTCTGAGACTATTGTGTTGTGTAAGGAAGTAGTTGATGGATTGAGAACGATTTCTCTGATATTGATGTCTTTGGTGATAGAGCGAATATTCTCTAACATTTGCTCACGTAATCGCCCATAGTTACATCGAACTAAAATCAGGGCAAATTGACCTTCAGAAAGCGCGATCGCTCTAATAAGTCTTTGCAAAGTATGCTGATTTTCTTTGGTGTAGACGCGTAGCTGCTTGTCATTACTCATTGGTTATAGGGCATTGGGAATTGAGCGTTAAGAATGGGGCATTGGGCACTTGTACTGAGCGACTTGCCCTGACTTGTGCCGAGCATCTCGACTTACTTCGACTACGCTCAGTACAAGTCGTTCGATGGAACCGGAGCCGAGGTAGCGCAGTCGTACCCCTTGCCTACGGCACGCTACGCGAACGTGGAAGCAAGCTACGCGTAGCGTCCTGTAGGGAAGGGAGCCGTTAGCGTCTCTGAAAGAGAAGCCTCTCGTAGAGAAGTATTGGGCATTGATCCTTGGTCATTAGTTATTAGTCCAATGGCAAATGAC
The DNA here is from genome assembly GCF_034531305.2 of Nostoc sp. ChiQUE02. NCBI lineage: Bacteria > Bacillati > Cyanobacteriota > Cyanophyceae > Nostocales > Nostocaceae > Nostoc > Nostoc sp. ChiQUE02. The sequence goes on from NZ_JAVRBN020000065.1 coordinate 13,666, forward strand.
AAAGGACAATTGACTAATGACTAATGACTAATGACAATTGGCTCATCCAGCACTGTTACTTGTTTTGTTGCCAAGCCAAAACTTTTTCTGTTTCTGCCAAGGCTGGGCTGATGCCAAACCAGCGCCCTAGAGGATCGCGATATTCAAACAGATACATGCTTCTTAGTAAGCTTTGATAGTCAGACTCACCTTTAACTCTCTGCTGCTGTACTACTTCAAACAATAATTCCCACTGGGATTCATCAATAGCTAATAGAAGATCATCGCGGTAGTCCTTAATCACAGCTTCTAAGCAATCCCTAGAAAAAGGTGGATCTTGTCGTTGCAGACAGCTATAAAGTAAACCCAATAAGTTACGAATATGACCACCACTAACGCGACATAGACGATCCAAGGTTTGGGAGTGATCGAATAATTCTGTAATTAATAAAAGCCTTCCATTCAAAGGAACTTCTGGAAAAGCTCTTGCTAGAACTAACTGGCGCACTAGTGACATCCCTGGTTCGTAGTCACTGCCATCTCTTTGCCGCACCAATACCATTGGCAGTACTTTTGGCGCAATCCCTCCCCCCAAGCGATTTTTCAGTGTCTCATACTCATTGGAGAAAATTAACGTTAGGGGAATGGTGTAAACTAGGTGGCATTTGAGTCGGCGTAGCTGTTCGCCTCGGTCGATAAAGAGATATTCTGGTTGCGATCGCCCGGATGCTAAGGGACGCATATCCACTCGATCCAAATTATCTACAATCACTACCAGTCCTTTTTGACCCCGCAGCTTTAGCTGTTCAACAGCCTTTTCTAAAATTTCTTCGTTAATCGCTTGCAAAATACTATTGGTACGTGGTTCCAGATATTGCCTCAGTTGATTCCGCAACTGAGTGCTATCTTTGGTTTTGGCGGTAATTTTGGCAATACCCAAGGACAACTCTGCTTGTCCAGAAAGCTCTATGGGGCTTTGCAAAAAATCGCCTACTTCTTTAAACAAATTAGTAAAGTAACCAGGTTTGAGTTTGATGCCAATACCTTCTAAACTGGCACTGACTTGACGGGCTACACTCAGCAAAATATCGCTGATATCAATATCTGCCATGTCCAAGTCTTGACTGGACTCAAAATAAACCACATGAAATCCTGCCAATTCTAGTTCTGTCTTGAGGCGTTGCAATTCCGTTGACTTACCGCAGCCAATATGACCTGTAAATAACTGGCAGGTTGGCTCATCAGGAGAAATCCGAACGATAGTCCGTTGTAATTCTTCGACAATCTTGCAACCACGTACATCAGCAAAATCTATGTAATACTGACGATCTAGCACGTTACTTATGTTTAGCGTGTAGCTTGGGTTACATGCTTTATAAAAACGTGACAAATTTAATGTCGTTTTCATGTATGTAGAGGTGTATGTAGACGTGTGTGGAGATGCAGTTTAATTCATATTTTTTTATACAATTAATCTCTATCAGGGATATAGGCATACGATTAACTTGCAAGTTGGTAGTGTCTTGCAAGGGACAGCACTTGGTGCAGGATTACTGTCAGTAGCTGTCAGTAGTATGGTAGAGATTTAATTGACCCTAATAACCTTAAGCATATCTGTCCTTTTTACACCTGCTATCGAGGTTTTGACAATCTCTAGCTTTTGTTTGACCTGCCACAAACCTTTGGGGATCAGTGGATAAGTAAAAAAAGCTACTAGACTACATGGTTCTCAGTTTGTATAGCTGACGAGTAGGACTGGTATGAATTATAGCAAGGTACACAGAGATTCAGGAATACTTATTTATCATTTCACATTCTATTTGTCAAGAAAACAAAATCCTAAACATCTAAATTAATATTTTGTAATCTTTAGGGAAATAATCTTCAAAAATAACTTGTCAAAAAGGCTACAGTCAGTTAAAAATGGACACCGGAAACTTTAATAGGAATGATGACTAGCGCCATAATCTTTGTGTAGTTACTGTAAAGTGTTACTAAAAATAAAAAAAGTCTTGAGGAGAGCGGCTAACAGATGCCAACAGTGTTTACTGAAATTAATAATGATACAAGCGCGTCAAGGAATTTAGATTGCAACCAGAAAGGGGTTTGAATGGCTGGCATAATATCAGTTTCTCGCACAGATCTAGCCCAGCGTCGTCAAAAATTACGTCGGCAGCGGCAGATGAAAATTATTCAGGCTATTTGGCGAAGCTTTGCCATTACTGTTTTGGCGGGTGGATTGCTGTGGGTGGCAGTCCAACCAGTATGGATGCTAAAAGCTCCCAAACAAATAGTCATGAAATCAGGTAATAAATTACTTTCGGATGAGACAACTCAGTCACTGTTGGTACTATCTTACCCCCAGTCTTTGTGGCGAATTGAACCGTCAGCGATCGCTAACTCTTTGAAAAAACAACCAACTATTGCCCAAGCGATCGTGAGACGTCGCCTGTTTCCTCCTGGATTAATCATCGAAATCCAAGAACGAGTACCTGTAGCGGTGACTCAAACACCAAGAGAGCAAAATCAGACTAATGGTAACAAAAAAGTAACAATCGGCTTACTAGATGCAAGTGGGGTCTGGATGCCCTTAGAAAAATACACATCACTGAATCCCACTAGTAAATTACCCAATCTCAGAGTAATTGGTTCGCCAAAACAATACTGCCTCTACTGGACTCAACTTCATAAAGCTATCAGCCAAAGTCCCGTGAAGGTGATGGAAATTGATTGCCAAAATCCAACGAATTTAATTTTGAAAACAGAACTAGGAAATGTGCATCTCGGCGTTCCAGGTCCTCAGTTGTCTGAACAAATTAAGCTACTCGCCCAAATGCGTCATTTAGCAGCAAAATTCAATTCCGGTCAAATAGAGTATATTGATCTGAAAAATCCCGAATTTCCTTTAGTACAAATGAACCAAAAAACCCAAAAATTAGCTCCCAAAATTCTTAAAAACATCTAGGGTATTTAATGTATTGAGCGCTCATAGTTAATTAAGAAGCTTTATGCTGATAAATATATTTATTATTTTCAGTTTTCCAGCAAACCCGCACGAAAATCGGCATTAACTTCTAATTAAAATGAGAAAATCAATCATAAAATCTCTATTGCGAGTAAAAGACCCTCAATTATTACCCTAACATCTAATAGTAGGGTGCAAGATGTCGGACAATCAATGATGGTCAATAGCGTGCAAAACGCTTTCTGCTCATATATTCTTTGACTAAACCCAGTGCGGAAAAGAGAAAAATGCTTGAGTTTTTCATTAATATCAGACTCGTGAACAGAAGGCACTGATGAGAACAGTTTACGCCGCCATCCAAATGCAGAGCCAAAAACACCTGGCTTTGGTCTGTTGAGGACACTTCTACAAATAATTTACTGAAGTTTCTACCTGTAACGAATAATGCTACTCTGAATTGCGTAAGTATTGCTTCTGGGCAATAAGTTTGGACTACTCTGTGCCGTAATTTCTATTGGGTGACAAAACCTCTTAGAAAATCTTGATTTTTTGACCGCACTAGTGAGGGTTCTCGTAGGATAGACTATTGCTTCAACAAAGTGTCCATTAAGACCCCCCAAACAACAAATTAATCAGGTATAGTCTGACAAGTAAATTATTGCTTACTTTAATTTAAGGATAAGTAAGTGGAAAGTAAATTTTGTGTCTAAAGTTGCAATCATCCCCAATGGTGAAACCTATTAACAATATTATTATTGAGGCAGAGAAGGTGCACTGTAGTGTGTCTTTACAAGTTATGCCCTCCGCTGAGAATAATGAAGAGATTAATGTCTGGTTGAAGTTATACAGGTCAGTTTTAGATAAATATAGGTATACTTCTCTAGAATTGGCTGTGCGATCGGCTGCCTTAAAAGCTTATCCCATAGCAAATTTTCGTACTGCCTATTCTGTTAGGCTTGGCAGTAGTGAAAACAGTAAAGAACAGTGCCATAGTATTGTGGCACTGTCAAACTAAAGTTGACTCTGAGGTGAATAACACCTGAAAAAGTCGTTTATCTAACCTTTCACAAATCCAATGACACTTGATAATAACCAAGGACTTACCTATAAAAATTCCCAATCTACGGGACAGCCAGGGTTCTCTCTGGCAGTTAACTCGACCAATCCCTTTAATAACTCTGGGCTGAACTTCGGGCAAAATCACGATAATAAGAAAATTTCTGCGGAAAATAGCCGAATAGGCGAGATTGTTCCTGGTCGGGTCGCCAACATCAAAGTGATTGGTGTTGGTGGTGGTGGTGGCAATGCTGTTAACCGCATGATCGAGTCTGATGTCTCTGGGGTAGAGTTTTGGTCAATTAACACTGATGCTCAAGCTCTTACCTTAGCTGGCGCTCCAAGTCGATTGCAAATTGGACAGAAGCTAACGCGGGGTTTGGGAGCAGGTGGTAATCCTGCCATTGGTCAAAAGGCAGCAGAGGAATCACGGGACGAAATTGCTACAGCTTTAGAGGGAGCAGACTTAGTATTTATCACTGCTGGGATGGGGGGTGGTACTGGGACTGGTGCAGCACCAATCGTGGCAGAAGTGGCCAAAGAAATGGGCGCTCTTACTGTTGGTGTAGTCACACGTCCATTTGTTTTTGAGGGACGCCGCCGCACCAGCCAAGCAGAAGAAGGTATTCAAGGACTAAAAAGTAGAGTAGATACACTGATCATTATCCCCAACAACAAACTACTGGAAGTGATCCCGGAACAAACGCCTGTGCAAGAAGCTTTTCGCTATGCAGATGATGTACTACGTCAAGGGGTACAAGGTATTTCCGATATCATCACGATCCCTGGTTTGGTAAACGTTGACTTTGCTGATGTCCGAGCTGTGATGGCAGATGCGGGATCGGCATTGATGGGAATTGGAGTGAGTTCTGGAAAATCTAGAGCTAGAGAAGCTGCGATCGCAGCTATTTCTTCACCATTACTAGAATGTTCTATTGAAGGTGCCAGAGGAGTTGTATTTAATATTACTGGTGGGACTGACCTGACTTTGCATGAAGTGAATGCAGCCGCAGAAGCAATCTATGAGGTAGTTGATCCCAACGCCAATATTATTTTTGGGGCCGTAATTGATGACAGACTCCAAGGTGAGGTAAGAATTACTGTAATTGCCACAGGATTTACAGGTGAAGTGCAAGCTGTAGTACAACAAAGCGTAGCTAATGTTCGAGTAGCACCTAATACCTCCAAGCGTCCAACAACACAGCAACCCGCAGTTAATCCCCCAACCTCAACTCCAAGTTCAACTCCAACTCCAGAACCAAAAGAAAAACCTGGATTGGATATACCTGAGTTCTTGAGAAACCGACGAACACCAAGGAATTAAAAGATTTTGGATTTGAGATTTTAGATTAAATTAGCAGTCTCAGGTTAGGCTGAGTGCTGTATAAAATCTGCTAGTTCCAGGGTTTTACCAAAAGCAGGGGTAAGCAATCCGTTGCCATCCCTAATTTTGCCCATTGGTAAAGAAACTCGTTAACGCTACTTATAGAATGAACTTAGGCAGGAGTCTGTTGGCTCACATGTCTGGCTGTGCTTTTGGAACAAACCGAAGCCTGACCGACTATGAATGTGTAGGCGTAGCCTGTCGTAGACATCGTTACATCTAACCCCACGCTCCAGTAAAATCATATTCGGTAGAAGTAAATATATTTACTTAAAGAAAGTTGCGTGGGAAACTCGCCCACGCAAGTTTCGGAAGGAAGTCTGTCTTCTAGAAAATAGGACACGAACCAAAAAATAAATATTAATTAATAAATTATTTTTTGATTTTTAGTGTCTGTTCAATCCATTGAATAACCTGATAACCAAGGTGAGTGCCATCTAGTCGGTCAATCTCACGAATTCCGGTGGGACTAGTGACGTTAACTTCAGTTAGGTAGCCACCAATAACGTCAATACCTACAAAAATTAAGCCGTCTTGTCGTAAGCGTTCGGCTACTTGGGTACAAATTTCATACTCTCTTGGGGTGATTTCCGTTTGAGCGACTGTGCCACCAGTTGCCATATTATTGCGAAAATCAGTTCCACTAGAGAGGCGATTGAGCGCACCAATTGGTTCGCCATTGAGCAAGATAATTCGCTTATCTCCTTCTTTTGCCTCCGGTAAATAGGTTTGCACCATTACAGGCACTCGACCTTGGAGGGTACTGAGTTCTACAATAGAGTTAAAATTGCGATCGCCTGATTGCAAAAATAAAATTCCTTCCCCAGCTTTGTTACCCAACGGTTTGAGAACTGCTGCCCCCTGTGCTTCGACAAATTGCCGGATAAACTGCTTATCAGCACTGACAATCGTTTCTGGAATTGCTTTGGTAAACTGGAGGGCGTACATTTTCTCATTTGCCCCTCGGATGCCACTAGGACTGTTAATCACCAGGGTTTTGTTTTGATCGATGTAATCCAGAATGTAGGTGGCATAGAGGTAGGAATCATTAACAGGTGGATCTGTCCGCATAAATACGGCGTCCATTGTCTCTAAAGAAGTCAAGGAGGAATCATTCAACTTATACCAAGGATTCGCCGCTACCCAGCGTCCCTCCACCAACTGTACTGGTACAACTTCAACTCGCTGTAGGACAGCCCAAGCTTTGCCCTCCACCACACTCAGCAGATTTGCCTGAGTCACCCAAACTTCGTGTCCCAAGATTTGCGCTGCTTCGATCAGGGCAATACTGGTATCATGACACGGGTCAAGTAGATGGATGGGATCAATGATAAAAGCCAGTTTCACCCTTTATACCTCAATCACCAAGAAATTAAATGGTTATTCAATTATTATCTCTTGATGCTCTCACCAATTGACGTATATTTGTACTGCTGAGTAGAACCTGGAGAGTAAAATCTTGTGGACATATTCGCTTTTGTGAGAAAAAAGCCCGTAAATAAAGCAGCGCGTTGCTCTCCCTTCCAAAGTTGTAGCGACTGCCGTGTAATTTGCAGCGGCTTGTCGCTAGCGCAATACCTTATGAATCTAAACGCTATTGCTAGAAGTTAGTAGCTCATCCAGCTTGCCTTGACTATCTAAAGCATGGATATCATCACAACCACCAACATGATTGTCATTGATGAAGATTTGCGGTAAAGAACGGCGTCCATTTGCTCTTTGAGCCATTTTATTTCTGGCTGCCTCATCTCCATCAATGCTGTATTCAATAAATTCAACTCCCTTGTTCTTCAGCAAATTTTTGGCACGAATACAAAACGGGCAAGTCCTCCAGGTGTAAATTTCTACTTTTGCAGCCATGATGTCCTCAACTTGATTTAATACTTCTTAATTTTAGAGCTTTGCCACTGACTGTGGCTGCTTTATCCCTTCATAACCTAATCTACAGAAGCAGTTGATGTAAGTAAGCGAGAATAAATCAAAATAGTGTTAAGTAATATAAAAAATATTGAGATTAGTTTGTAGTATACCCATTTGGGGAAGCAAGCTACGCATAGCGTCTCTACAAACATTTAATTATTTAGACTGCAAAGTTAATGCTAGCCAAATATGTAGGCTATTTTTATTTTGCATCCGACCTAACAAGCTAATAATATTTCAGTTTAAATGCTAGCAATAGGAGTAATTATATTGAGATTGTTTTTATTGCTCAAATTTTTTCAGTACAAAGCGCTAGTTAAAAAGCAGGAATTATTTGGGTGAATTCTAGTTTAGCGTTTTTTACCTCTAACAAAAATTGGTTTAGAAGTGCTTATGCTCTTCTAAACCCATATTTAAGCTCCCTCCTACTAAAACTCAACAGTGTAGTTTAATTTTGGGAAATATTTTTTTTGTTTTTCTTCTGGAGTCTGAAAACACCCAAGGCAAATAATCCTAACGCTGCGGTTGTACTGGGTTCAGGCACTTGTTTCGGTTGAGGTGCAGGTGCAGGAGGTTGATAGTAAGGCGGTGCTGAGGGTGCGGGTGCGGGTGCTGGTGCTGGCGCTGGTGCTGGCGCTGGCGCTGGTGCTGGCGTTGGTGCTGGCGCTGGTGCTGGTGCTGGCGCTGGTGCTGGCGCTGGTGCTGGCGCTGGTGCTGGCGCTGGTACGGGTGCTGGTGCTGGCGCTGGTGCTGGCGCTGGTACAGGTGCTGGCGTTGGTGCGGGTGCTGGTGCGGGTGCTGGCGCTGGTGCTGGCGCTGTCGCAGGTTTTATACTAGTTTCGCCTAGTGATGTACCGTACTGAAAGCGGATGTTGCCAATCTTAGTGATGTCAAAGTTGGAGGTTAGCCCTGATAGCAGGAAAGTAGCTGAACCTTGAACAAAAGTCCCCGAACTCACGGCTGGATTTGCATCATTAGCGTAACCACTGATGATGCCGTAATTGAATTGCTGTCCACCACCACCTTGGAAAATGCCTAAGCCAGCTGTACCCAGACCGTAGTGTTGGTCAATGCCAGGAAGTCCTCCAGTATTACTAGTATTTGGCAATTTCCATTCATTTAGAGCTAGAAGATCAACATTTTTTGTAGTGGTGGAGCCTGCGCTTGAGGTTACTGTCGAAGCTAGAGCCGAAACCAGCGATAAGTTGTTTAGGGGAGAACCAGCATAGTCCCAGAAGACTGATGTCAGAACATCAGAAGGGTTTGAGATTCCTACAGAAGATTTGTTAGTCAGGGTCAGTGACAATAAACCATTGTCTAGGTAATTAAAGAGGACTGACGCTGCCAGAGGATCATTAGATTTGTCGTAGGTATTGGTTCCTGTAGCTGAAAAACTTATAGAACCCAAACTCTTGGGTGCTGGTGCTGGTGCAGGTGCTGGTGCAGGCGCAGGTGCAGGCGCGGGTGCTGGTGCAGGTGCAGGCACAGGCGCAGGTGCAGGCGCGGGTGTATTTTTGTTGCCGTTACCGTTACCGTTACCGGCCTGTGCTTGGGGTATTTGTGACCCTAAAGCTAAGGTGAATGATAATAGACCACAACTTATATAACCAATTACTTTTTTTGAATATGCTTGAGACATGTAAATCAAACCTCTTTGTCTTAAACAAGATATGAAAAAGCTTCCTAATAATGATGTTTATACGAGCGTCATTGACATCATTCCCTGATCTAAATTGACACAAAAAAAAGAAATTTAGTACTGTTTTTTTAAGCTTCATCAAAAATTTAATACAGGATAAATAAATGACTTATTTCTAATTATTTTCCACTGCCCAAGTATTTATACTATGAAAAAAACTTTATTATAATTACGTAATAATTCTAGTTTTAATTAGTGAATTAAATCTTTATTTAAAACTTATAAATAAATTACTTAAGTAATATTGATAGACTATTTATAATGCAATGAGAGATATTACTCAGAAAGTCTATTGGCTATAAGTTTGCAATAAATTAGGGAAGGCGATCGCCTTCCCTAAAGTTAAATATTCATTGTGGTAGTGTACAGTGATTATACTGAATTCGCTTATCTACGCACCCAGCCATTGATAGTAAATCGACTATCTCCAAAAGCTTGAGAGGGACATTTCACAGGCAGTACTTCGTGCATATAACGGCTGAGGAAGAATACAATGCTGTTGTTGCGAGGTTCGACTGTTTTGAATGTCTCAGCATTTACATATACGTTATTTTCAATTTTACTGTCGTATATCAGCAACTCGCCGCCAGAAAATGATTTTGGTTCTTGATAAAAGTAATAAACGTATGTTAGTTCTCTGGTAGCAGTATCTGGACTGCCATTATCATTATGAAGTTTGTAATAGTTACCATCATTATGTGCAGTTAGTTGGCTTTCAATTTGTGATACAGAAAATGATGGTAAGTTTAATTTGCTCAAGATATCAGGAATCATTGCTTGAATTCTCTTCAATATCAGTTCGGAAAATTCAGGAAATGAGTAGACAACCATTGATTGGCGATAGTTAATATCGTTGGTAGAAGTATTGCTTGGCAAAAAATCCGACTCTTTTTCCAGGACGTATTTGAGTAAATTTTTGTGTTCTTCTGGTTTAAGAAAATTATCTATTTGTATATAATCAGAAGCCAAAATATAATCATTTTGCAATTGTACTTTCTCTGATTGCTGTACAAAGATTGGGGGTTCTGTAACCACGCCTATAAGATGTTCGCTAGGAAAAGACAAAACCGAACGGCCTTCATTTATGGGAATTTGGAACAAATTCTGTAAATCAGATTCTTGTTTGTAGGCACGAGCTACAATTGTTGTTAAAAGACTATTCAGTACAGGTGCATCTGATTTTAAATAAAGAGTGTATTTATGTCCTCCAGTTAAAAGAAGCTGTACTTTGACATCTTTCGACTCAAATTGCTGTGAAGCTAATTGCATATACCTTCCTTACTATAATGTTGATAACTGAGAGGATTTTAAAAGTTCTCGTTAAAGGCTAGTACAGTACTTCTAAAATTAATTAATAACCAGTTCAGAGCTTAAAGCCTTATATACTATAGGAATCCGATTTGATTTCTGAAAAAATCTAAGTATCTGTAGGGTGTGTTATCGGCGAGAGTACGGCACCAAA
>NZ_JAVRBN020000066.1:0-23844 GCF_034531305.2 Nostoc sp. ChiQUE02
ACTCTTGCCTGTTTTGATTAGCGATCGCAGTTTTTCTACTTCTTCTTTACTCAAATTTACTGTATACTTCTTTGCCATGATGTTACCCGCAGCCACACTTCAAATAGCTTATCAAAAATCTGTCTCACCCTGCAAAGTTGGCTTGCCAGACTACTAGCTTCATCAAGTCATGTAAAGCTATGCTTGTTGCACAAGTCTTCTGATAATGGGCTGCGTAGGTGTACCCTCTCCAAGAGTTGCCCGTCGCAGACATCGCTATTAGTAACGATCAAGACTTGACATTCAAGACGGTATCTAATCGACTGCAAATTTAATTTAAAAATATAGGCGCAATTTCCTTTTCTATTAGTATTTCTTCCAAAGTGGGATGCTCCCTTTACTCAAGCTAAAACTTTTCTTAACTGAACTGTATTAAGAAGAAGACTAATCTAGAAAATATCTTCATTGGAAGAGAGAATGAAATTCATCAAATTGCTACTCCTAAGTATTGCTCTGATCTTCTTTGCATGGGTGAGTCCACTACAAGCTAGTCCAATAGCTCAATTGCCAACTCCTTTACCTTCAGTTGCAGAACGTGAAACAACATCTCTGAAAAATTCACAGGATGTATTGACTGTTGCAACTTTTAATGTCGAGAATTTAGATCCTAGAGATCGACGCTTTGATAATATTGCTAAAATTATTGGCAATAATTTGAACGCACCAGATGTCATCAGTTTAATTGAAGTTCAGGATAACAACGGGCCAATCAATGATGACGTTGTGAATGCAAACCAGACTTACCAAAAACTGATTGCTGCGCTCGAAAATATCGGTAGTCCAGCATACGACTTTGTTGATATTGCGCCCAGCGACGATCGAGATGGCGGAGAACCTGGAGGCAATATCCGTGTTGGTTTATTGTTTCGACCTAGCCGGATAACTCTAGCAAAACTGCCGAGAAGAGGTGGTTCATTAGAAGCTGTGGCTATTACTCAAGGTTCAAATGGTCTTGACCTCTCGCTTAACCCAGGTCGGATTGACCCCACGAATGATGCTTTCGATCAAAGCCGTAAGCCACTGGCGGCAGAATTTATATTTAACGATCAAAAACTCTTTATCATTGCTAATCACTTTGTTTCTAAGCTTGGAGGTTCTCCCAGCGACGATCAACGAGTTAAGCAAGCCCAAATCGTTAATGAATTCGTAGGGCAAATATTAGAAGTTGACCCGCAAGCCAAAGTAATTGTACTAGGTGACTTAAACGATTTACCCGATTCCTTACCTCTGAAAACTTTAAAGGGTAATATTCTTGAGAATCTGACGGATAGTTTACCTGCTAGCGATCGCTTTACTTACAAATTCCGGGGAAATCTTGAACTTATTGACCATTTGTTGGTCAGTGAAAATCTTTCCCGTGTTGCTCAACCGGAAATTGACATTGTCCATGTCAACGTTGGCTTTAGTAGGCCTGTCAGCGACCACGATCCCGTGATTGCAGCGTTTACATTACCTGCTAACCAGTCCACATCTGACACCATTCCTCCCGTTAGCCAACCCACTCCCGCTCCCGCAACTGATTCGGCAATTATATTGCCTCAATTATCCAAATTCGCTCTAGTTGACGAGCTAGCTAAGGAGTATACGCCTAGCAAAATCTTGAATTACGATCGCGCAAGAGACCAAATGTTTAGCATTATTGACAACCGAGCAGGGATTGTGACAGATATTTATGCCAGTTACCCAATTCGTTTAATTGGCAGTGGCGATCCTAGTCAGGAAGCTGACAAACTAGGACTGAATACTGAACATACTTGGCCACAAAGTAAAGGAGCGGACAAGGGTAATTCTCGAAGTGACCTTCACCATCTATTTCCTGCACGAGAAGATATTAATAGTGAGCGAGGCAATAAACCCTTCGACGATATAGCCGACACAAGTACTAAGAAATGGTATCGAAATGATACTGTTCAATCTACAATTCCCAGTAGTGGAATTGACGAGTTTAGTGAATCAGCATCTGCTAAATTTGAGCCGAGAGAGAAAGTAAAAGGTGATATAGCCAGGGCAGTGTTCTACTTTTACACTATTTATCGGGATCGGGCTGAAGGGGTAGACCGAAATTACTTTAATAATCAGCGTCAGACTTTGTGTAAATGGAATCAGCAAGACCCTCCTGATATTACTGAAATAGAACGCAGTCATGCGATCGCTAAATTTCAAGGTAATGACAATCCATTTGTGCTAGATGTCACATTAGCAGAACGGGCATACTGTAATCCCTAAAACGGTAGTGTTTGAAAATAGACTTCTTGCAGAAGTGGGGAAAAGGGTAAGCGGGTAGACCAAATTATCATCAAACAGACTTTAACCGAATTGGAATCTGGATAATGAACTCTGTGCCTACAAGCGGTGTAGAAACACATTTGAGTTGACCACCATGCTTGTTGATAATTTGGTAGCTAATCGACATCCCTAGACCTGTACCTGAACCAACAGGTTTAGTTGTAAAAAATGGGTCAAAAATTTTTGGCTTTACTTCTTCTGTCATACCACAACCATTATCAGCAATCCGAATTATCACTTGATTGCTGTCTAAAACCTCAGTGGAAATCCAAATCTGGGGATTGTTAGTTTTAGTTATCAGTTGTTGGTTGCCAGTTGTTTTTGCATTGGCCACCAATAACTGACAACCATTTATTGATTCTTTCAAAGTATCAATAGAATTATTCAGAATATTCATAAATGCTTGATTGAGTTGTCCAGGATAGCACTCGACTTTAGGCAAGTTGCCGTATTCTTTTATAACTTGAATATCTGGATGATTTCCTTCGGTTTCCAAGCGATTTTGCAAAATTAAGAGAGTGCTATCAAGACCTTCGTGGATATCAACTTCTTTTTTGTCCGCTTCATCTAGCCGTGAGAAGTTACGCAAGGATAAGACTAGCTTGGAAATGCGCTCGGCTCCCATTGTCATGGAAGATAAAATTTTCGGTAAGTCTTCTTTAATGAAATTAAGGTCAATTTCTTCAATAGAAGCTTGAATTTCTGATACTAAATGGCAATTGCATTCCTGATAAAGCGTAATCAAATTGAGTAAATTTGTAGTATATTCATTGACAATAAAGATATTACCGTCAATAAAATTTACAGGATTATTAATTTCATGAGCAATACCCGCAACTAATTGCCCCAATGAAGACATTTTTTCAGTTTGAATCAGTTGAGCTTGTGTATTTTCAAGTTCCTTTAAAGTCAGTTTTAGTTGGCAGTTAGCTGCTTCTAGTTGTGCCGGACTTGGCAAAGCCAGAGCCTGGGGAATGATGGGTAACAGTGCGATCGCTGTATATAGTGAGATAATCGCTGTAATAACTTTAATTAAACTGGACAGCCAGTAAGTTGGATGCCAAAGCGTCCATACATCCATCACATGGGTTGTACCACAAGAAACGATAAAAGCTCCAAATAATAAAAGTATCCATTTGAAGGGGAAATCCTTTCGCTTGTGGACAAAGTAAATAAGGATGATGGGAATAGAATAATATACCAAAGCAATCAGAGAATCTGAGATGATGTTTAGCCACACTAAACTCGGCTTCCACAGGTAACAATGTCCATGTGGAATAAATGAGTTATCAGTAAAAAAATTTTGCAAAAATTCCAGCATATATCATCAAACAAGGTAATTTGTCAAATATTTAATGACAAATTATACACGCTGGATCAAAAATTGTCCTTATTGTACTAGTACAACACGGCGGAAATAAACCACCCATTCCAAATCAATGAAACGCTTACGCTGTATTCATTTTTAATTTTTAATTTTTAATTTTTAATTCCGCCTCGCGGTACTAGTGCAGTAATTCCTCTACTTGATGCTGGCTCCACAAAGTTCTGTACAGACCCTCTTGTTGCACCAGTTCTAAGTGATTGCCTATCTGAACAATTCTTCCTTTTTCCATCACAAAAATTCGGTCAGCTGCCGCCGCTGCTGATAATTGATGGGTAATAAAAATTACTGTTTTGCGTTCAGTACCACCGGAAAGATTTTTGAGGATTTGCGTGGCTGTTTGATTATCTACACTAGAGAGGGCATCATCCAAAATTAACACTGGAGCATTGACCAGCATCGCTCTAGCTAAGGCAGTACGTTGTCGTTGACCGCCAGAAAGAGTAATACCGCGTTCACCAACAATAGTTTCATATTGCTGGGGAAAATTGTTAACTTCTGATTCAATTTGGGCAAGTTGAGCGACAGATTCTACCTGCTCTTGTTCGCTAATTGGGTCACCGTAGCGGATATTATTTTTGATTGTAGTGCTAAATAGAAAGCTATCTTGAGGAACATAGGCGATCGCACCTCGTAAATCTGCCAAAGCTATCTTAGTAATATCCAGCCCATCTAAAAACAATTGTTCTGATTCAATATCCAACAAGCGCGGCAAAGCGTTCGCCAAAGTGGATTTCCCCGAACCAATTGCCCCAACAATGGCCACGGTTTCTCCGGGAGCAATGGTAAAGTTAACATTTGCTAAAGCTGGAGTAGTGGAACCAGGGTAAGTATAGGTGAGATTTTTAGCTGTCAGTTCGCCTTTAAGTTCCGCCACTGGCACATGTATGGCATCGGCTGCATCTTTAATTTTCGGTGTAACAGAAAGAATAGATTCAAGGCGATCGATACTAACTTCACCCCGTTGGTAGGCAGTAATTGTGAATCCTAAAAGGGCAGTGGGAAAAACTAGGCGCTCTACATAAATTAACAGTACTAAAAAATCGCCAACCTTAAGGGTACCAGAAGACATCCGCGCCGCCCCTAGCCAGATGATCGCCAATAAACTGACATTAGCTAGCCCACCAATTAGCGGAAATAGTGTATTTCGGATTTTTGCCAGTTCCAGGTTAGCAGTCAATAGCTGCTGATTTTTCTTGGTGAAGGCTCGACGCTCGTTTGCTTCTTGGGCATAGATTTTAATTAAAGCAATGCCACTGATATCCTCCTGGATGAGTTCGCTGATATCAGAGAGTTGCTCTTGGACTGCTGCTTGTTGTTTGCGTAAGCGATCGCTAAACAGACTCACCAACAAGAGCATAAAAGGGTACACTGCCAGGGCGGCTAGTGTGATATCCACACTAATCGCCAGCATTACTGGCAGTGTCAGGGCGTAGGCAAACAACGTATTTGCCAAACTCAAGACTGCAAAACCCAACAATCGCTTGATATTGTCCACATCACTGGTAGCCCGACTAATCAAATCGCCAGCAGTATTACTGGCAAAATAAGCTGGCTCCAGCTTGAGTAAGTGTTCAAAAATCCGTTGCTTCAGGTCAAATTCCACCTGACGCCCCACCCCAAATAGCCAAATGCGTGATGCCATCCGCATTAGCCACATCGCAGAACTGAGCAAGACAATGATCACTACGTCATGTAGTATTTGGGGTTTGCTGAAGGTTGTGGAGAGTTTGTCAACACCAGCACGAATCAACAAGGGGATATAAACGCCCAGTCCATTGACAGACAACAAAGCGAGAATCCCTAAGGAGGCCTCTCGCCAATGGGGTCGTAAGTAAGCAATGAGTTTAGCGATTCGTCGAGATTTTGCCATTAAAGCAATTTTGCAACTTTATCATCCTAGATTAACTGCTAGTCTAACTGGATAGTTATTGCCGTTCGGTACTAGTAGTCCACGATACCAGCTTTAATGGGTGCATAAGTTCTTAGTCAGGACTTTAGTCCTTGCCTTGAGCGCTCAAGCGCTCACTACGAACCCAGTAAAGTTGCCTTTCCTACTAGTACAACACGGCATAAATCCAGCTACCATCTCAGTTAAGCAGACAAGTTTTTCTTTTTTAACTTTATTACCGCTGAACACGCAAGAACCTGTAAATTTCAACGAGATAACTTTCCCAAGTTCTTGTTGTCAATTGCAACGTGTCCGAATTAGGTACAAAGTCTTCAAGTCGTAAACCGCGTGTGCGAATATCTTGAGGATTTCCTTGTAATAGGTAGGGAGGCACTCTCAAATTATAAGAAAGAATGCTATCCCCATTCACATCTGAGATATTCGCTGTGGTGGTTGATTGCCCTAATGCCACCAGTGTTCCAAATGTTGGTGTAGCACTTGCTACATAGGTTTCACCTGTCATTGCGAGAGGTGCTCTATAAAGGAAATAAGCGACCGCTGGTGTACTTGCCAACAGCAAAATCGTTAGTGCCCAACCTATTAAGTATCCTCCTGGTTTGTCTATTCCACCTCCTTTGATTTTCTGAGCGGCAAGAATCATCAGTAAAACAGAAGCTCCTAGAGGCTTGAGTGGAAAAGACAGCATCCTCCACAACGACGCCACAGCAGGTTCATTGGGGTTAAGAAATGATAGGGCTACGATTACCAAGATAACGACTAAGATTAATCGCCCTACAAAAGTTCCAGAGGGATAAAATCGCTGGAACAGAGAATATACGATAGTGCCAATCAGCAGCCACAGCAGTACCCGGCTTAGCAATAGAAACATAGATTAACTCTCAAATTTTCTGGTGCGGTGAGCCAGTGTGGTGATAAGACAGTCCACCTTTATAGGGGTTTCTACGCCAGATGCTGCAACCGAGGGAACCCCGGTAACGAACGCAGTGGCTCCCCAAGAGGAACTGCCGTGCATGATTTCCCTGTATAAAACAACTAGCGACTTCTTAGCGATCGCGACGCTAGAAGCGTCACCCGTAAGGGCCAACCTAGAGGTTTCGGGAAATGGATTTATTTTATTGTCAAATTGTAATCGCACTGTTTGACTTAAAATACTTCAAACCTCACACCCAAAGACTACCGTCGTAGTGATTTTAGTGCAATTTTTTGACACTGCGTCTATTATTTATAATTTTCCAGAAGAGTAATGTGGCACCGGTAAACTAAATTAATTGAGTAATCCACTCAAAAGGAAAAACTATGTCGCCTGGAAAGCCTACCATTTTGGTAACGGGGGGAGCTGGATATATTGGTTCTCATACGGTGCTTGCTTTGAAGCAAGCGGGTTATAACGTTGTCATACTTGATAATCTGGTCTATGGGCATCGCGACTTGGTAGAAAAGGTTTTACAGGTAGAACTGATCGTCGGGGATACAGGCGAGCGCGCTTTACTAGATCATCTATTTAAAACCCGCGACATAGCCGCTGTAATGCACTTTTCTGCTTATGCCTACGTAGGAGAATCGGTGACTGACCCGGCCAAATATTACCGCAATAACGTCCTTGGCACTTTCACCCTGTTAGAAGCGATGCTGACGGCATCTGTGAAGAAATTTGTCTTTTCTTCTACTTGTGCTACCTACGGTGTACCGGAATTCGTGCCCATTCCAGAAAACCATCCTCAAAATCCGATTAATCCCTATGGCGCTACAAAGCTGATGGTAGAGCGGATTCTCTCTGATTTTGATGTTGCTTACGGTTTGCAATCAGTGCGTTTCCGCTATTTTAATGCTGCTGGTGCTAATCCCAATGGCTTACTCGGCGAGGATCACAACCCAGAAACCCATTTGATTCCCTTGGTGCTAATGACAGCTTTAGGCAAACGAGAATCTATCTCAATTTTTGGCACCGATTACCCTACGCCCGATGGTACTTGTATTCGTGATTATATTCATGTCAATGACTTAGCAGATGCCCATATTTTGGGATTGGAATATTTATTAAAAGGTAGCGATAGCGAAGTTTTCAATTTGGGCAATGGTAGCGGTTTCTCCGTCAGAGAAGTGATTGCAGCAGCCGAAGAGGTGACAGGAATTTCCATACCAATAGAAGAACGCGATCGCCGTCCTGGCGATCCCCCAATTCTTATTGGCACCAGCGAAAAAGCCAGAACAATCTTAGGCTGGCAACCTCAGTATCCATCCATCAAAGATATTGTCGCTCATGCGTGGCAGTGGCATCAAAAGCGACACAAGTAAATGGGCATTGGGCATTGAAAAGAGGCAGGGGGCAGGGAGCAGGGGGCAAGGGGGAAAATTCCTCTCCTCTGCACCCCTTTCCCCTGCCCCTCTGCCTCTTTTGCTGCCTTGCTCCCCACTCCTTACTTCCTACTCTCCACCCCTCCTCATACTTTGCAGTACGAAAACTAAGATGCCGATAAATCCGAGGATTGGGAGTGCGATCGCCCAAGTTGGTAATTTCTGAGATTCATTTTCTCCTAAATCACCATTGACATTTCGCAGGTTTCGTAGATTCTGTGTAGACCCGCCTGCCACAGTAACTTCAAATTTGAACTCAAAGGGTTTGAATCTTGCCCCAGAGACTGGTTTACCATTTAGTTGCAACTCATAAATACCTGGCTTGGGAAAGACAACTTCCGCACCTGGGATGCCTTGATAGCGTTCAGCGGCCACAGGTTCTAACTGTGGTTCTAGGAGTGGTGGTTCTCCGGCTGCATAGGGTTCGGCATAAACAGCTAACTGACAATTACACTGTGACAGGGGAATCACCCTTCCACCTCTGCGGGTAAGTGCAAACCAGGCTTGCGAGGGTTCTCCAGCACGAGGATTATCATTTGGTTCAATGTGGAGGGTGCCACCAACATCTGAGGCGACTTCCACCTTATGAGCAAAAGCAGGGTAAAAATTAGTTATTGATATAACTAAGCAACTCAGGAATAATAAATACTTTATTGTTCCTTGATGCCAGAAAATGCCTTTGAACAGGTAAGGGCTCTGTTTTCGACTCGTTGGGATGGAGCCAGAAAATAAGGATGATTTACCGCGATTTGGTTGGGGGAACATAAAACTTTTCTACGGCTAACTTTGACCAAAAAAAGCGCGAACGTACTAGCAAGACACTGAGGGTAATAATTCCCATCAGTACTGCCGCTAATTTATTTCCCCAAGTTGATTGCAAGGAACCCAGGTAATGGGAACCAATCAACACAGTATGAATGGCGCTCAAGAGCAAGGCTGGCACACCCAATAGATGAATCTGTCGCCAACGCTTGCTCAAAGATTTTTGCAATGATTCCCAACTCGTAAAAGCGGCGGGGGACATTAATACCAATGCTACAGCACCCGCAGCCATACCCCACTGAAATTCTGGCGGCAGAAAAGAAAAGGCGGCAAAATTCCATTGCAATGAGTGTTCTATCATGTGGGCGGTGTGAACTACAGAAAGCACAAAAGATCCCACTCCCAAGCCCCGGCGGTAACGCAGTGGTGAAGCCCACAAGCCACTAATAGGACGCGCAATTAGTGCCAAGATTAAGCAGATTAAGGCGGCGTGTCCGGTGTAATCTACCATTGTGTCACCAGTCCGCAACAAGGTGATGACGCCAATGGTGAGTGTCACCCAACCACCTAATCGAAACAACTGACTGCGCCTGTCTTTACTTACCAATGATGTGGAAACGCCGACACCTAGCATAGTGGGCAGCGTTCCCAGACTAAAAGCCAGCATAGTAGCTGTACCCATCCATAAATTGCCAGTTTCAGCGGCTTTAATTTGGGCAGCATACAGGAAACCACAGGGCATTAAACCCCAAGTCATCCCCAAAAGCAATGGCGTCCACCATTTGGTTTTTAAGGAAAGTTTGACCATTCCTGTGCTGAGGCGATCGTGTAAACTACCTTGCAATAGGGGATGTAACACGGGAATGCGGGGTAGCAAATCGGGTTTTACTTGTCCTAAGCCAAACCAAATCAGCATTACACCAGTTACAATTGCCATCCAGCGCCGGAAGTCGCTGCCAACACCTGCAAGCTGTCCACCTTGCAGCAATACCGAACCCAGCGCCCCAATGCCAGCACCCACTAGAGCATAGCTCAACATCCGCCCCAGGTTTAGCAAGATATGAAATTTTAATTGCTGTTGCCAAGTGTCGGACTTTTCTAAGGTTGATGTTCGTCCCAAGGAGGCTGTTTGTGGAATTTTTGGCTGATGAGACAGGGAAAACGCCACAGTTAGAGGGCCACACATCCCAAAGCAATGTCCAAAACTCCCCAGGAACCCCAGGATTGCGATCAGCAATAAATCTACCATAAAAAAAGTCCTGAGTTCTGAGTCATGAGTCCTGAGTGTCAGAATAAAGATTTTGAAGAATTAAGAAGAAATTGTTTTCTCTTCTCTTTGCTCAGTACTCAGTACTCAGCACTCCTCTAGTGCGGCACTTTACGTGAAGTTGCGATCGCTGTCAAAAGACGAACTGTCAAACTTGATGTTTACTGAAGGTAAAGAAAGAAGTAAGAAACCGTGAGTGTAAACACTCATAAAACTCCCTACAGGTGCGTAAATCCTAAACTAAATTTCAGCCGATAGAGAAGTTCATAAAATTGAAGAGGCTCACAGTTATGGCGATTAAGCCAGAAGCAAAGGGTATGAGTTAAAATTTTGCGGTTGATTCTGCTGGTTAAGTGCCACATATAGCAGCACGGCCGCATCATGTCAGTAAGAGAGGAATCTATTCTCAATAGAGTTAAAAATAATCTCATTAATCCTTGCTTATTGGTTAAGCAATTTAACTAAAGTGACCTGACCTAATTAGATGAGGTATATTGAGCTTAGGACAAATAGATTAAAGCCTTAATCACTGGCTTTGTTTATCATGCAAACCTTGAGACTTCGTAAGATCAAAAACAAATTGATACCATCTTTTCAAAGTCTAAAATTTAGACGTAGTAAGAATGGGGTACTTTTCGTTGTGAAACATTCTCGTAATCCTCAAACCACACCTGACAAGTCTGAATTTGAAAAGGCTATGGAAGCTTATGAAAAAGTAAGCAGTAAGTATAGGAATGCACTTCGTGAGCTAGCTCAGTGAATAATATTTTTTGGTTGAGTGAAGCAGTGATTAAAGCTATGCACAAAGAACAACTAGGAGAACACGGCGGACTTCCGGGTATAAGAGATAGAAATCTGCTTTTAGCTAGTTTAGATAGACCTAAAAATTTATTTGCTTATGGTGAACCTACACCAACTGTTTTTGAGTTAGCTGCTGCTTATGCTTTTGCATTTGTAAAAAATCATGCATTTATAGATGGTAATAAAAGGGTAGCTTTCGTTTCGATGGCTACCTTTCTGATATTGAATGGGTATTCTTTAGAAGTCCCAGAAAAAGAAGTTGTATTAATGATAAAAAGACTTTCAACTGATCAAGAGACCCAAGAATCGATAGCAGATTGGATTAAAGGAAATTGTATTAAAATAGATAATTAAGCTGATTGCAAAGGTACTTTGCAGGTTTATCTAAAAATTTAGAAAACCAAAATATTAAACCCTTCCTAGCAATTCTGGAAAGTTATAGCTGGGGATTTGCGCTACCCTAAGTCTGGAAGCCAGGGATAAATCACATGAGAAAATGGATTTGGCTGATGCTGTTGGTGCTGATGGCAGTTGCTGTCGTGGGTAGTAGAGGTAGCACGTTTTTTGAACAGCGTCCCTCACCAGAAATTGTTGAGCGCATTCCAGTGGAAACACCCCAACCACAGCCAAAGTTAAAGGAAGTTGACAGTGCGCCGCAAGTGTCTGCTGACAGACTGTTAGCCCATATCCAAAAGTTGAATTTTCAGCGCTTCACAACAAAAGAGCGATCGCTTACTCGCACTTATATCACAACTGAACTGAGAAAATTAGGCTGGAAGCCCAAATTAGAAAAGTTCTCCGAGGGTGTGAATATTTTTGCCGAACGCCCAGGAACTAACAAAGCGGCTAGAGCAATTCTTGTAGGAGCGCATTATGACACTGTTGCTTCCTCCCGTGGTGCTGATGATAACGCCAGTGGTGTAGCCGTAGTGCTGGAAGTTGCTCGGTTGCTTGGTTCTCGTCCCACACCACGGACGTTACAGCTAGCTTTTTTTGACCAAGAAGAAGCAGGACTTTTAGGTAGTCAGGCTTTTGTGAGCAAGACAGCACGCTTACAAAACTTAAGCGGAGCGATCGTTATGGATATGGTAGGTTACGCTTGTTACACTGCTGGGTGTCAAAAATACCCTGCCGGATTGCCTGTTACCCCACCTAGCGACAAGGGCGACTTTTTGGCAGTAGTGGGTGATACAGAACATTTGCCTTTACTAAATGCCTTTCAAAATTTACAGAACATCCCCTTAACTGCCCTGAATAAACAGGAATCAAATTTGCCACCAGTCCTAACACTACCAATTCCTTTTAAAGGTTTACTGACACCCGATACCCTACGCAGCGACCATGCACCATTTTGGTACCAGGGCGTGGGTGCTGTGCTGGTGACAGATACCGCAAATTTACGGACTCCACACTATCATAAATCTAGCGATGTTCCGGCGACTATCGAGCGATCGTTCTTCACCGGAGCAGCACAAATTGTAATTAATGCTACTACTGTCTTGTTAGAAAAAAGCGAGATTTTAGAAACTCAACCACCAAGCTGAGTGAATAATTCGTAATTAATCAATTCAGAGAAAGAGCGACTTATCACAGCAGTTTTCATTTATTTTAACCACATATTTTGTAGAGTACATTGCTGTGACCGTAGGGCGTGGTCTATTGACCTGAGAATCGGTGTAATGAATAAATTTATTCATTTTTGTTCAGGGAAAGTCAACGTCCAATTATTTTTATCATTTATCTGAAAGTACAAACCTTTGATAATTAGCCTTAGGGCTATTCGAGTTCTAATAAACTTCCTCACCAGATAAGTTCCTGGTTCAGCAATGATATCATCAAAGTTTTTTTTATAACCAAATTGTTTGGAACAGTAACTGCCAGCACCTTGGACTGTCACCACAAAAAATGGAGCTTGTTTGTATTCATCAGGGATCATAAATATTCCATATACATGGTGACGACCATGCCACGGCTGAACAATAACCTTAGTAGCCTGTAATTGGAATTTTGTAGTTTTTGATGCTAGAAAAGCCTCGATATTGCAATCAGAATCATTCACAGGCCACCACAGTGTAATAATACTCAAGGAGAGCAGCAAAATTAAAATATAGCGGAATCTGCGACGCATAAAGCCAAGAAAAGTTGTTGATGCGGCTGGTAGAATTTGATGAGTAATGATAATGCAGCTACAGCAGTAATACTATCCACCTGCAACACCTCTGCAACACGTTCTACAAGGCAAAGACAAAACATTAATCTGTCGTTAAAGTTTCCTGTGAGAAAAACTGACAGTCACTCACTTTTGGATTTTAGACTTCGACTACGCTCAGTCGAACGATTTTAGATTTTAGATTTTAGATTTTAGATTGACCTCATAGATAAATCTAGTTGCTCTGAATAAATAATTTTGGATTGTCGCTCTTACAGTATTAAAGCTAGCTGAGAAACAATCGGGCTTTTGTGGCTGTTAACACTGATTTATGCTCAAATTTTTAACTGTGATAAATTCTACAATTCGTTACTTTTGTTATGCTTCTGATAACCTATGTTTGCATCAGCAGATGATTTGAGGAGATCAGGGCGACGCCGAATAGCTCGCACTTCTCTACGAGAAGCTGCGCGTAGCTTGCTTTTCCGTTCGCGTAGCGTCCCGCAGGGAAGGAGTACGACAAAGCTACTTCGACTCCTTTCGACTTCTCTACGAGACGCTACGCGTTAGCGGAGCTTTCGCTTTAGCGATACGCTCAAGGCAAGTCACCCAGTACAAGTCAGTGACCTCGTAGACATCGCTATCAAGTTCAGGAGTAAATCTACTTTTATTTCTAGGCAACTAATGGGGTAGTCAAATACACAAATATCCGTTATATTCCCGTAAGTAAGACTTGGTATAAATATTTATGGGAATAAGTTGGAGAAGTCTTAAGACAGTTGCGGGTTTCTTGGGCGCGATTGTACTTACACAGTTCGGGGCAAATACTTCGGTCATTGCGGCTGACACAGTTGTTGTGCGTTTGGGTTTATTTACAGAATCCATCTCCCTTGCTGAGTTGCAAAAGGCTGCAAAAACAGGGAAATTACCTGGGAGTTTGCAGTCTTACACTAAAGGATTATCTGAACAACAACGCCGCTTCCTCTTGGGGGCGCTGGGCACGAATATACCAATGAATGTTGTCACTGTTAATCGGTTAGTTAATACTCAGATTGGCACAACTATTCTCAATGACTTCGCTACTGCCTTAGCCCGAAAGGACAAAGCTGGGGTACAAGCACTGAGAGCAGGATTAGTATTAGGCTCTAATGCACCGCAGGGCCTTTCTATACTGAGTTTTATTGCTGCTTATCCCAGTAAACGCCTAGAAATTGATTTGCCACAGGCTTTTATTGTTGCAGGGAGTTTGAATACAGCTTTTTGGCGTACCCAGCAATTTATGCTAGCGATCGCTCCCCAACTCGACCCCATAAAACCGCAGCCTGGAACACCGCAGTTCACTTTCCCTTTTGATCCCAGCCAAACAGGAAGTGCTCAAGTAAAAATACTCAACTTAAGTCTGAATGACCAAAAGCGCGATCGCAAAATTCCAGTTGATGTTTACTGGTCAGATGCTGCAACTCCCAACAAACCCGTAATTGTCTTTTCTCACGGCTTCGGGTCAGTCCGCACGGACTTGCGTTACCTAGCAGAACATCTAGCATCCCACGGTTATGTAGTAGCGGCTTTAGAACATCCCGGTAGTAATGAAGCGAATACTAACTTAGCATTACAAGGTAAAACCAGAGTTGTGAAGCCTCAAGAGTTTTTGTATCGCCCTCAAGATATTAGTTTTGTTCTTGACGAATTAGAAAAGCTCAACCAAACAGCTAATAATCCGCTGCAAGGGAAACTTGCAACCACGAACGCGATGGTTGTTGGCTATTCTTTTGGTGGTGGTACAGCTTTAGCAGTTGCTGGAGCCGAGTTACAACTGGAACATCTCAAACAACGTTGCAAAAAGAACTTGACTAGCTTGAGTCTGGCAGAAGGTATGCAGTGCATCGCTGAAGAACTTCCAGAAAATACCTATCAACTACGGGATACCAGAATAAAACAGGCGATCGCTCTCAATCCTACAACTTCTCTGATTTTTGGTGAAACTGGGTTAACTAAGGTGCAAGTTCCTACTTTAGTGTTAGCAGGTTCCGCCGATAAAACAACCCCAGCTTTAACTGAACAGATTGTGGGATTTGACAAAATCCCATCCCCCAAATGGCTAGTTGGTATACTTGGCGGTACTCATCTAAGTGTAAAAGACCCCAGCACCACTTTGGATCAGATAGGACAACCGAATACACCGATTAGTGGCGGTGAAGTTGTAGGTGAACAAGCAGCTGATGTTCGCAAGTACGTTAAAGCTATAGCTTTGGCCTTTGCTGCACAGATGACTCCAGAAGCTAAAAACTACGCTGTCTTTCTGACATCAGATTATGCCCAGTTTGCCTCGACTGCCGCATTTCCATTTCGCCTAATTACGCAGATTCCCCCTGATGCTATGGCAGTGGTGAAAGAATTTGTTGAGAAATAAGGGACTTCCAATTAAAAAAATATCCAATTTTTTTGTAGGGGAGCTAGTGCCTTACCAAGAGTTGTCTGAGGATCAGTTTCCTTCGATAGCGCAGCCTCTTCTTTACCAGAGGCTGCGCCAACGAGTCCGCGTATGCCTACTCTTAACTTTAAGAGTAGAGATCCTAGCAACAGCAGATGCCACCGCTCATCGGCCCTCTCTTACGATTAATAGATAAGTCAGTTGGCACAATAAGACCAAACTATATGAAGAAAGCTAAACAGGACTAAAATTCGTTTTCCCCCTGCTCCCTAACCCCTGCCTTATCCCAACTATAATTATTTACGCCGATTTATTTATGTGTATATTGATGAACTCGGCTAAAATCCTCTTCCCTTCTGCTTCCTAACTTATTCCAACGACAAGTTTTTACGCCAAACTACTTAAGTAATATAAAGCTTATAAAATTGGGCTTAATTTTTGAGATTTTACCTAAATTAAATTATACCACCCTGTTAGTAAACCTATAGTTACTGTTAAAGCAATACTAAATTTTTACACTAAAAATAAGTATTTATACGTAGTTTTTGCCTAAATTAAATTATACTAGCCTGATAGTGAACCTATAGTTATTGTTAAAGCAATACTAAATTTTTACACTAAAAATAAGTATTTATATATAAACTTTATAATATATTTGTTAAAAATAATAGAAGCTTAAGAGTGTAAAAAAAAACAGGGGTATCTGCTGGATAATACATTTGTATTTTCGCTAAAATGCCAAAAATTAATGAACACAAGTTGCTTGGGATGAAAATATTTTTGTGTATTTATTGGCGTAAGTTTATTTAAAGCAACAAAAACTTTAGAGCATTTTTATCTGCTACAAGCCACAGACGAACCCAGAATAAAAAAGATAAAGGCTTGTTTTATTTACTTTTTTATTTACTTAGATAATAATTAGTTTCAGATAAATAATTTTATAAAACTACTTTTGGATTCAGAATCAAACAATTATTCCATTCCACTCAAGCTCATGCAACTTTATACAACTCTTGAAATCGAACAACTCCAGCAACACGAAGACCTTCCTTGCTTAATTGAAATTATGGAGTGGGTGAAAAATTTTTTAGGTAAACCTCATCCTCACTTAGGAAGACCCGGCGCAGTTTGCCCTTTTGTACCTTCATCTCTCAAGTCAAACAGTATTCGTCTGGCAGTTATTCGCACAAAAGATTTGTATCCAGAACAATTAGAAGAGGTTGTTGGATGCTATCGAGATATCTTTCTTAAGATAGATGCTAAAGAGCAAGAATTAGCAATAAATAAAGCTTTTTTACTTATCTTTCCTGACATCCATATAGAAGACGCTTCTAAACTAATAGATAGTATCCAACAAAAACTTAAACCTTTGTTTGTTGAGTCAGGACTGATGATCGGAGAATTTCATAAACGTAATCAAAGTCCTGGTCTGCACAACCCAAACTTTCGTCCACTTCGCAGCCCTATCCCTTTGTTAGCTATCCGGTTTATGGTTGAAGCTGATCTCCCTTTTCTTCAGAATCCGGCTGATCCACGCTTACGTATTCGGTATCTGGAAGCTTATTTAAAGCGTTTTGGTCATCAATTTACAGATGAAACAAAGATTAAAAATGCTCATCAAGCATTGGCTTTAGCGAAAGAACAACTTCAACAAGAAAATTTGCTGAGTTATTGCATATAAATAAATATCAAATATTTGAATTGAGGACTGGGGATTAGGGAGCGGGTATGGGAACTAGGAAAACTCTTGCCTATTCGCTAGGGCATTCAAATGCCCACACTACAAGCTATAAGCTAGATGTTACTCTGGAAGTAGCCAGAAAACCAGCTATTTCAGGCTTCTGCACGATTTAGGTGCAACCGCTTTCAAAAACCTCAGTTTTAGGACTGAACAATGACACCAGCCCAATCTCAACCGATAGCCGTCATTATCCCATCCACACTAACACTTACAGTTACTCACGAGCAGTTAGTTCAGTTAGCACTTGCTAACAGAGACTTACAATTAGAACGAACTGCTACAGGAGAGTTAATTGTTATGGCTCCAACTGGAGGCACCACGGGAAATAAAAATTCAGATATCGAAGGACAACTCTGGTTCTGGAACCGTCAAACAAAACTTGGCAAAACATTTAACTCTTCGACGGGTTTTCATCTTCCTAATGGTGCGGATCGTTCTCCTGATGCAGCTTGGGTGTGTCAAGAAAGGTGGGACGCACTTACAAAAGAACAACAAGATGGATTCGTCCCTCTTTGCCCTGATTTTGTGTTGGAATTACGTTCCAAAAATGACAACATGCAGCCACTACGAGCCAAAATGAGAGAGTACGTAGAAAATGGAACTTGTTTAGGTTGGTTGATTAACCGGAAAAGCAAAAAGGTAGAAATTTATACACCTGATAGAGATGTCGAAGTACTGGATAATCCTGTAACTTTGTCAGGAGACAATGTTTTACCTGGGTTTGTCTTGGATTTAACCGAGGTTTGGAGTTGATAATATTAAGTTAATTGATATCCTCTTCAACATTTTTAGAAACTAGTTTGTTGATAGTATTTAGCTTTTAAGCACACTATTGTTTAATACATAAAAACAAATAAAATGGCAAAAGAAATAGAGCGGAAATATTTAGTGAGAGGAGATAGCTGGAGAGGATTAGCTGAAGGTAGTGTCTATCGTCAAGGATACATTGCCACACAAGACAAAGCGACTGTACGTATACGTATAGTAGGAGAAAAAAGTTATTTGACAATTAAAGGCCCCAATATTAAATATTCAAGATTAGAGTTTGAGTATCTTATCCCTGTTGAAGATGCTCAAGAAATGCTTGAGACATTGTGTGAACGTCCGTTTATAGAAAAAGTCAGATATAAAATAGAGTCGGGTGGTTTAATTTGGGAAATAGATGAGTTTGATGGTGTTAATAAAGGATTAATATTAGCAGAAGTTGAACTCAGTGATGAAAACCAACAAATTGAACTACCAACCTGGATTGGAGAAGAAGTTTCTGATGACTTCAGATATTTCAATAGTAATTTAGTAAAACATCCTTTTTCAGAATGGTAATGGCTGAAATATTGGGAACATCCGAGTTTTACAAAAATACCTAACGAATAAAACTCGCGGTTACACAAACGTAGACAAAGCCGTCTCCATGAATCGAAACCCACCTTCGTGGGTTTTGCCTGTGTAGCTGCGGTTTATAACCTTGAGCATTTCATCATCTAGTTTGGCGATCGCACCATTAAACATCACTTCTCCATCTCTCAAGGCAATCGCACGGTTGCAATATTGACGCACCATTTGAATCTGACTCTCCAGTGCACAAAGAGCTTAGATTTTTTCTTCTTTAGTAAAGAAATGTAATGCTGAACGAATCACAGGCGATCGCGCTAAATTATGAGCAATATCTCCCAAAAGCACAAACGCTCTGATACCTCCAAATTGAAACGCGAGAGAAGGAAGAAAAATTTGTTTTGAGACACATGGGTGCGTTCGCGCTACAGCCCTTTGGGCTTCCTAAGGCGAACGTTTTGTTGGCAATAAAGCAGTGTATCTTACTCCTTTAGTATAATTCGCTAATTTAAAATTAGATAATATTACTTACATATAATTCAATTGATAAATTTACTCCTGTGTAAAATTATTGATTTTTCACAAAATCTACTATTTTTAAATACGGTAAATCTATCAACTTATAGATGTATGAGATTAATTAAAATACGGTAGATTTATCGGTTTTTAGGTGTTTGCATATAGTAAAAGCCCAGTAAAATCATCGGCTTTTGAGGGAATTTACTAATGAAAATTCCAGTAAAATTAGTAGTTAAATTTAAATTTAACTATCTGTTTTTTATTCCTGGACAACTTTAAATTGCGTGCTAGAATTACAGCAAAATAGCCTAATAAATAGCCAAAAAACTTGATTACATTTGCTGATTTGAGAAGCTGTAATCATACATTTGAGCAGGCTGAAAAATCGGTGTTCGAAGCAAGACTCAATAATTTGAGTACCAGATAAAAATCATTGAGGTAAAAATAGAAATTATGAAGTACGTTACTAATTTTTTTAGTACTCTATTTGTTGTCAGCACTGGACTATATTTACTACCTCATTCGGTAGCCAATGCAGTTACCTTAAGCAATGGCGCGTTGGCGCAGCCCGCCGTAGGCATCGCCTTTACCCAACCACCCCGTTTAGTTAGTGCCAGCACTCCATACACCGATACAAGTGTTTCGGATACCACTTACTATTTCACTCTAGAAGTGCCAGCCACTGCTGGGGAACCATTACAGCAGGTTACTTTTAACCAGATTCAGGGAACTGAAGATATTGAATTCAATCAGAAAGATACTTTTGCTTTTGAAGGCACACGTAATAGCCAGGGTTCAAAGTTGGCACTCAAAGCTGTAAAAGGCGACAACAAACAACAGACTGTCACAGTAATCTTTGATACTCCTGTCCAACCAGGTAAGACAGTTACTATTGGTTTGCAAGCTTACCGCAATCCTTTTTATGATGGTGTCTATTTATTTGGTGTGAAGGCTTTTCCCTCTGGTGAGCAAACCGCTGGTCAATTTCTCGGTATTGGTCGCTTCCAATTTTACGCACCAGCAACTACAGAGAATTAATTTTATTAGGGACTGGGGACTGGGTAAAAGTTTTCCTAATACTCAATCTCTTTTATCTAACCTATTTGACGCAGAATCCGTTATCTTAAGCATTGAGGACAAGTATAATTCTTGTCCTTTACTTTTTTGAGAAAGTTTTCGCTACACACTTAACTCTCTTAAGGAATAATATCAATAAATTTTAATAGCTCTTGTTTTTTAGCGTAATCTATGCAAATCTCATAATTGCATACTACGGTATGTTAATCGACTTACAGTACATTTGCAGTAAATAGAGTTTTTAGGCGATTTGCTGGCACAACGGATGCGAAAACGATAAATCGCTATTTTGCCAGGATTCTTAAACTCTTAAATCTTCTCTGTGCGTCCTCCTCGGTTCGTTGAAGTTTAACCAAGAATATTGCTAATGAATATACAACATCTAAAAATTAACCGCCGATTTTTCCTTAGAGCTTTAACCTCATTTAGTGTCTCCATATTCTTTGCTAGGTGTAGCCAACAACAAGCTCAAGTATCTTTAAATACAGCCTAAGCAACTGCACAAAAAGAAGTCATTCAAGTCAGGGTGACGGGAATCATATCTGAAGATATTTTGAAGTTTATAAATACTAAGCTGGCACCTCAGGAAGGATTAGAAGTAAAAGTTGTTACTTTTAATGACTGGATACAACTGAGTACAGCTTTAAGAGACAAAGTAATCGATGCCAATTTTTTTCAACATCGACCTTTCATGAATAATGCTGTCAAGGAACTCAAAATCAATTTAGTCCCATTAAATATAGTTTCATTAAGCACACTCGGTCTTTTCTCGAAACGGCTCAAATCAGTGAATGAGGTTCCCCAAAATGCCATAGTTACCATTGCCAATGATGTGATTAATAATGACCGAGGACTGAGATTACTGGCAACTAATGGCTTAATCAAACTAAAGGAAAATACCAAGGATTTTGTAACTCAGAAAGTCATAGCTGAAAATCCCAAAAGCTTGCAAATCAAGGAAGTAGAAGGAGTCCAAGTAGTTCGAGCTATTAATGATGTAGACTTCATTGTTTCCTCGGCTCAAATGGTTGCCCTAGCAGGAATAACACCACAATCTATGGGACAAGAGACAGCTAAAGATACAAAGTATGCTTTGGCATTAGTGACATTACAAGGTCGAGAAAATGAACCCAAAATTCAGAAGTTGAACAAGCTGCTTAACGATCCACAGGTGAGAGATTTTATTAACAAGCAGTATCAGGGGCGAATAGTACCTGTATTTTAAAGACGGCAAAAGAATGAAGAATGAAAATTTTGCTACTTCATCCTTCATAAATTACGAGTTACTAAACTTAAATTGTCACATGACTGGAGAAGAAAGCCATGTATTTTGGAAAAGTTGAAAAAGAATTATTTTGTGGAGAAATTTGGTCGATTTGGCAAACAACTAAATTACCAGATCATCTACAGTTATTAGTGGAGCAAGAACTAGGAAAACGCGATATCTGGGAATTACAGAGCCAAGAGTCTGATAATCAGCCTATTAATCGAAGTCTTGATAAGGACTCTAATCATTTAACAAGTATTTAAGCTACTATTCCATATTTTTTTTGGTGCATCATAATGAGTTCAAAAGAGCACACTGCAACCACTGTTAGCAATTCGCTGACGCAGAGAAGTACCGTTTTAACTTTAGCGATCGCTTGTGGTTTAGCAGTGGCCAATGTCTACTACAATCAGCCACTACTGGCTGATATGGGACGTAGCTTAAATATCTCTGTCCAGCAGGTGGGATTTATTCCCACTCTCACTCAAACTGGTTATGCAGTGGGGTTGCTGTTGTTAGTTCCTTTGGGTGACAGGATGGAACGCCGCTGGTTAATTGTCACTATGCTAGGTTTGCTGGCCTGTGCCTTGCTGGTGGAGGCTACAGCTCCCAATCTCCTCTGGTTATCTGTGTCGAGTTTCGTACTTGGTTTCTGTAGCATAGTGGCACATCTAGTTATTCCACTCGTTGCCCATCTGACACCCCCCTCAGAGCGAGGTAAAGCGATCGGAACCCTACTCAGTGGTATGATCCTCAGCGTCCTCCTTGCTCGTTCAGTCAGTGGGATAACTGGGGAATATCTGGGTTGGCGAGCCGTATATAGCATCTCGGCAGGTGTGATGCTTGTCTTAGCTTTTGTTATCCAAGGGCGGATACCTCAGAGTAAGCCTTCGTCTACACTCTCGTACCAGCAGCTGATGCAGAGCCTTGTGCAACTCGTTCGCGAGCAGCCTGTATTACGTGAAGCGGCGTTGAACGTTGCACTAGTATTTGCAGCCTTTAATGCTACATGGGTGACTCTGGTTTTTCTGCTGGAATCTCCCGCGTATAATTACGACAGTCGAGTTGCAGGTCTATTTGGCTTAGTTGGCTTAATTGGCGTCTTTACCACCCCCATTGTTGGACGGGTAGCAGACAAGCAAGGCCCCAGAATATTAGTTGGAATAGCTGTTGTTCTATCTCTATCAGCTTTTGTCATCCTTTGGATAGCTGGTGGAACTCATTTGATGGGTCTTATATTAGGAATTCTTATTCTTGACTTGGGAATGCACACTGGTTATGTTTCAAACCAAATCCGCGTCTACAACTTAGTTCCAAATGCTGAGAGCCGTTTGAATACGGTGTATATGGTCACTAACTATACTGGCGGCGCACTCGGCTCTTTTCTTGGTACTTATACCTGGGGATTGTGGCAGTGGAATGGTGTTTGTGCTTTGGGATTCTTTTTGTTGGCTGTGGCATTTATCGCTCATTTCAGTGTACGCAAGAGAAAATCTACAGCCGTTTAATGCAAATTCGAGTTCATACTGCAAATCCGTCCCCAATTTTTTTACTTAGCAAAAGAAGGAATCAATAACAATGGCACATCTGTTTGAACCATTCAAGATTCGTGAAGTTAGCTTTCGCAACCGCATCGCCGTTTCACCGATGTGTCAATATTCCAGTACAAATGGATATGCTAATGATTGGCACGTTATTCATCTAGCTTCTCGCGCAGTTGGCGGTGCAGGTATAGTGCTAACAGAGGCAGCATCTGTAGAGCCGCGTGGGCGCATTAGCCCCCAAGATTTGGGAATCTGGTCAGATGCACACATAGAAACTTTGGCCAAAACTGTGGCATTGATCCATAACTTTGGAGCTGTTGCAGGTATTCAACTTGCTCATGCAGGTAGAAAAGCCAGCACTGCCAAACCGAGTAAAGGAGGGAAAGCCTTGGATGAATCTCAGGAAGGTTGGCGTCCTTTGGTTTCGAGTAGTGCGATCGCTTTTGGCAAAGATAGCCCAGTTCCAGAAGCCCTCAGTCTTGAGGGAATTCAACAAGTTATTGATGCTTTTGCCGAAGCTGCCAAACGTTCTCTGCAAGCTGGTTTCAAGGTAGTGGAAATCCATGCTGCTCACGGTTACCTACTGCACCAATTTCTCTCACCTCTTTCTAACCACCGAGAAGATGATTATGGTGGCAGCTTTGAAAACCGGACTCGTCTTCTTAGAGAAGTGGTTCAAGCAGTCCGAGAGGTTTGGCCGCAGACACATCCACTTTGGGTACGCATCTCCGCCACCGATTGGGTAGACAATGGCTGGGACATTGAGCAAAGTATCGCTTTAAGTGACAAACTCAAGTCTTTAGGAGTTGATCTCATCGATACTTCATCAGGCGGCATTATGAGGCGTGATGCTTATATCCCCCGAATTCTATTCGGGGGATATAAGCGAATTGCTGAATTGATTCAGCATTCTTATGCTAATTGTGGTAAATAAGAATGTAGTTGGTTGGTCGAGCCTTCATGAGAATTTACGAGTTT
>NZ_JAVRBN020000067.1:0-23635 GCF_034531305.2 Nostoc sp. ChiQUE02
TTGGTGCCGTACTCTCGCCGATAACACACCCTACAGATACTTAGATTTTTTCAGAAATCAAATCGGATTCCTATATGAGCAGATCATAAACCATGAATCATGCGTAGGCGATCGCAATTCACTCATCTAGTTAGCAAGTTGTAGCGACGTTACACAACTAACTTGCGGGTGTTGATGCAAAACATCTCAGTTTATGTGTTGAATTTCTAACTTTTGAATAGATGCCATCTCAAACTTCTGGGAGATCCCAAGGGTTTTTAATTTGTGCGACCTTACATAAAGTAAGCATAAAGACTCAAAAATAATAACCACAAGAAAAAACAATGCCCGATCAAAGTTTTAGAACAAACATTCCAGAAGTTGACCCAACCGAGATTGAAGATACTCGAACTGCGATCGCTGATGAACATCACTCCTTTCTTGAAAAGGTGATGGTTAAAAGCGGATTTGCAGATTTGTATGACGCAAGAGACTTTACCGAAGTTGTGTATCGCGTTATGCGTGACTTAATGACCGCGGACACAATTGATCGCGTCGAGTCAGAATTGCATACAGAGGCAGTGCCTACAGATGAAAAAGCACTCCAGTTTGAAGTGGCTGAACTCTGGAAAGACACCAATCCAATTGTGAGATTTTTAAGTAAAATCCGTCAACCTTTAAAAGGCCCGGCTCCTATTGGAATTGATTCCAAGCTATTTCTAACGCGGGTTGCTAATGAAGGAGGAGTTCCAGGATCAGTTGAGGCAGAACAGGCAGTTAAAGCGGTATTTTCTGCTACCAAAGACGAACTTTCCGAAGAGCGGATTCAGGAAATTGCTGGCGCACTGCCTGATTATGTACGTCAGCTTTGGGATCAAGCTTAATTAGAAGTATAAAAAAGTCAAGTCTGTTTGCGAGTAGCGATCGCAAACAGGCTTTTTATATAAAAAATAAGTTTACTGATTCACAGACAATCACTCCGCAAGCTTCACCGTTTGGTTAACCGCCGAGCGTGCTTTTCGTCGATAATCTGACTTGCGCGTTCCACCAGCCATCCCGTGCTCATCACTATTTTTGCCATCAAAACTTGATTTAGAAGTTCAAAACTTGATTTAGCTTGTAGGGTGTGTTGTCGCGCAGCGCAACGCACCACATCAATTATGGGCATCCTAAAAACAAACGCCATTCCCTCACGCCCATGCCTCACTACCGCAGACCCCATATTCTTGGTGGCACCTACTTCATCACCCAAGTTACCTACCAACGACAACCCTGGCTTTGCTCCGACACTGGACGCACTGCTCTCCGCGCTGCGCTTAATCATGTTCGCAAGAATTACCCTTTTTGCATTGATGCCTTCGTTCTCTTACCGGATCACTTTCACAGTCTATGGACTTTGCCCGAAGGAGATAGCAATATATCGGTGCGAATGCTCTTGATAAAACGCTTTGTGACTAAATACTATAGGCATCAGCTAGGACTTGATGTCGGTATTTCTCGCTCACGAGAAAAGCGAAAAGAAGGAAATCTATGGCAGCGCCGTTTCTGGGAGCATTTAATTCGAGATGAAGTTGATTTTGCTAATCATTGCGATTACATCCACTATAATCCTGTGCGGCATCAGCTTTGTGAATTCGGGCACCAATGGACTTTTTCGAGTATTCATCGCTTTATCCAGCAAAAGATTTACCCGTTAGATTGGGGTGGCGATGGTCAGGTTCCGCTTTCGTCGGATATTTGGGATGTTTGAGATCATGCATGGTGCGTTGCGCTTTGCGACAACGCACCCTACATTGGGGATGCGATCGCACTATTTCAAAACATCGCTGAGTTCCTTTACCAATTCATCAGTTGTGAACATAGCAGTATTAAGTGCTACTTTATCAGCCAGTGTTGGACTATAAGCCATAACTTCATCTTTGGAAACCTTATGCCATAAAGGAAGAATTACTTTGCCTCCTGTCATCTCCTTTGCAACTAAACCATCTAGTTCGTATTGTGTCCAATTTTTTGCAAAGAAGGACGGAGAAAGTACAACAATACCAAATCTAGAATTTGCCAGTCCTTTATCGATAGAGCGCCGTAGGCTATCACCAACCTTTAATTTAAACTCATCATACCATACGGAAAATCCTGCTTCCTCAAGCTTTTCAGCAAGTGGGCGAACTAAAATCTCTTTGTCTTCACTAGCATGTGATATGAAAGCATCGTACTTAACGCTAGAGATAACAATTGAAGAAAGGAATGGGCTAAGAGTGCTTTGTGTGCTGATTCTCACTTGGTTAAGTAATTCTTCTTGTTTTAGTTTTGATTGTTCCTCCTTGCGCTTGAATAAATCCATTAACTTCTTTTGTTCGCTTTCCTGTTCGCGGAATAGTTGCTGCTGATATCGATGAAGCTCAGAAGTTTTATCAGAAATATTCTTTGTTAAGTCAACCTTTTTCTTCTGGATGCTAACAATGTCCCGTTCTAAGCGTTCGATCTCGCGTTGTTTACTTTGTATAGTTGATAAACTCGTAGTTGGGGTAATGCTTTGCCTAATTTGATATATGCGCTCATTTTTAGATGCCTCATTCTTAGTCTCTTCAGTTAATTTGCGTTGTAGAGAGGAAATGTCACGCTGTATCCGTTCAATATTGTTCTGACTACTTTGTATTGACATTGTGGCATTCCAGTAGCTAGTAGGGTGCATTGCGCTTTGCAACAAACAACGCACCACATCAATTTTCTTATCAAATTTAACTCATCTGATAAACCAATTGCATATTCAACTTCTTAATCTCCAATCTCAACTTGTCATTCTCCATCCTCAAGTTTGCATTCTCCTCCCTAATCAACTCAACTTCATTCCTCTTACTCAAAGCCTGATTAATCGCCAACTTCCGCATATCTAGCGAAAACCAACGCTGATAAGTTTGGGTGTGAACTTGCACGCTATGCCCTAAATTATCTGCCGCAGCTTTGATTGGTATCCCCAAAATATGCGCCCGGATTGCCCAAGCATGACGTAAATCATAAGGTTTAAAATCTAATCCTATTTTGCGAAACCACCAACTAACACGCTGTGTTAATGCCGTTATCTCAGCATGATTAGTGTTATCTTTTTTTGCGATCGCACTCTTCAACATCTCTAAATATTTAGGATTTCTCAAATCAAAATCCTCAATCCATTGCCTATGTAATGGTAATGCTTGTCTCTCACCAGTCTTACAATCGTTATGGACTTTCCATGTAAAATCTGTATTTTCTTGACTCAACCACCAATCAATATCAGGATTAATAAAAAGTTCCCGTGGACGTAAACCAAAAACTGCTAACATTCCATACGTCCAGCGCCAAAGCTGCCAACTATCTTGAACATTTTGGTTAACTTGATTACCTCTACTATTAAAGTAATCTTCAAACTTGAGAATTCCCTCAGATATTTCTACATCGCTCGGTATATTGCGGGAATTATTGTCCGGCATTTTGGAATATTTAGATAAATCGATGTCGATTTTAAATGTCATGCAAAATGCTGCGATCGCTCTAGCTGCATTATACTTAGCCCATTCCTTATCGATTTGTTCAATTGAACCGATCAGATTTTCAGCAGTGGCTAAATCTTTGGGATTTGTAAATCTCTTTGTGCGGGAAAAGTAATAAAAAAAAGTATGTTCGCTTTTAGTTGTGCGTTTGTGAGTTTTAAAATACTCTTCCTCAAATTTTTCGAGTAATTCTCCTATAGTTTTAAATTCTTTTTTAATTGCCTCATTACCTAAATATTTATCATTCCATTCAAACGTTTTACGAGCGATTAACTTCCCTAATTCATAGGCTTCTTCCTCAGCCGTTTTGAGTCCATCTAAGTTAGAGGGAATATTCAAGCTGAGATTGTATTGTTTTCTCCCAGTACCATTACTATCCTTGTCTCCCGGCTTAATTGGTAACGTCGCCCGTAATTGCAGACTTCCATTCGATTCTCTAATTGTCACCTTTGCCTTTGCAGACTTCAAACGCAGATTAACTTTCTCTAATTCTAGTAGTACTTTCGTTCTCATGTGTTCTTTTTGCTGCTGTGCTTGCAGACTTGAGCCAAGAAAACTGCCATCGGTAGATGAAACTGGCTCCAAGTCTGCAAAAGCTTGTTGATACTTGTCTTGACCCTGATTATGCATCGCTGTGTTTTTAGCCTATATTTAGCCTAAAAATAAATGTGTTATCAGCGAACAATGCTTAGAACAGACACTGTTTACTGCAAACATTAGGCTATTGAAAAGAATTAAACCACAAAAAGGATTACTCCGAACCTAGCGATCGCTCTTACAATTGATACAATGCAAGGTTTTTTCGCGGCGGGAGAAAAAAGAGCCTATTTCTAGCCTAAATGCAAGTTGCAGGGTTATTTAGGAACAATCTGTTTTGATGCTTTAGATAGTATAACTCTTATGGAGTCTGGTTTTTAGATTTTGCTTGCATTTTGCTCAAAGAAAAACTGTAAAATAAAAGACTATTTTTAATGACGATTTTTTAGATTAAATGGTGCGATTACATTCACTGAACAAGATAATGGGTGCAATTAGCAAAAGCTAGAATAATTCATCTGGGGTATGTCAAACCTAAATTTGTCTTAACGGTCGCGCTGCACCGAACGCGGTTGTTATAAAGTATTCGCGGATTCAATTTCAGCCACGTAGAACGCGACGTTATCGACCAGTTTTTGCATCACCTTGGGAAGATACGCCTCAAATCTGGGTTGGTCTATATCAGGGTCGGGGTATTGATGGCAGTCATGAAGATACTTGACAATCTCTAGACGATCTGCGTTCTCAAGTTTTGTGAATGGATCAGAGACCTTGTAGTCGTGTATATCAGAAAGATGGATCAATTTGCAGCCGAATGAATAGATGAAATTTACCCAGCCACCAAGGTGTCGCGCAAGATCGATCATTTCCCGATCTGTAATCCGGCGAAATTTGCCATTTGTCTTTTCAGTTGTCCATTGGTCACCATTTACTGAATCTTCCATCAACGACCGCGAAATCTGTGACGAAGCACCCTGCTTGGACAGGTATGCAACGCGGATTAGTGAATCTAGTTCTAGACGAAGCAACCCGACTGCAATACCCAACAAGTGGCTTTGCAATAACATCGCCAGCGCAGCTTGATTCTCTGCGGAGCGGGCACGAACTTGACGGCAGAAATCAGTGACTAACTTTACCATGTCTTTGTTGTATAACTATCTTTAATTTTTCTATTTAATACTTAAATTAGAATTATTTACAACAGAAATTTCCCTTATAATACTTAGTTTTTTGTACTTATAGCAATTAACTTTAAAGATTATCCGTTAAATGCACAAGAAGTAGACAGTTGTAGCGATGTCTGCGACGGGCTACACCTAAGCCCTCACTCGACAATAAACTAGGCGATCGCATTAAACCGTCCAATCCTCAATTAACAATCCAAGTACTTTGCCCAAATCCCGATGATTGCGTGTTAATAAAACTAATTTACGAGATAGTGCGATCGCCGAATAGCCTGTCGTAGAGATCGCAGTAAAAGAATTAGACTGTTGGTGCGATCGCATTATTCGACAACCAGCTTGCGATCGCATTAAACCGTCCAATCCTCTATTAACAATCCGGGTACTTTGCTAAAATCCCGATGATTGCGCGTTAATAAAACTAATTTACGAGATAGTGCGATCGCAGTAAAAGAAGTAGACTGTTGTAGCGATCGCTCTCACTCGGCAATAAACTAGGCGATGTCTACGACGGGCTGCGCCTACGCATTAAACCGTCCAATCCTCAATTAACAATCTGGGTACTTTGCCCAAATCCCGATGATTGCGTGTTAATAAAAGTACTTTACGAGATAGTGCGATGCCGAATAGCCCGTCGTAGACATCGCGGTAAAAGAAGTAGACTGTTGTTGCGATCGCCTCGTTGCAGCACGATGTAAAGCTGTTCTAGACTTAGAAAGATGCTATGCAGTTTATAATCACCATGAGCTATCACGATATTATTACAATTGAGCCGGATAAGCGAGGTGGTAAGCCTTGTATTAGACGGATGCGAATCACCGTGTACGATGTTCTCGGCTGGTTGGCAGCTGGTATGTCTCATGGAGAGATATTAGACGATTTCCCTGAATTAACAGAAGAAGATATTAGGGCAAGTCTAGAGTTTGCTGCTGACCGTGAACATCGTTTAGTTGCCTCTCTACCAAACGTTACGCGGACGGCAGGTGGTCTTTGAAGCTGCTTTTTGATCAAAATTTGAGTCGCAAGCTGGTAACTCAATTAGCAGATATTTTCCCTGATTCCAGTCACGTTCAGTTTCATGGGCTGGAAGTGAAGACTGATACTGAAATATGGGAATTTGCTAAAACCAATGACTTTTGCATCGTAACTCAAGATGTAGACTTTGCCGAAAGAAGCCGTTTGTACGGTTCTCCACCTAAAGTTGTATGGCTACGCTGCGGAAATGCACCAACAAAACAAGTTGAATCTCTACTTCGTTCTGGGGTAGAGGTAATTCAAGAGCTACTCAATAATCCAAGTCTGCATTGTCTCGAATTGTACTAAGGCTTTCTTTTTGAGGAATTGTGTGTGAGATTCATAAGAAGTAGACCGTTGGTGCAATGTCTACGACGGGCTTCTCTACGAGAGGCTACGCCAACGCCTACGCCCTCACTCGACAATAAACTAGGCGATGTCTACGACGGGCTGCGCCTACGCATTAAACCGTCCAATCCTCTATTAACAATCCGGGTACTTTGCCGAAATCCCGATGATTGCGTTCTTGCTGAAATGCCGATGATTGCGCGTTAATAAAACTAATTTACGAGATAGTGCGTAGGCATAGCCCGTCCTAGACATTGCAGTGATATTCCCTATCATCCCCCGCATAGAACTTTGCGGACTTAACCGATCATTTCTGTCCTTCGGCTTCAATAGCTTGTTGTGCTGGGGATTCTAGAACTTTTGTCTGTTGCTCTTTGTACTCAATAAGGTGGGGATATTGTTTCTGAAGTTGAATATAGTAATTCACCAACTTCTGGGGGTTGTGTCCATTCTCTAAAGATATAATATGGCGAATTTTACGTATTTGGCTAATTGCCTCATCATTCTTCGTCATTTTGCGCTCCTATCAACTCTAACGGCGTAACTAGCGTTGGAACGTATAACCCCAGCATAACGTTCAGCCGTCGGATATGCCCAAACTTATTGGCATTTGCCAAGTGACGACAATTCCAAGTTAAGAGAAAATCACATTTATGATAGGAAGCTAGGGCAAGATGTAGTGCATCTCCAAGTGGATCTTTGGGCATCAGTTGTTGCTGAATATACACTTCAACGATTTCAGCAACCACAGATTCAATCGGGACAAATAACAAGCCACTAATTAGTTTTATTGCCTCGCTCTTTCCAGGAAAGTTACCTCGATTGAGTTCATCCAGCACTGCAAGACTAGTTACAGCACATAGTTGTCACTTGCATGGCTCCACCATTCCCGTGTCCAGTCCCGCCGCGCCACCATATCAGGTTCAGTACGTGCCTCGTAATAAAAACTGGGAATAGAGGTTTCAATGTAAACTTTTGGCTTCATTGCGGTAAGGAGTGACATAAATGAACGGCTTGACCATCTTTGCCAATGCCTGATACTCCAATAATATTATCGTCTTTAATTAACCACCTAAGCGATCGCCCCAACTCAACAACACGCCACTCTATATTTAGAGATTGTCTGTGGGATACACAAGAACTAGCCCCTTGTAGCGATCGCAATGACGGACTGTTCTGCGATCGCCCCAACTCGACAACACGCTACATATATTTAGAGATTTTATGTGAGATGCACAAAAAGTAGCCCCTTGGAGCGATCGCCCCAACTCGACAACACGCTACTCTATATTTAGAGATTGTGTGTGAGATGCACAAGAACTACCCCATCGTACACGTCGCTCTAAATGGCGAATGCGTTCATAAAATAACATATTCTGAACATGCATTATCAAGCAGCTTGATTGGAAACTCACCTATGAACCCACCTCCTGTAATGCTACTGTGCAAAAACAGGAAGACCAGCTACCGACGCGATTCGAGATATATTATTGATGTATTGTGTTTTTTAACCCTAGAAGGAGATTCATGGCAAAAATAAAAAACAATGCACAGCTAAGTTTCAACCAAGTTGAAATGGAAGAACTCTCTGATGCAGAGATGAAATGGGTGACTGGAGGAGCATTCTTAGCTCCAGCGCCGCAGTTCCAAATGCCGCAGTTCCAAATGCCCGAGTTCCAAATGCCCGAGTTCCAAATACCCGAGTTTAAAATGCCGCAGTTCCAAGTGCCCGAGTTCAAAATGCCGGAATTTAATTAGTCTTTGCTTCAATCGCCTGCCCTTTTATTTCAGCAATTTGTCGCGAACTCTCATGGTTGGGTCTTAAATTGTTCTTTCAATAG
Source organism: Nostoc sp. ChiQUE02 (assembly GCF_034531305.2). NCBI lineage: Bacteria > Bacillati > Cyanobacteriota > Cyanophyceae > Nostocales > Nostocaceae > Nostoc > Nostoc sp. ChiQUE02. The sequence continues at coordinate 8,428 of NZ_JAVRBN020000067.1, forward strand.
CATCAAAACCACAAGGCTCGATAAAGTTCAATAAACTTCTGTCACTTTCGGCGTTCTGTACTTGATATTGTTTTCAAAGCAATTGCTCCCAAAGTAATATAATTGACTAATTTTCGACAGCACTACCCAGAATCCAAATTTGCTCACAGAGGAGTCACAAGCGATCGCAAAAATTTTTATTCCTTAATACGCGTGACCTAAACCAACTCTTAATCTTTAATGACCAAATCACTGCGGATTCATCCGAATCAAGTCTGTCAAAATACTATCCAAACTACCGTTAACTTGAATCCGATCGATCTTCTCGGCAATGCGCTCTAATACTTCGAGTTCCTTTAGACGTAATGCGACGGGGTTATCCTCCATCACTTTGGCAGTGTTTAGCATACTGCGGGTAGCAGCAGTTTCTTCTCTACGTCTGACTACATTTGCTTGAGCGGCTTTTTCTGCCTCGACTACTTTACTCAAGATAGTCTTAATTTCACCAGGTAAAATAATGTCTTTGACACCTACAGAATCCACTTCAATTCCATAGTCTGCGGCTTTCTGACGAATGTATTCAGAGATACTTCTATCAATTGCACCTTTATCTTCTAATAAGGCATCTAAGTTGCGTTCGCCGACTGCACCACGCAAAGCAAACTGTAATTCTTTGTACAAGAAGCCGGAAATATCTGACAACCCGCTTTTTGCCCTCAATGGGTCTTGGATGCGGAAGCCAGCCGTTAAATTCAACCGCAGAGGTACTTTATCTTTAGAGAGGATGTCTTGACCAGATACCTCCATATTTTGTAGTCGCAGATCAATGGTTTCGGTTTGAAAAGAGCGGCCAAATAACCACCAAGCATGTACCCCTGGCGATCGCTGCCCTTGAAATTCTTGATTAATGTATACTAGTCCAACGTGCTGGGTGGGAACTTGGCAAATATGCAAACAGTTGCGACTGAGCAATTTAACTTCTGTTGAACCCTCAACCAACTCAGCCACTAAGGTAGACTGTAACTGAGCATCAGCGCTGATGTCGAGAATTTCCACTGCAACACCCTGCCAAAACAACTTGCGGCTGGTGGGCGGCAAAATAGAAATCACTTTCCCTCGATATCGCACAATTGCAACTTGCGAAGCCAGTAATTGCACTGCTTCACAATAGGCAGCAATAAAGTCGGGATGTTTTTCAATGAGTACATCTTCGAGAGGAAAATCTGGGTTAGGGATAATCCGGCTGAGAGTTCGGACTGTAACATCCCTATCTACTGACCAAAAAGCATACTCTCCTGGTTCGAGAGGTCGCACAAAATTATTTTGCAGATATAGTAAACCAATCTCATACTCTGAGATTTGGAACTTCTTCAGTCCATTCAACGTAACTGAGCGCAATTGCTGCACAAAGGGACTAGGCAATTCCCAGCTTTCTTCCAAGTTGAACAGATGAGACTCTACCTCAATAAAACCACGCCAAAAAGCAATCAATTGATTTGGTGCAACGCTTACCCAATTCTGACCGCAGCGGACTAAAGCAGCTTGGTTGAATGCGGTTCTGATAATCAATAAATGTTGTTGTAGTTCTGCTTCGTGATTTCGCAACAACAGTTCTAGGTTTTCAATCTCAGCTTGTGGCTGGTTGAGGTTATAAATTTTTACTTGCCAATGCCGACCAAAATAAGTATGTGTACCGGGCTGCAAGATTTTCTTAAAGTCACTGCGGTGATATAAGATGCCGATTTCATTAGGTTTGATATAAAATGTTTCCCACATAGTAATTTGCATAGATAATTTGCGCGATATTTTAGATAAGCTATGCAATGCTTGCGGCGGGCGTAGCGATCGCAACTAGCTAAGAAGATTTGATTAAGACATTTATAACCTTCCTTGAACTCAAATACCACCTATTTTCTTACAGCTTAAGTATTGGAGTTATTGGAGTTTGCAACCTTGTGGAAAAAGGCTAAAGGATTTATTCTAGCTATTTGTACTACTATAATACTACAAAATATTTTTTAACTCTGCCAGTGCAAGTGTTTACAGTTCAGGTGTGGGCAAAAGCTTCTCCAAAGCTGGATTAAGATTGCTGTTACTTTTCCCAAACTGCTCAATGGCAATCTAGAAAAAAGAACCGCGCTCAAATATGCCGTTCGTTTGCCAACCTAGAATCCTGAAGGAAAACTAGATGTGGAAAGGAAGGAACATACTCAAGTTAGGGAGAAATGCAGTTGCGCTTACTCCTTGACTGTGGCTACCGAACATCACCCTTACGAGTGATGACCGACAGCAAAACACTTACACCGCAGAGTTTGGAAAATAAGGGGTCTCGAATCTGTTAAGATTCGTACCATATTGGCTACCTTGGAAGGGTATTGTCTTTTAACCCGGACAGGGTTTTGGGTGAAAGTATAGGAATCGAACCTACAACACATCGATTATGAGTCGATTGCTCTACCAGTGAGCTAACTTCCTGGGGTTTGATACAGGGGTCGAACCTGTGACCCATCGATTATGAGTCGATCGCTCTACCAACTGAGCTAATCAAACAATGGTATAGTTTAAAGGACTCCGCGGTATACGCTTATGCAAAAGCTTGGCGCACCAGTTAGGCATATAGAACCTAAACCATAGCTTTGTAACTTTGTTACTATCCCGCTCCAAATTTAGCATATTGGATTGATAGATGCTCACGATTTCTTGTTGTAGCTCAGTCTGGGAAAGCTAGACCAGTCATGGGGTCACGAATATACAACCCTAGCGTGAGGCTACGCATCGCTTCATCCCAAACAGGTATTAATTGTTCTGCTTGATCTGCCCAATAATCGAATGTAATCAAGCACTGAACATTTGATCCCAAACCAATGCAAGTCCGTGAAAAAGCTTCCCGTGGTTCTTCTTGAGTATCAATAAACTTCATCTCTGTCCACACAATTCTGGCGGTTTGGCGCTTGACGGTAAAAATTTCTCCCTTGGCAATGATATTGCGGCTGTCGTCTTCCAGGACTTTCTTCAAAGTGGATTTGAGCGGAAACTGGCTCCAGTCATTGGGTGGCAGGCGATTGAAAGACACTTCCAGGCAGCAATCATCGTTGGGCGGTTTTTTATCGAGGAACTTGAAAGATTTTTCTTGTGGCTCCAAAACCCAATCTTGGGGAACATTCAAGCGGACAGCGCCTCGATCTCCTACAAATATTTTGTAGCCTGATGGAGATTCCCAGCGATGGTCAGGTTTTAGTTCAAGCGTTTCTTTAATCCACTGGAGATTGCTTTTCTTACGCTTTGCCATAGTGTTTTTGCCAATCTGCTGAAGAGGGCATAGGCGTTAGCCCGTCGTAGACATCGCCTAATTTGGATCGTAGACAATCATCAACTTTGTTAATGTTATCAAATTGCTAGTATTTATTAGCGCTCTTGTATTACTTTTACCAAATAAAAATTATAAATCTTAATTTTCATGCATCGGCTTTATGAATCTATGGGTAGGTTGGGGAGCCACAGTCAAGCCGGCAAGCTAACATTCTCCTTCAGTGGCGGACTGGCGTTGAAGGTTTGGGCAACCCCCAAGAAGCGGAGGATTTCACTCAGGATATTTTTTTGAACCGGCAAGCGATCATTAAAAACCTATTTGGCAATTTTGACGGTAAAACTCAGCGTTATGATTAAAGTTTCAGCTTTCACCATTAAAATCTTAGCAGCAGTGTTCATGGTTATGGATCATGTGTGCTATTTGCTAATGCCAGACTTATTAATATTGCACTTTATTGGACGATTGAGCTTTCCCCTCTTTGCATGGCTTCTGGCTAAAGGCGAAAAACACACCCAAAATGTGTACCGCTATGGAAGCAGGCTATTAATTACAGCAATTATATCTCAGCCAATCTATACATTTGTTTTCCAGAGGTTCTCACCTAATATTCTCTTCACGCTTCTTCTTGGACTTGTGATGTTGCGCTTAGTAAAGCTTTTTCCGCAATTATGGCAGCAATTAATAATTATTGGATTGTGTGCAGCAGTTTCCGAAGGCTTGGGCTTTGAGTATGGAGGATATGGGATTGGAGTAATTTTATTGATGTCTTTAATAGACAAACTGAAGGCCGGGGTATGGTTGCTCTACTGGTGCATTTTGCATTTGATTTTAGTAATTCTATCTATGAATTATATATTTCAAATTTGGGCAGTTTTTGCAGGATTCATTGTTTTTCAATTCAATGGTAGACAAGGTTCACGAGCTAGATGGTTTTATGTGTTCTACCCGGCTCATTTAATAATTTTAGGTATAATCAATTATTTAATACAGTCCAGGTAAGATTTACGCTTTGATAAGCGATCGCTTAATTTAGGGCGTAGGCGATCGCTCACTTTGCTAATCGTATCAAATTGCCAGTAGCAGGGTGTTTTGTCACGGCGCGCAACGCACGTTACAGGAGGGATGCGATTATACTTGAAGCTAAAAAACTAAAATAGTGAAATTATGTTAGCCAAATCCTTTTGTTTTTTTCGGTTGTGCTAAAAAGGTTGAGTCATCATGGTACATAATATATCTGCCCTCACCAGGAACTTCTGGGTTGGTAAAGATAGTCCTAGTTCTCGCTGAATCCTCACCATGCCAGCCACTTTTTTGGACACCTCAATCAATTCTGGATCATATTCTGTGCCAAGCAAATTATTATTACAGTTTCCACAAATAGAAAGTATGTTAAGTCCGCTTTGAGAAACCTTTAGATTTTTACTTGATTCCGAGATATATTGTGATAGTGTTCTTAACTCGACGAGTGTTGGTTTTACACAGCCTTGAGGAGGAATATGATCACGCGTGAGTTGAGAATACTTCCCACAAATATTACAGTATCCTTCTTTGTCGCCCTTAAATTTTATTTTATTGTCTTTCTTCATTACCTAACCTCTACATCCAATATTGAGAGCAAATTGATCACTTTTAGGATTCGCTGTTAAAACTGAGTATTAAGCAGTTTCAAGGATATGATAACAACCTTTAACTGTTTTCTTTTATACCATTCTTGGTTTGGGTAGCTAGTAGCTACAGGAGGGGTGCGTTGATACTGACTAGTAATAATGAATTCCCTCCAATTCAATATCTCCAGTAACCCTACCTTGCTCATTCACAAAAAGAAGGGTTCCCTCCAATGCATCTTGAACTAAAGTATTGGCAATGTCACCACCATCTATAACAATCTGCTGAGTTGCTTCTCTGACTTCATAATCAACCTTTACACTTGATAACTTAAGCTCCAACTGACTTGACTGATAAACCCAATAACCGTTTATAAAAGTCTTTTTCCAAGTGTGAGTACCTGAAATATCCTCTAATTCGAGAACTGGCAAATAAGCTAAAAGCCTAGAAAGTAAAATTGTTTCTCTGCTATCTCTATCCTCAATAATTACTCCTTCAGTTTCAATCTCTGATGTGGATTCTATTCTCCGGATAAATTCTTGTCGTTGAGGAGTTAAATTTGATGCAAGCCAGCTTTCATCAAGATTCATTTGCAGCCTAGGATTTAAAGGAAACCTTACAGTTACATTGATGTGAATAGCCCTTAATCGTCCTTTGTAGTCAGCATCTTTAGCTTCTCTAAAAACTTTAAGCCCAATACCTTTGCTAGTAGCATATGTTTTTGCACCTGATGTAAAGTCAACTGGTGAGATAATAACTCCGCGTAAACCAGGTATGTCATCTAAAACACCCCAAAAATCTCTAACAACACCTAGATCAACTTTTGTTTTATGAAGCTTGCATTCTAGTGCGACGCGGTGAGTAACTCCGGCAATACGATACTCCCAATAAACATCAATCTGGTGTTCTTGGCCACTGACCCCTTTAAGCTTTATATTGTGATCAACTCTGATGGTTTCTAAAGCTTGTGCTTTCAGCAAAATCTGCTGTATATCTTGAACAAATAGTTCGTATTCCGTACTATTCATATAGACATTTATATATAAACTATTTGAAAGTCTAACTATTTATTAGACGGAAAATTTCCGTATAATTACCCTATTTGAGATAGTTATCCGGAATTTTTCTATCTAATACACACATTTAGACATAATACAAGCTGTATTTAAGCATTATGCTTTGCGATCGCACTACCATCACAACGAGCAAAACTAGCCATTGCAGCACAGAAATATGGATAAAGTCGAATTTAGTTAGCAAAAGGAGCTTTTACTTTCTCAAAAGGAGCTTTTGCTTTCTCATTTCGGTGTTTTCCGTAAGCAAAAGCAGCTTTTACTTTCTCAAACCCCAGTTTGCTTTCTCATTTTGGTGTTTTCCGCAAGCAAAAACAGCTTTTACTTTCTCAAACCCCAGTTTGCTTTCTCATTTTGGTGTTTTCCGCAAGCAAAAGGAGCTTTTACTTTCTCAAACTCCAGTTTGCTTTCTCATTTAAGTAGTTCGCGCAATCTACTGTAATTTTCTCTGTGTAGCAAAAACCATTGCAGATTTGCAGGAATTCTCTCAGGCTGATCTATACGTAAATTTTTTAAGGTAAAGAATATTAACCGTACTGTATTACAAGGTGTAGATCATGGCTCGGAGAAAAAGAACTTCCGTAGTGTTAGAAAGAGCAGTGCGCCGTGCGGCCAGCATAAACTCAATTGATCCGAGGTTAGATTTAGGCAATGGACTCACTTTACCTGCCTTCTCAACCCTGATCGAAACGATGCGAACTAGAGAAAATGCATATAACAGTGCCCTTTCTAGCTTGGATAAGTTGTATCGGGAAATGCTGGAAACAGAAGACGAGTTGGGAGATATGACAGAGCACATGCTCATGGCAGTTGGGACTCGATATGGCAAAAGCAGTGTAGAGTACGGTATGGCGGGAGGAGTTCCTAAAAACCAGCGTCGTAAGGGACTGCGAGGCGAGTCGCCAACTCCCAGTGATGAGCAACCGTCATTCGTTGCCAGTCTGGAGAGCAAAAATGGAAAGAAAACGGTAGCGACAAGTTAAGATGTGCGCTAGTACTCAAAATTTTGTCAAGCCCAAATGATTGCAATCGCTCTCCGAAAAAGAATGTAGAGACGTAGCAATGCTACGTCTCTACTGCAACCAAATTCTTAGGCGCGATCGCACAAAGAGGTAATTTATAAACTCAAAATAAAATTACCATAAGCTGTGTTAAGCGCATATTTCCAGATGTTTGTCACAAAAAATGTCATCAAAGCGTCTAACGCACTCCCATGTAACACGGTGCGTTAGGCTAAAGCCGTAACACACCCTACTTAAGATTTACTTTATAAATAATTTCTAAATTTGCATAAAGTCCACTTTTATAGAGACTTTATCCGTTCTACCCCACCCCATATTTCAAAGAGCCGTTTAGTTTCAGCTTCTATCTCTGAAGTTTTTCTTGGCTGTCCATTCCCAGAACCTGGGAAAATAACATAAACGATGTCTTTGGGAATTCCTTTCCTAACTCTTGAACGCACCAATGGATCGTTTCCAAGAGCTTGAGACAGAGCTATTGAACCCTCGCCTATCTGGTTCTTAGGCCCAATATCAGCATGGATTGCAAAAGCGAGTTTTTCATTATTAATGTTGTAAGCAACTGCAAAATCTCCTAATTTAACGCCTGTAACCTTTCTAAAATTATCATTTCCCGGAAGAACAATATATGGGATCTTTGTTGAATCAACATACCGACGTGGATCTTGGTTGACAAATCCTGAGTCGAATAATGCAGTTGTAGAAATATAGTATCCAGGATATGGATCGCTACTGCCCTGAATAAACGGATTGCCCTTTTTATCTACAGCTAGTGCCCACCAGTTACCTGAATGCCCAGCATTTTCCAAAAAATCAATCCCTGTATCTGCTGGGTGATAAGCATTAGGAGCACCATCAGCATTAATGCTCATACCTGCTTCATAGAAAAATACAGATTCTCCATCTGCTTGGCGAATAGGAATTCCACCAATATCAATAATGGTTTTGTTAGCAAAGATTGTGACTGGACTAAGAAATTTATGAGCTACAAAACCTTCTAAAGTTTTTCCTTTGAAAATAGTTGTAACCTTCCACCACTTGTCATCATCTGAATTTTCGATTTTAGATAAAATATGTGATTTTGGAAGAACTGCTAGATGGTTGGTATCGTCTACAATAGGTGCTGAACGTATATTCAAGCTATCTGATATTACTTTAAATTGCTGCATAATTTCCTCCAAATTTAAAAATTTAACTCATGAAACTATAAAAAAACAAATTTAGTGATGTCTGCGATGGACTGTGCTTATGCTATTGCTAATATCTATTTTTTAATCAGGGAAACCTACATCAGCCATTAGGTCACAGATAAGTAACCCTACTATAAGCAAAGGTTAGCTTTTAATACAAGCGTTTCTTGAATCCACTGAAGATTGCTTTTCTTACGCTTTGCCATAGTGTTTCTGTTTTCTCTGCAAAAGAGGGCTACGCCAACTTTGTTAATAGTATAAATTACAACGTATCACGTCAATATGGGTATTTTAAAAACAAACGCGATCGCATGTATTAATACCTTACAGAAGACTTACGGATAAAAAACCCCCAACCCTTTATTTCTCAAAGGTTAGGGGGATTTAGAGTCCTGAAAGATTCTATGCAGCTAGGCGATCGCGTCCCCAACTATTAGACCAAATTTACTGAACCTGTATATCCTTTGAGAATTCCCAAAGAACCACCACATGAACTAATTAGCGTATCTTTTCCTATCTGGCTGAAGCTGGCATTTAAGCCGCTGACATTTAAGCGATCGTTGCAACCAAAGCCATAGATGGCAGCAAACCCACTGCTTCCCAAAATTACTGTGTCTGTATCTTTCTCTTGACCCAAGTAGACTGTATCATTCCCCCCACCTGTTACCTCAATAGATAAACCAAACAGGTTTGTATCTGTACTTAAAGGATTCGGAAGAGAAACCGTTTCTCCCCGCAGATTGATTACATCATTCCCATTTCCCCCATAGATGGTGTCATCACCTGAACCAGCAAAAATTAAGTCATCACCGGAGCCAGACCTAATAGAACTGCTAGTATCAGTTGTAACAATTGTATTGTTGCCATTACCTGCAAAAATCTTTGCAGAACTTGAGTTAGAGATTCCAGCAGCAAGAATAAAATCATTGCCTCTGCCGGTTTGAATTGTGGTTTCGCCATAGGGAACAACAGCAATCTGATTATCACCATCTCCAGCTTTTATAGTTTGGTTATAGGATGGCAATTTTGTGTCAAAAATATAAGTCAATATCGAAACTTCACTGCTAATAACGTCACTTCCTGAGCCTGTATTGATGTTTGCGTCTCCACTTCCCAGCAAAATTAAGTTGTTGCCTTTACCCGCATTAATGGTTCGGTTAGAAAATCCACTTAAATAGAAAATATCGTCGCCTGAACCTGCTGAGGCAACCAATGTTGAAATTGGCTCTAAGCCAATAATATTACCATTAGTATCGAATAGATATTTTCCACCGTAATCGTCTAAAAAGTTGTTTCCACTGCCCAAATAAATTGTGTAATTGCCTGATCCTAAACTGACATAATCATCTCCTGTTCCAGTACGAACAATCGCATCAATTCCATTTGAATTACAAGGCAGCGGACTAGTTTGCAAGACCTGACCGCTAAAAATGCTAGTATCAAAATTAAAGATTAAATCTAGCTTTCTCCCTAGCAAGACAACATCATTGCCATTTCCGGTGTTCACAACATTGTTGTTGCCTTCTACAATCAACCAATCTGGATTGGCAGTACCTAAAACTTTTTTATCATTACCTGAAATGACTTGTTCTGTATAATTAATACCGCGAAAAAATTGTGTTGTCATAAACCTTTCCTTTATAGCTCAATCTAGTTCAGCGAAGACAAAAAATGATGTAGATGAGCTATTATTCTGAAAAACTCAATAGAATCCGGTGAATCTAAAAAAAATATTTTTGCAAATTCTAAATTAGACTTTACAAATATCTTTTAAGATATTTAAAGTGATAGAGACTGCAATTTTCAGGTAATCAAATTATCGGGTAGGGACACACATATGTGATTGATGCCAATTGAGATTTTAACTGCGATCGCTGATCGTGCTTGACCTCTCTATCAACTGAGCCAGCGAAATATTTACCCGTTGACTTGAGAAAAAATTTAAACAAAGGTGAGTATGTGAGCATATTGGGAACTATAGAAGCAAATCAAGTTAGCACAACTTCCAGCTTCCAGCAATGAAAACTCACTATCTCAGCAAAGAAGGTAAAGCGTTCCCATTACAGATTGTTCTTGTTGTTCCCTTCCTTATCCAAATTTTTGGAGCGGTCAGCTTAGTAGGTTATTTGTCCTTTAAAAATGGACAAAGAGCAGTTAACCACTTAGCAGAACAGTTAATAGATCGCACCAGCGAGGTAGTGGATGAACATTTGAAGTCTTATCTTTCCATTCCGCAAACGCTTAATCAGATTAACGCAGATGCCATCCGCAGGGGAATATTGGATGTGCGCGATCGCAAAACCCTTGGCAAATATTTCTGGGATCAAATGCACACCTCTGACCTAACTTATATTGGTATCGGGCTAACGACGGGTGAAGGGGTGGGTGCAGCTCGTTATGATGGCAAAACTATCACCATTGATGATTGGACTGCCAAACCTCCTAACAATGTCTACACTTATGCTACTGACGATCGAGGCAATCAAACTAAGGTAAATGCTCGGTGGAATTGGGAAAATTCTAGCGAACCTTGGTATACCCAACCCATAGCCGCCAATAAACCCATTTGGGCAAAGATTCTGATTGGAATTTTTCCCACAGGTCCCTACATCGTCGCCTCTAGCAGTCGTCCAATCTATGATTCGCAAAATCGCTTACTAGGAATGATTGCCTCCGATATTCATCTGTTGAAACTGGGCGATTTTTTACGCAGCTTGAATATCAGTCAGTCTGGGCGGGTGTTCCTTTTAGAACGGGATGGCACATTAATCGCCACTTCCGGCACAGAAAAGCCCTTTACCTTCATTAATCAAAAGGCTGAGAGATTGCGGGCGATCAACAGTTCTGACCCAATAATCCAGAACATTGCCAGACACTTACAAACCTCCAACGGGTTTAATTCCATCACCCAAGACACAGATTTTCAACTTGAGGTGCAAGGAAAACGGTATTTTGTCGATGTTGCACCTTGGCGTGACAAGTATGGTTTGAATTGGTTGATGGTAGTGAGTGTGCCAGAAAATGCATTCATGGCGCAAATTAATGCTAATACGCACACTACGATCGCACTTTGTTTTGGCGCATTGGTTATTGCCTCGGTGATGGGTGTGTTTACCTCCCATTGGATTGTACGCCCGATTCTGCGCCTGAATCGGGCAAGTAAGGCAATGGCATCCGGCAATTTAGATCAGACAGTCGAAACTAGCGGCATTCGAGAACTTAATACCCTTTCCAACTCTTTCAACCACATGGCAGGGCAAGTGCACGAATCGTTTACTGCCTTAGAAAAAAGCAAAGAAGAACTAGAATACCGGGTAGAAGAACGCACCACTGAACTCAAAAATGCATTAGGGGAGTTGCAACGCACTCAATCTCAAGTTATTCAAAGTGAAAAAATGTCTAGTCTGGGACAACTAGTTGCTGGAGTCGCACACGAAATTAATAATCCAGTCAACTTTATTCATGGCAACCTCGTCCATGTGCAGGAATATACCCAAGATTTATTAGCAATTTTGCAGTTGTATCAGCAGCATAATTCTAACCTTGTTCCTGAAATTCAAACTGCTGCCGAAGACATGGATCTGGAGTTTTTGCAGGAAGACTTGCCGAAAATGTTGTCTTCCATGAAAGTGGGCACCGATCGCATTCGCCAGATTGTACTGTCGCTGCGGAACTTCTCCCGCATCGACGAAGCGGAATTCAAAAGGGTCGATATTCATGAGGGTATCGACAGTACCTTGATGATTTTGCAACACCGCCTGAAAGCGAAATCAGAACAACCAGAAATTGAGGTCAGCAAAGACTACGGCGCTGTACCCCTAGTAGAATGCTATGCCGGACAACTTAACCAGGTGTTTATGAATATTTTAGTGAATGCAATTGATGCGTTAGAAGAAAATAATGCCAAGCGTACCTATCAAGAGATCCAAGACAATCCCAGTCGAATTAAGATTCGTACATCTGTGCTTAATTCAACGTGGTTAGAAGTGGCGATCGCTGATAACGGAGTCGGTATTTCCAAAGAAATTCAGCAACGAATATTCGATCCCTTCTTCACCACCAAACCCATTGGCAAAGGAACCGGAATGGGGATGTCCATCAGCTACCAAATCGTCACAGAAAAACATGGCGGTAAACTGGAGTGCTTCTCAACTTCTGGACAAGGAACCGAGTTTATTATTCAGATTCCTCTGCGGCTAAAAGTTCATGGAGTGGTTTAACTTGATACTGATTTGCAATTGTCAACTTATTTAGCTAGTAGTAAAATACACGTGGTTTGAGCGCTAACACATTATACAGTTAAACAGATAGTTAAAATCAGTAGTCCTATTTGTTAAGAAACCTATGCAGATAAATCAGGTGATTGAAACCTACGATCGGGGCGCGGTAGATTATGACGCAATCATGAAGCGTTACTGGCACATCGAGCGCGAACCCCTAATCGCTTCTTTGCAGCTGAAACCAGGGCAAACCGTCCTAGATGCTGCGGTAGGAACAGGTCTTAATCTTTCAGCCTATCCTGAAGGGGTAAGTGTCGTCGGTGTTGATCTTTCTGAGAAGATGATGGATGAAGCACGTAAAAAGCGCGTATCCGCAGACATCACTTTCAAAGTAGCGGATATGTGCAATCTTGATTTTCCTGATAATAGCTTTGATGCAGCAGCATCGGGATTTACCCTCTGTGTCGTTGAAGATCCAGTCCGCGCTCTTGAGGAGATCCTACGAGTTACTAAGCCTGGTGCATTTATTGCCATTCTCGATTACTGTAAATCCCAAGAGCCAGAAATTCAGAAATGGCAAGAGTTAATATCTGATGCTACTTCACAGCTAGGCTTCCCGACTGGCAAGATCAAGTGGGATGCATTGATGAATTATGACGAACTGATTTACAACAGTAAACTTCCCATTGAGGTGCTTGTGGACGATCGCACAGAAAATCCAAACCCGTTTTTATGTGGTTGTCAATTACTGCTGAAAAATTCCAAAACTTAAAAGCAATAATATCGTGCTCATACCATTTCCAGATGAAGACGCATAGAAAGAACCCCACCGCCTGCGACACCTCCCCTTATTAAAGGGAGGTTGGGAGGGGCCAAAATAATGTGCAACTTCGCAGAAAATTGGTATTACTGCGATCGCATGTTTAAGAGGTGATTTATAAACTAAACCTTAAACTGTAGGGTGCGTTATAGCAACGCTTAACGCACCAACATATCTAGTGTGTTACGGCTAATTCTGACTTTCTCAAACTCTCAAATCCTTCCATAGCCGTAACATACTCTACTTAATATTTACTTTATGAATAAGCTCTAAACAATGCAGGCAAAATAAGTACAATAAGCATCGGATCAAGGAAAACTAAGCTAACTATAAACCAGATGTTGATTGTATAACCTATTGACTTAAAATATAACACGATAGCTCTATTAATAATTCCTACAATTATTGATGTATCAAATAAACAAGCACCTGCTATTCCAAACGCGTAGGAGAAACCATTTCCTTGGCGATAGGTTGGCGTTGTTATATGTTCATAATACAGCCAAATAGCTAAGGTTCCAAAAAAAACAGCATAAGCTATTAGCCACTTTATGTTAGGCATAATCTGAGCAATAATAAAGGGAATAGTTAGTAACAAGATAAACAATATAATCAGAGAATCAACCATTTATAAATCTCCTTATTTAGAATTTTTGAAAACCTCTATTAATCATATAATTTTTATTAAATTTATGAACTATTATGGCAGCAAAAACTATATAAATACACTGATTTAGTCTAGATCCTGAGTAAACTCAGATTCAGTTACTTTTAGATTTTCTTTACGAATTATCTCTGAAACTGTGGTGTGTTGCACTTGGCGACAAGACACCACAATTTATATCATTTAGTTTTAAAGAAACAATTCAGAAGACAAAATTAAGAATATTTTGAAACCAAAGCTTAATAATTAAAAAGCTATAGCATCCTTAATTTTATAATAATTCTGAATTATGACTCCTGAATTTTTAGGTTTTACAAGTGATTTTGAAACAGTTCTAGAACATGTTGCCAAGCATCAGGAGCAGCTTCAGGATTGTAGCTTGGGTGTTGTTCCATAAATGGGTACTGGTCTTTGAAAAATCCGGCAAAGAATCCATGTCCTGCATCATATCGAAATACACGATGATTTATTTGATGTTTCTTTAATTCTGCTTCAATTTGCTCGTTTTCTTCCTGGGAAACTAATGAATCTCTTGTACCAAAAAATGCATAAATAGTACCTTTAATTTCTGAGGTGCGATTAATCGTTGGAGTTTCTTCACCATAACTAGAAGTGGTAATCCCACCACCGTAAAAGGAAGCTGTTGCTTTGATATCAGGGAAAGTTGCAGCTATATAAGCAACATGACCGCCAAAACAAAAACCAATTACACCAATTGCATCATCTTTGACATTGGGTAAAGTTTTGAGGTAAGCGATCGCAGCTTGAATATCACTTAAGATATCTTGATACTTTACTTGTTGATAGTATTCCAACCCCAGCCGATAGCTTTCTGGACTAAACCCAATATCTTCAGGGCTAAAATCAGCCTCAAAACCGGGAGCAAGACGTTGATACATCGCGGGGGCTATTGCTACATAACCTTGTTTTGCAATTAGTTCAGTGATATCTCGAATATTACTATTGATTCCAAAAATTTCTGGAAAAACTATAACCGCGCCAAAGGTTCCCTTATGTGCTGGTTGAGCTAAGTAAGCATCGATTTCTAAGTCATTGTTAGGTACTTTGACTTTTGTAGTGTTAATTTCGATGTTTGTTGTTTCTACCATCTTTGTTTCGGCTGATTTTATACCAATTTATCTATTCTGACTGTTTTTTGACGCCAATGGCCGATGTCTATGATGGACGGAAACACCAGGAGTATTGCTCTGCTCAATGAAGAGAAATCACTGACCTTCAAGCATGACTTTGCTGCTATAGGACTCATATTTGATTTTTGAAATATACGTAGGGTGCGTTATGCCTCTGGCTAACGCACCGTCCGAAGG